>NZ_DJTL01000031.1:0-72020 GCF_002439205.1 Exiguobacterium sp. UBA6309 | reverse complement strand
AGTTATGTCCCAGCCTCTTTTTATCATTCCATATCAAGTGAATAACGCAATGCTGTTTGTGTTTCTTTCAATGAATCGTCTGTCGGATGCCAATAGTAAATTCCGTCTCCCTCTTTTCCACCTGTTCCTTCAAGCTTCAAGTTCTTTTGGTTACGGAAGGCATCCATATAATCGAAAGCCAGTGTACGCATCGGCTTGAACGAAACGTTCGTTTGAGCGTTCTTTCCGACGACATCCATGATCGCATTGAAGTTTCCGACTGATACATCGGATGACAATTTGTTCGCAACTTGGGCAATGACTTCCCGTTGTCGCATCTGACGACCGAAGTCGCCACGTGGATCTTCGTAACGCATCCGTGTAAATTTCAATGCGGCTGCTCCATCTAAGTTATTTTTCCCGACAACAAAATGCGTTCCTTCAACAGTAAAGTCGATATCATTATTGACCGTCACCCCACCGACTGCATCAACTAGCGACGTGAACCCTTCCATATTGATCTCTGCATAGTAGTTGATCGGGATATTGAGGAATTTTTCAACCGTCTTGATTGCCATCTCCGGTCCACCGAATGAATACGCATGGTTGATTTTATCATTTGTTCCTTTTCCGACGATATCAACCTTCGTGTCCCGGGGAATACTGATCAATCGACTTTCATTTCGTGTCGGGTTCAATGTCATGACCATGATTGAGTCACTACGCCCGCGCTCGCCTGGACGTTGGTCGACACCAAGTAATAGTACCGAGACCGGCTTTTGCTCTTCGACGACTTTGTCTCCCGTATTCTTGACGGGTGATTGAATTTTTTTGACCGTTTGGTCGACTTGATAATATGTATAGCCGATGAATCCGCCGACACCGACGACGAGGACAAGTGCAATCAATAGCATGATTTTCAGTGGCGTCCAGCGTTTTTTCACCTTACGTCTTTTTTTGACTCGTTCCAACTGCGTCCATTCCCTTCTGTGTTTTGCTTCTTGTTAATATCGGTTATGTATAAAAAGACTTACAGTCCGAGTATAACGAAATTTGAGAGGGATTTGTCAAAAACGGGAAAAGATGAAAAAAAGAGCCTATCGTTCAGATAAGCTCCTTCGTTCATTAGAGTGATGTTTGACTAGCTACTTTATAGGTTTTCTTCTCATAATCATAGTTCAGAATGACGAGTTTACGTTGTGTTGTCGAAGTCGGAAATACGTACGTTTTTGAGAGCGCTTTGATTCCGAGTCCATAATCCAGTTCTTGTTTCGATTGAATCGATGTCCAGTCAATCGAGTCCACTCCTGTCCACTCACCAAGACCAGTTCCAGATAATACTGCATCCAATTGTTTCTCCGTCATTCCCGTCTTGATTTTCTTTCCTTTTAGCAGTTTCATCTTACTTTCACGCGCACCTGAGTAACTGTCAACACGAAACAGATCTAACGACTTTCCTGTCAGACGATAAACTGAGCTGTTCTTTTTCGTCATGAACTGGAAAATAGACATATTCGTAAAGTTCTTTTCATCAGTGAACGTGTATGCCGTTGTTTTTTGACCTTGTGAAACGGTTGTATACTCTGCTTTTTTCTTTAGTACCGTCGAACCACTCTTTTTCGTCAGTTGTTTCTTATAGTCTTTTCCATAGATGACTTTTGCTGCTTGCTCGATTGTCATCCCCGCTTTTAATGCGGTATAACGGTCGGTGACTTTCGTTTCGTCTTTCGTCGCTGAAGAGGCTGCTCCTCCAAATAAAGTCGTTCCTGCGAGTACTGTTGCTACTGCAACTTTCGTAAATGTCATTTTCATGTTCCTATCTCCTTTTTAGAATGTCTCGTGATTTTCAATAACGTAGGCTTTCTTTTTCGTGTCATAACTCATCTCAATGTAAACACGTGATTTCGTCGATTTTTGGAAGACATACAATTTTCCTTTAAACGCTTCAATCTCATAGTCTTTGATTTCTTTCGCACTGAAGACGCTTCGTGCATCTTCCTCAAGCAATCCAGCCCATTCCCCAAGACCAGACCCCGAGAGCACACCATCGAGTTGTTTCTCCGTCATTCCCGTCTTGATTTTAGCGCCCGCGTTTAACTTCCGTGTACTCTCTCGGTATTCGGAATATGTATTCCGTCCCATTTCGACTTGTTTTGAAATAAGACGATACACGGAATCGTTCTTTTTCGTCATGAAACCGAGCGACATCAAAGTCGGAGGAATCTTTGCCTTCCGATCATAGATTTCGTAATAAATTTCTTTACGCTTATCTTCAACGTCCTTAAACTCTTCTTTCGTCTTCAATACTTGTGAACCGCTTTTCGTCGTTAATTGTTTTTTGTAGTCTTTGCCGTATAAGACTTTTGCGACTTGCTCCATCGTCATACCCGCTTTGAGTGCTGTGTATTGATTCGTTGCTGTCGTCTCAACTTTCGTTGCAGCAGATGCTGTTCCACTAAAGAGTGTTGATCCCGCGATGATCGTCGCCACCGTGATTTTCATGAATGTTGTGTTCATATTCCAAGCTCCTTTTTAATACTGACTATGATTTTCGACACGATCCACTTTTGTTCATTTGTTAACTGGACGTACTTCGTTAAAACTCTGGCGCCGTATCGTTCGGTCCTACTATACGGATATTATCTACGACAAACTTTTTTCGTTCGTGACTGTAGGCGAAATTGATTTCTTTCCACTTATTTTTTTGTGAAGTCGGAAATATATAGGTCTTGATCCGATACAATTCCTGAAAGCCCCGACGAACTTCCTCTTTCGAATAGCCTGACGTCGTATTCATATTGGCAACAGTCGTCCAATGACCTAGTCCTTTGCCCGTGAGCATTGCGTCGATTTGTTTTTCCGTCATTCCATTTTCCGGCTTCGCACCTTGTTTCAGCTGACGTGTACTCTCACGGTACCCCGTCGTTGACTTCCGCTCGATGAAAACGCCTTTAATGACCAATCGATAGACGTTACTTCTTTTCTTTGTCATGAAATGCAGGACAAGGCTTGGACCTTGCTTCACGGAGCGATCCTCCATCACTTGAATCAATTGCTTATGCCCTTCTTCGACTGTTTCGTCATTGATCGGCACGCGTAAAATCGTCGGCTGTCCTTTCCGATATCGAATGTGTTTTTCGGCTTCTTTTCCATAAAGTGTTGTAGCGACCTGCTCGATTGTCATCCCATGCTTTAAGTCCTTATACAATTCTGTTAAGCGCGTTTCTTCTTTTGTTGCTGCTAATGCTGTATCCGGAACTAAAAACGCTATCGCCAATAGTACGATCACCAACACTTTTCCGAGTACTTTCATCGTTTGATCCCCTCTCTTTATTTCACGAGCTGAACGGCACGATCAGCATTCAAGCGACCGTATCCGTACGTCGTGTCACGACCTTTTTTGCCGAGGTCTTCCGCTGACTTGCGGAGGATCGATTCGACGTCCGTCACCTTGATGCTCGGCTTCAAGCTATAGAGGACACTCGCGACGCCTGCGACATGCGGTGTCGCCATCGACGTGCCACTCCAAAAGATCGATTCGCCATCTTGCAGGTAACTCGCGATGTCTTGCCCCGGTGCGACGAGATCAAGCCCCTCACCATAGTTCGAGAACGAAGCCCGTTTATCCGATCGGTTTGTCGCCCCGACCGAAAAGGCATATTTCGATCGTGCCGGATAGGACAGTTTCGACGCCCCTTCGTTTCCGGTCGCCGCCGCGACGAAGATCCCTTTCTTGCGCGCTTCCGCCAAGGCATCTTCAATCGCCAGGGAAACACCGCCACCGCCAAGACTTAAGTTGATCACTTTCGCCTTTTGTTTCACGGCGAACAGAATACCTTTCGCGATATTCGAGTTCGACGCATAATTATTACGCGAGATGACTTTAATCGGAATGATGCTCGCCCGGTCGTTGATTCCCGTCATCCCGTAACCATTGTTCGACGCTGCGGCGATGACACCGGAGACGTGTGTCCCGTGCCCATGATCGTCATAAGCGAGCTGGCGCTTATGAACGAAATCGTATCCGAGATCCATCCGGACACGTCCGGCGAAATCCGCATAGGTCGGATTGATGCCCGTGTCGACGACCGCCACGCGAACGGTTGAACGTGATTTGTTGGCAATCCGCTTGACCATCGCGTGATAACCGATGTCCGCTCCCTTAACGCCTCCACGCTGCCCGGTGTTTTTTAATGCCCACTGGACGGACTGGAAGGGATCGGTACTGAGTAACTTCATCGGTTGATCGAGTTCGACGTACCGGACGCCCTTCGTTTGTTCAAGTTGGCGTTTCGCCGCCATCGCTTGAATGAAGCTGTTGTAGGAGAACTTCTCGAGTCGTAGCGTACTGTCGATCGTTTCATGATGAGCGGCGCGCGACGTCCGTGATAACGTGCTCGCTTTCGTCGCCCCGTTCAGACGGACGACGAGACTCGTCGCTCGTCCAGTTGTTGCCGATTTGGTCGCGTATTCACGAATTGGTTCGAGGCGTTCGAGCTTATAGGGAATCGTGAACGCCTTATTCTTCGCTCCCGTCACTTCGATGTATTGTCGCCCACTCCACGTCAGTGGGAAAAAGAGTGTCTTTTTACTGTTCGCGTACCGCGCGTACGGATCTTTTTGTTTATATTCCATCTGTGACGTATAGACGGTCGCTTTCTTTGAAGCATCGAAGGCGAACTTCAAGTGTGTTCCGCCGGCAAGATAGGTTTTCGTATCGAAATAGAACAACGCTTTCCCACTTGCATCGAACTTTCCTTTGATATAGCCTTTTTTCGTTTTCGCTTCGATGGCTGGCACTTTTTTAGCCGTTGTCGCCGCTTCCGTCGTATCCAACGTATATGTACTAAATGCACTCACGAGGAGAGCGCTGACGATGACCTTTTTCATTTGATTTCACTCCTTATCGTTGTATCCTTTTTCATTATAATGGAAAAAATTGATTTTTCTAGTTCTTTTCACCTCCATCAATCGATGAATGGCCGAAAAAAAGAAGCCCTGTCAGCACAGGACCTCTTTAATGATTTAAGGAATCAGTTTGACGGCGCTATCGGCGTTCAACCGACCAGCACCATAGCTCGTATCATAGCCTTTTTTCCCGAGATCTTTTGCCGATTTCTTGAGGATGCTTTCGACACTGCTTGCCTTCAAAGACGGCTTCAAACTGATCAAGAGACTCGCGACACCAGCGACGTGTGGCGTCGCCATCGAGGTTCCGCTACCGTACAGCAACTCCCCATCTGCGAGGTAACTTGGAATCGAGACACCCGGTGCGACAAGGTCGAGTCCCGTCCCGTAGTTCGAGAACGAGGCTTTCGTATCTTTTCGTCCTGTCGCCCCGACCGACAAGACATATTTCGAACGAGCCGGATAAGCAATCGTTCCACGCCCTTCGTTCCCGGATGCCGCAACGATCAAGATGTTCTTCTTGACCGCTGCGGCTAACGCCGACTCGATCGATTTCGAAGAAGAACTACCGCCGAGACTCATGTTGATGACCCGAGCACCTTGTTTCGTCGCATGCTGAATGCCTTTGACGAGTCCTGACACTGAACCAGCGCCTGAGTCATCGAGGACCTTGATCGGAATCAACGTCGCCATCGGATTGATGCCAGTCATCCCGTATGTGTTATTTCCACCCGCCGCAATGACCCCCGCGACATGCGAGCCATGTCCGTTATCATCCCAGGCGCTCTTATCGCCATTGATGAAATCATAGCCAAGATCCATGCGGACTTTCCCTGCGAAGTCGGCGTAACTCGGATTGATACCAGAATCAAGGACTGCGACTTTGGTTGCAGATAACTTTTTACCTTTGATCCGTTTTTGCATGGCGACGAAACCGATATCCGCCCCTTTGAGACCTTTCTTTTGCCCCGTATTCTGCAGCGACCATTGATATTTCTGATAGGCATCGACTCCGAATGCTTGAATTGGTGCATCGAACTCCGCGAACGCGACAGCTGATGAGCGTTCGAATTTCTGTTGCGCTGCTTTCGCTTCCGCATAGGAAGCATAGACGAGTCGCTCGATTCGAAGCTCTGACGCGACCGACTCTACTTTTAAGGCGCCGAAGGCTTGCGCTCGCATCGCACCAGGGCGCGTCTGCACGAGCAGTGCCGGTTTGACCGATTGAACGGCTGCCGTCATCGATTCCTCGATCGGTTCGTAACGTGAGATATAGGCAGGAACGGAGTAGCGGTCGCCCGGATACCCTTCGAGCACTAAGTACTGCCGTCCACTCCAACTGAGCGGGAAGTAGAGCGTATCATCCGTGACTTGGTAATAGCGATTGTAGATCCGTCCCGCTTCAGCGTCCGCTTTGCTCGCGAACATCGTCCCGTACGTGTTGTAATCAAGCTCGAACTCGAAGTGTGTACCTTTCGCGACAAAATCCTTCGCGTCAAAATACCAGACTGCTAATCCTTTTGAATCAAATCGTCCTGTTAAGGCACTCCCCGCTTGTTTCGAAAAGGCTGGTACTTCTTTTGCTTTCGCCAATGTCGCAGGACGAATCGCCTCTTTTTTCTCGATTGCATTGACCGGTACCGTACTAAAGATCAAACCAAGTGCTAGACTCCCTGCTATCCATGTGCGCATCATCGTTCCTCCCTCTAGGTCTTTCTTACTAATACCCGGATTAGATGGAATTATGTGGAATATAGTGAAACATTGACGCAAATCAAAAAAAACACCACTCTCGCGTTGAGAGTAGTGTTTGATGTTACTTGACGGTGACTGTGAATGTTTTAACGACTTTGTAGTTACCCGCTGTCGTGTACGTGACACGAATCGTCGTTTTGCCTGCTTTAATGCCTCTGACGTTACCGCGTGACGAGACTTGTGCGACTTTTTTGTTTGCTGACGTATACTGAACGGATTTGATTTTATCCGTTGCTGAAGTATAGGCAATCCGTGTCGTCTGGTTCTTCTTCAGTGTTGCTTTTGAGGCTTTCAGCGTGACGCTGTTCGCTTTTGTTTCGATCGGTAAAACTGTTTTTAAGACAAAACCGTCTTTTAACGTGACAGTTGCTTCCACTGTCGTCTTGCCTGTTGCTTTACCTGTCAGGCGACCTTTTGAATCAACTGTCGCTTTTTTTGTATCGAGGACACGGTAGCGTGTCGAAGCGATCGCTGCTTTTGAGTTTGCGATTGTCGTTTTCAAGTTCAACGTTTTCCCTTGATAGACGGCACCGGCTTTGATCGTTGCGACTGGTGCTTTTGTTGCTTGCGGAACGAAGACGCCGACGTAACCGTTGACTTCAGCCGTCTTGATTCCTTTGACTGGAACCGTCAAGATACCGTTCTTATCTGTAACGAGTTTCGTGTTCGTGACGCCACTTGCATCAACGAAGACTTGGTTCGCGTGTGTTTTACCCATGTTGACTGGAATCGTCGTATTTAGACCTGCATTTTTCCCGATGACGGTCGCGACACCTGTGTTACGGTCTTTTCCGAAACGGACGCTTGAGATCAAGTCTTTACCCGCTTCTTTTGACGTGTTCGATGTGTGGTAAGCGACGTGCTGTTTACCGTACGCATACTGCTTACGGACTTTTAGGAGATTCGTGATTTCGTCATAGTACGGTGTCGTCTTCGACATGTACGATGCATCCGTCTGATAGAGATCACCGTAGTAGACCGTTGGGACCGTGTTTTTGTTCGAAAGAAGGAACGCGTATTGTGCAACGACGTTTTCCGTCGAGTATTTCTTCGTTGGACTTGCGAGCTCTTTGTTGTAGATCGCGAGTGCTTTTGCTTCATCTTCTTTGTTATAGAGCTTCTCGAACGACTTCGGCTCGCCGTCTTTTCCGTACTGCGTATTCGTTTTGATGCCGTACGTATCAAGCATGATTTGGTTGATGCGGTTTTTCTCTTGGTCATGGTTGTTGACGAATGACCAGTTCGCTTGAACGTTCGTCGCCCCGTCACCTTCACGGTTAACGACTGAAACTTTCGCTAAGTCGCTGAGTGCACGTTTGTTCGAAGACGTAAGTGCTGTGCGAAGCGTGAAATAGAGCTCTCCGTCCATGACGAGTTGTTCGTTATTGTTGGCTTTCATGTAAGCATTCTGTTCTGTTTTATAGCTCTCAATGTAGCTAAGGTAATCTTTTTTACCGAAGTGCGCTTTTGATACTTCTGCTTCTGCATTCAAGATTCTCGTATCATAGTGTGATGCTGCATCGATTCGGAAACCGTCGAACTTGTATGTTTCAAGCATCCACTTCATCCAGTTCTTTTGTTCCTTGATGACTTCTGGGTTCGAGTTCGCCAGGTCAACACCGATCAAGAACTCATCGTTGTTCGTCATCGTTTTGTTGTATGCCTGCGTTGGGAAACCAGTCTCATCGACGAAGAGGAACTGATCTTCGGTGTCGATGCCTGAGTTATCGTTTTGGTATGAACGTTCTTCTGATCCATAACCATACGCAGCTTGTGTCTTCATGTATTCTTCCGTCAACGAAGCGATTTTTTCGTTTTCCTTTGAAGTAAGCAAAGCTTCTTTTGTTTCGAAGCCATTTTGTTTCATGTACTCGAGATATCCTTCATCCTTCGCATATTGCGAAAGCATCGGCTTCCAGTTCTCTGGTGAGACTTCATACCAGCCATCTGCTGCGAGGTACGTATCGACGACATTCAAGTTCTGTGTCTTCGCTGCGTCAAGCAACCATTCTGGTAAGTAGTTCTTCGCATCGTCTTTACCGAAGTAACGGTATGGTTTCCCGTCTTTGTCCGTCATGACGCGGCCCACACCCTGCCCTTGTAGCGATGTCCCATTGATGAACGATTTGTTCCACTCTTTGAGGTAACCGTATTTTTCTTGTCCCATACCGCCACCTTTTGTATAAGCGAGGTAAGGCGTTGCGAGGGTCTTCGTTTTTTCTCCGCCTGTGTATGGGTTCGCGAACGGCTCACCTGAGTTTGTCGCACGACGAACGAAAACAGCTTCACGTTTGTTGAGACCGAGCATTTGGTTCGGAACGAGATCCATCTGGACTTTGATGTTGTCGTCATGCAACATGTCGACCATCATCTCGAGTTGTGTGGCTTTACCGTATTTCGTCGCAACCGCTCCACCTGGTCCTTGTGGGAATTCACCGAGGTCATAACGGTCAGCGATTGCATAGCCTTCCATGTAACGTGCCATATCGAATGAACGATACGCAGGTGGCAACCATACATCTGTTACACCCCACGAGTTGAGCAAATCACCTTTTTTAGCAAGCGTCCGGTACATATTGCTTTCGTACGGTTGATACAGGCTGAAGCTTTGGAAAATAACGCGATTGTCGAGTTTTTCACTTGGTGCGAAAGCCTTTGCGCTTTCTGGTGCATACGTTAGTCCGCTTGTCGCGACCAATGCCGCAAGCAAACCTGTCGAGACTTTTTTCGTCTTGTTCATGAGTCTAATCTCCCTTTGAGTAATATATATTTCTGATTATTTATACCTAAAATTCCAAATGACATAACATAATTTAACATCTTTTTTCAAAGTAAAGACAGTTGTATTTTTTAAAAATAGGTAAATGAATTTATCTAAATGCAATCGATTGCGCTATTTTGTCACAAAAAAAACTCTCCCTACCGAAGTAGGAAGAGTTTTTCATTGCTTAGTTCAATCCGAGAAGAACAGCTTTCTCGTAACCACCAGTCAAGACAGAGTTGTCATACGACTGAAGATCTTTGTTGACGACGATGACGTTCGATAACGTTTTCAGCGTACCAGCTGGAACTTTGATCTTCACGATATCAAGCCCGTTCGATACGATGTCATCTGAGTCAGCAAGCGAAATCGTTGTTCCGACCGGAAGTGCTTTTCCGTTCAGGACATAATTCGCTGTACTTGTCGCATCGTACATACCAGAGTACTGAACGCCCTCTGTGAATTTGATGCGAATGACATCTTTCTCGTTTTTCTCATTAGCAGTGACCTTAAGGATTTCAAATGGTGATAAGACTGGTGTTGGTGGTGTTTTCATGAGTTTGAAATCATGTGTCGCTGTCGCAACTGTGTTGCCGACATCATCCGAAAGTGATTTGACGACGACTTTCCACTCTTCACCGTAACCTTCCATGTCAACAAGCTTTTGTAGATTCTCGTTTGCTGCGACGCGGAAGTTTTTGTCTGTTGTATCCGTGTAATTAAGGACCGAACCATCGATTGTAACGATTTTTCCGTCTTTGTTTTTACCAATGAATTCAACAGTTGTCTTTGGAGGTAAGACTACACCATCACTATTAATGAGTGGCGTGTTGTACTCATCGAGATCGCGGATTTTAACAGGCTCACTCATCATAACAACGAAATCATTACTTGGTGCTAAGCGATCAATCGTGTTAATCTCAGCACTCTTCAGATCTGGTGAATTAAGAGGAGACCCATCATAGTTCAAATCAAGCACGAGTGCGTCATTCTTCTCTCCATTCGCTTCAGCCTGAATCGCATCTTTCGCGAGTGTGATGCGGAATTTATCGTTGTAGTAGTTTTCTTTCGTGTTGACGGTATCATAGATTTCCGTCCAGTCCTTCATCAACTCGATGACTGCTTCGCCCGTCTCTTTGTTATACGACGTGACGTCGACATATTTGCTGAAGTCTTCATATTTCTTCGTATTCGAGTTGTAACGCTCAAACTTCAATTCATTATCAAGCAATGCTAAGATGTTCGCTTTTTTAAGACCTTTACTGAACATGATACGGAATTGTTCAGGCGACTCAACTACAACACCAGCTGTCGGTTTAACCGTGTCTGCTGCAACTGTGAAGTCAAGGTTTTGAGTCGTACCGATATTCGTTTCATCAGAAAGCGCTGCATAGTCGTAAATGCTTGATACTTGAAGTGAGTGTTTACCCGCTGCGAAGTAACCTTGTTTAAGACCTGGATAGTTATCTTTTAAAGTGATTTTGACTGTATCGCGGCGATCGACACCCATTTTATTATCAAATCCATAATGGAGGACGTCGAAGTACTTCCCGCCGTACTGACCGTCGATTTTGAAATCAGCCGTAGCAACAGATTCAGAGAATTTCACTTCGAGTTGATTCAACCCTACAGCCTTAACAGAAGTGACTTCAGGCTGACGAGCATCTGTTAACTTGAAGCTTGCTTTTGATTTGACTTCTGTATCCGTGTTGCTCGTGATTTTCGCTGTCAGCTTAACGACTGCGTTATCTTGGAGTGGTGTTTCTTTGTCCAAGATCAACTCGAATGCTTTTGGATTCGAAGGAACTGCTTTGACACCGATGACACGTTTTGTTCCCTCGAATTGTTCGATTTGGATGTTATCGTTTGCGAGGTAATCTTCTTCATGAAGACCTTGCATGACTTTATTGAGTCCAAATGATTTAAGAAGAAGTTCACGTGAGACGGCTTTATCGAGGAAAATCGTCACGCGATCTGCTTGGTTCGACTCAGCTGCAAGAACATTGATCATCTCAATTGGAGCAGGCGTCACAGCGATCGTGCTGAATTTGACTTTCGTTTCTCCAGCAATCTTACCGATTAGGTTTTTGTAGTCACCAGCTGCCGTTTCAATGATTTCTGCTTTGATGATTGCTTCTATATCTGTATTACTGAATTCAGACGTCAACAGAACCGTCGCTTTACCGTCTTGGATCGTGACACGATCTTTCGCGAGAGCACCGAATGATGTCGATAATTTCAAGACGATATCATCTGCATTTTTATCCACTTCACCAGTCGCTTTGTTTTTGAGAGCGAATGTCACTTCAGTGTTATCTGCTCCGTTCGCAACGATTGTCGAAGCTTTTGGTGATACTTCTAGCATCCAGATATCTTCAACACTTTGTGTCATGAAGCTGAGCGAACCGAGATCCTTCGCGACGCCACCGACCATGATCCCTTTCGCGTCAACTGAGTAGTCTTTGCCATACTCGAGTCCTTCCACTTCAAGAACAGCTGATTTCTTGTCTGGGCTAAGTGTCGCGGATTTAACTGTCGCACCTGCGATTTTGAAGTTGTCTGCTGTGACAGAGTCAACGGCACGCGAGAATGAAACTTCGACTCTCTCTTTGCCGATTGCTTTTGCTGAAGCGAGGACTGTGCTTGCAATCGTGAAGTCCATCGCAGTTGATTTGACAGCGCCGACTTTGACGACATAGCTGTGTGTTCCTTCTGGAATACCACCTTGCGATGCCATGAACTTCCCTTTCGAGAGCGTTCCTTTTGCTACGATTGGTGTAGCTGACATGTTTTTGCCTGGGTAGATCAAGAGTTCTGCCTTCGCGCCCACTGCTGGGTACATGACGTCTGCTTTGACTGAAAGCTTCTGATCATCAACGCTTCCCATGACGTTCGAGATGTTTGCTGCCTTAACTTCGTAGTTGATGTAACCTGTTACGACAGAGTTAGCACCTTTGTACGTGTAAGCTAATTTATATTTGCCTGCTTTTGAAGTCGATGGAGTTTTGAGGTTGAACTTGCTAATTGGGCGCTTGACGATGATACCTGATTTGTATTGAACGTTGATTGTGCTTGGCAATTGAACTTTTCCGCCAACAGCAACCGGTTCGAGGACTGGTTCGATGATATCTACGACATAGTTTTGAAGTTCGACTTTAAGAACTGCTTTCTTCGTCGTACCGGCTACCTTACCGTAGAGAACTTGGTATTTGTTGATGTATTTCTTTTCGAATTTGACAGAACCGCTCCACTTGACTGAGCGCATCTCGTACTTACCGTTTGAAAGTTTGACTTTGACTTTCGTCGGAAGCGTCAATTTCTTGACTGCGTATTTCGAACCACCTGCATGTTTCATCAAGATTGGAGAGATGTATTTAACCGAGACCTTCGATGCTGCATCAGCAGCAACCGGAGCTACGACAGACGCCGTGACTGCAAGCGCAGCTGCAGCAGCGTACAATTTGTTCGTTTTCTTCGAATAACCCATGTTTACTATTCCTCCTCTTTTCTAACAAATCAAAAGCGAAAATCCCAATTTTAAATCTACAATATAAGTAAAATATAGAAATATTTTACTTTAGAGCAGTCAAAAAATTCTTTAGTCGTCTTAGGAGGAGTACGTTCTGTTTCACGTGCGATCATTCGTCTATCATCAAGACGATCTATCCGTGATTCATATGTATCCGATTGGGATGAACTAAAGACACTGCCAAAATCGCTTCAAAAAGCCATTTTTATTGTAGATTCGTGCATTCCACCATTTCGTTTTTGAGAATCGGTAAGAATGCTACACGTCAAATATACAAAACTAGGAAAGACGCCACAATAGATTTTTTGTAAAAAATAGGTGAATAGTAGTAAGGTAAAATATATTTATATAGGCTGTACATGGAAATTAATTTTTGGATTTACCTCCTTAAAGAAAACGCTTACATTATATTAAATTTTTGTCTTGTTTTCGTTTTATTAAAATAAAGTTTGGTTTCATGAAATGAAATGATCCGCTTTTTCGATCGCTCGAAGAAATGATTCACGATGTAGACGATGCACATCATCGGCCCACATCTCGATTTTTGATCCACGTCGTTTGAGTTCAATCGGTAATCCACGACCAATCCAATCAAGTTGACGTTGCAAGACATGACGCTTTCGTCCGTCCTGTCGCTCCGCTTCCGTGAACTGGCGCAAGTACTGAAGGACATAACCGAACCCAAACTCAATCGGAATCCGCAGCTCCGCTCCCTTGTCTCGTATCCGGATGATGCCCGCCCCGTAATGAATTGCCCGGAACAACTCCTCATTGATACGCTGATACCAGGTGCCTTGCGTCAGACAGTGCGGCTCTAGCGCTCCTTTTTTACCACTCGGTAAGACTGCGAAATAATCAATGACCATTCGTCTGCTCCTTTTCATCAAAAAAATAGGTGAGTCCGCGTGGGTCTCACCTATCATGACAGGTCAAATGGTACGATTGTTCGAAAATGATTTAGAAGGGCGTCCAATACTTTCGTATTGAACACCACCCGGATGGTCCATAAACGACCAACAGTTACGTCCATCGACGACACGTGGCTGACGCATCTGACGAATGAACTGCTCTGGTGTGATACGACGGAGTTCTTCCCACTCCGTCATGATGACGGCAACATCTGCGTCCTGTAACGCCTCTTCGACCGTTTGCTTTTGGTCGAGTAGCGTCCGCGCAACAGGGTCATATCCGGTTACGATGACACCGAATTGCTCAAGACGTGTCGCTAGTCGTAATGCCGGCGCATCACGTAAGTCATCCGTTCCTGGTTTAAAGGCGAGACCGAGTAGCGCCACGCGCATTCCTGTCCGCGGTTGGATTTTTTGTAACACATAGTCCAGTTGTGCTTCATTTGTCTTATCAGCTGCTTCGATGACGTGAAGTTGCTGATCATGCTGACGAGCGAGCGTCGTAAGTGCTGCGATGTCTTTCGGGAAACAGGAGCCGCCATATCCAGCTCCAGCTCGTAAGAACGAGGAGCCAATCCGCGGATCAAGACCGATGCCTTTTGCGACATCAGAGACATCAGCACCAACTGCATCTGCTAGTCGCGCGATTTCATTGATAAAACTGATTTTCACTGCTAAAAAACTATTCGCTGCATACTTCGTCAACTCTGCCGTCGTCGGATCGACTGCGACGAGAGGAGCGGTCGTCGCAAATAGTGTCGCAAGCTCGTTTGATAAGTCTTCAACATTCGTTCCAATGACGACACGGTGAGGATGTCGCATATCAGCGAGTGCTGTACCCTCTCGTAAAAATTCAGGCACCATTGCAAAGCGTAACGTTGGATACTGCATCGCCAGTTGCATCGTCGTACCAGGTGGCACTGTCGATTTAATGACGACAGCCGCACTTGGCGCGATTCGTTCAATATGGGCGACAACAGCTTCTACCGCCGATAAGTCGCAACTGCCGTCCGCTTTCTCTGGTGTTCCGACAGCGACAAGATATGTCTTTGCGACTGGATATTCCGTCGTGAACGTCATTCGTTGTTGATTCGCGATTAACGCTTCTTCGATTCCCTCTTCCTTAATCGGTGGGATTCCTCGTGTCAGTTGGGCCATCCGATCAGCGTTCAAGTCGACACATGTCACGTTATGTCCATTTTCAGCTAGTCCAATGGCCGTCACAAGACCGACATATCCTGTTCCAATCACTGTCAGTTGCATTCCATCACGTCCTTCGATAGTTTCTCTGTCTCCACTATACGGGAGAGCAGAAGATTTGTGCATCGAAAAAGCTTTCCGAATACGCTATACTGGATTACGGGAATGGGAGGAATGCTCGTGGCTATTATTATCTTTTGCCTCGTCTGTCTCATTGCGTATCGGATCCGCAAGCTTCCCGAAGCACTACGGACGATTTTACTCATCCTCGGTTTACTCAGTGGATGGTTCGCGCTCTTTGAGATGATCGGCTTCATCGAAGCCAATCCGTACCTGGTCGCAATCCCGATTGGACTGGGACTTGCCTACTGGTACTGGAAACGTAAAAAGAAACACGCAAACGACAAAACCCCTTCCGCCTCGTGAAGTGGGTTTTTCTTGTAGCGAAACGAAAAAAGCGATGTCTCCTATATCGGGGACATCACTTTTGTCTTTACGACTGGACTTTCCGTTCAATCGCTGCGATTTTTTCTTCAATCTCTAGTAACTTCAGTTCATGCTCGAGTTCAAGACGACGTTTTTTCCGTTTCAGGCGATCGAGTTCTTCTGCGAGTGACTCTGTCGACGCTTCCGGTTTCGATGGTGCCTGTTCCATCGATTGACGGAGTGGATCGAACAGGTTCGATTTTGCGAACTGCGCTGCTTCCGGTCCGAACATGTCTTGGATGAGTGGGAGAATCTTATTCATCGCCGTACCCGGAATTTGTGACTTCTGATCAACGAGACGTTTCAGTGCCAACTCATCGACGAGATACCCTTTTCCGTCCTGTTCGGCATGTAATTCACCTGTTCGAATCCAGCGACGGACCGTTTCTTCTGAGACGCGCAACAATTCACTAATCTGTTTTGTCGTTAACATCGTCATCCCTCTTTCCTTTTAGTAATACCATTACTATACACACATGTGTGCGTGTGTGTCAAAGAATACACACATCAAAAAAGAGACCTCCTTGTAGAAGGTCCCCCTGTAATGATTAAGCTCCACGACGAACGAGTAACCAAAGACCTACGACAGCAAGACCTGCTCCTGTTGCTGCGTATGGGAATGGCTTATCTTCGCCAGCTTGTGGTAATGTCTCCGTTGCTGTTGTCGTCGACTGTTTTGCCGCAGCATCGACTGCTTTGACTGGTGTTTTTGTTGACGTTGGTGTTGGTTTTGGCGTCGGCTTCGCGACCGGTTCTACTTTCGCAATTTCTGCGAGCAAGATCGTACCGAAGCTACCTTCTTCGATCGTCACACCCGCTTCCGGTGATTTCCGCTCAAAGTACTTCAACAACTCATCCACCATTTCTTGTTCTTCTGGCGTCAAGGCTTCTTCATCGTGCGCCATCAATTTCATCTTTTTTGCTTGCTGAGCGAATGACTCATAATCTTCATACATTTCTTCATCCATATCCATCATTAAGTCATCCATGTCAAGATGGTGCATCGCTTTGACCGTGTAGCCTTCTGCGACTTCCGTCTTGACTGTGTATGTTCCTGGATCGAGCTGGATCATCATTAGATCATCTTTCGAAATCTTCTCTTGATAGACGTCTTTTCCTGTGATGGCATCCGTCACCGTATATGTCGCAGGAACTGTTCCTTCGTCATAATCTGGCTTTTGATTGCCGTTCGCATCAAAGAAGTTGACGACAGCTAACCAATGCTCGAACATACCATCGAGCTCTTCGTCGCCGTAGAGACCAGCATCGATCACTTCCGTTTGTCCTGCGACGAGACGGACTTTCTTCGTTCCCATGTCTTCGTCGACATCGGAATCGATCGTCCGGTCGTCACCGACGTTTTGCTCGGAATAGAAGTAGTAACCCATATCATATCCGTCGACTTCCACTTCATACGTTCCTGGCTTCAAATTCTTGAAGCTGTATGTGCCGTTCTTCGTGTAGGCTTCATCGATGACATCTTCGTTCCGATTCATCAAAGAGACGAGGATATCATCGAGACGTGTTTCCTTCTCTTGACGGATCCCGTCCTCGTTCTCATCGAACCAGATCGTTCCTTCGATCGTTGCCGTCGTCGGTGTTTCGACTGGTGTCGGTGTCGCGTCATCACCTGTCTCTGGTTTTTCGGTCGTTGGTTCTTCCGATGTCGGCTCTTCTTTGACTGGATCTTCCTTCACAGGCTCTTCCGGTGTTGGTTCTTCCTTGACTGGTTCGTCAGTCGCTGGGTCTTCTGTGACTGGCTCATCCGTCTTTGGTGTCTCTGTCGTCGGTTCGTCTGTCGTCGGCTCATCTGGTGTAACGACTTTACCGAACTGGACGAGAACCGTTCGCTGGCCATCTGCTGAGACGACTTTGACGACAGGTGCCGTCTCCGCCGTGAACGTCACGACCGGTGTTTCTTCGATGTTGACGTCTTTTCCTGTCACGCCCTCTTCAAAGATAAGTGCTGTCTCCGACGTGATATCGACGATACCTGCGCCCTTAAACGTTAACGTATACGGACCCGTGCCCGTTCCTGTGACATCCCACTCGACTGTTTCCGCGTAGACCGGTAGCTTCAGACCAAACGCAACGACGAGTGCCATCAAAAGTAAGCTTAATTTTTTCATAAGGGTATGTATGCTCCTATCGTGTTTTAATATTACCTCCCTAAATAGTAAACAAATCCGCCAAAAATAACCAGAAAAAATCTTGAATTTATTCTATTTTTTTATATTAAAAAAGGGGCTGACTCATATGTCGTCCTCTACAAAGATAAAGGTGGCAGAATGATGATCCGCCACCCTTATCACGTAAAAAAAGAATGACGCGTCACACGCTACTCCTACAGGAAAAAGCGCATTATGCGCTGTCAGAGACAAATAAGACCCGCTTTCCTGCTTGAATGAAGCAGGAAAACGGGCTTGTGTCTCTCCTGAGGAAAGGGCGTGAAAAGACGCGTCATTCTTTTTTGAGTCGGTCTCTTTACACAAGCTGACTACATGCTTGCGCGCATTCTGTACATACTTTCGCACAAGCTTGGCAATGGTCATGATCGTGTTTGCTACATTCAGTCGCACATGCCTCACAGATTTCTTGGCATGCCTTCGCAAGGACCGCGACATTTGCGCTGTTTCGAGCGATCGCTTGTAGTAATAAGTTACAAATATCGGCACAATCGCGGTCGAGTCGAATACAATCTGACATATGTCCGACATGTTCCTCGTTCAAGCAGGCATCAAAACAATGATTACAGGCGAGAATACAATCCGTCAGTCGTTGCTGTATTGCGTGATCCATATTGATTCCTCCTTTGTATAGGTTTTGATTACCCTGATGACTTGAAACAAAACAAAAATAAGACAGCATTTGGAGCAAAATGCTCACCCTGCTGTCTTATTTAACGATCTCAAGCGGAATCTCGATCCCACGCCCTGCTCCTGCATCAATGATGAGGACCGGAAGACGCTGGTCATCGAAGACTTCTTTTTCAATCGTCGTATCGGACGTATAGGTCCGGATTTCCCCCATCTTCTTCGCTTGGAAGGAGACGAACGGAAACGGAATTGATTGATTGGCGACATCGAGGCGGATATCGACCTGTTGGTCATCGAGCCGAATGTCATTCGCTGTCCGGATGACGAGACGCATCCGATCATTTTCCGTCAGCGTGACCTGTGCGGAAATGTTCTCGGTCTGCCCAGCACGCTTGACGGGATCAACGATGACCGTCGGGGAAGCGGTCTTCGCTTGTTCCGCGCGCTGACAACCCGGAATGACAAGTAAGGAAATCGCGAGAGGGATCAGCCAGCGTTTCATGTTGGCTTCACTTCATAGCAAACGTCAGTTCAGCAACACAGGCGACTTCCCCATCGACTGTGGCTGTGGCACGACCTTTACCGATTGGTCCACGGACCTTCGTCAATTCGACTTCGAGGCGGAGCTGATCCCCGGGAACGACTTGACGTTTGAAGCGGCATCCTTCAATTCCTGCGAAGAAGGCGAGCTTCCCTTGGTTTTCTTCCATCTTCAGCACAGCGAAGGCACCGACTTGTGCGAGTGCTTCGACGATCAAGACGCCAGGCATGACATTGTATTCCGGAAAATGACCATTGAAGAATTCTTCGTTCGCCGTCACGTTCTTGATTCCAACGGCACGTTTGCCCTCTTCGACTTCTAAAATGCGGTCAACGAGTAAAAACGGATACCGGTGCGGAATGACTTCCTTGATTTGTTCGATTGTATACATATTCGACAGCTCCCATCACTGATTAAAATTAAGATTTCATCCAAAAATCGGTGATGCGGGTCCATGTGTCGAGCTTTAACACATCCATTGCCTCGCCACCACCAAACGTCGCATAACCCACCATTGCGCCGACGATCAGTGCTACGACGATGAGAACGAGAACGATCAGTACACGTACGACGATCGGAACTCGGCGTGTCGAGTACGCACGAAGACGTCGCTCGGATTTGTGCTCCGGATTGCCGGTTTCCTGGTTCGAAGGCTGTTGCTTCTTCTTCAGGCGTTCACGCGTTGGCTGATCCGTGCCTGTTTGGTTTTGTACCATCTTGATCACCTTTCATTGATTCAGTCTGAGAACAGTATAGCATATTAGTACCTGGTATTAAATAGTTCCAAATTCGCTACAAAACGTGTTCCGCAACTAGTGTAACACGACCAGACAGGCAATTTCTCTAAAAAATTTTAGTTTGTGTATATAAGGAAGCAGAAAAACAGTTTCCCACGATCTGCGGTTTTTGGCGATTTTTTTAAATCCAAAATGAACGGCTCGGCGTAAGCTTTCCAGAACGACGCAGCAACGGTCCACCGGATGGCATGAAACATCACTTCAACAGTCTATTCAAAAAAATAAAACTTCATGCAATCCAAATCGACCAGTGATGCGTAAGCTATTCAGAACAGGCAAAAACCTACCAAATAAACCAAAAAATGAGAGGAATGATTTCAGATGAAACACACGAAAAAATTCGCAGCATCAGCAATGGCAGCAGCACTCGTACTACCAGGAACGGCAGCATTCGCTTCCGGTGGCGGAGAAGACATGAAACAAGATGCACCGAAAAACGTCACGGTCAAAACGAAAGCCGCTGACCTTCGTGCCACACTCGATCAATTACTCTCTGAGCACTTCGTTCTTGCCGTCATGGACATGAAGAAACAATATGACGGTTCAAAAGATGCACAGTACTACGAAGCAGCACTCAAACAAAACGCACTCGACATGACTCCAGCAATCGCTTCTGTCTATGGTGACGAAGGCGCGAAACAATTCGAAAAAATCTTCGTTGCTCACAACAAATATACGACAGACCTCGTCAAAGCCGTAAAAGCGGATGACCAAGACGGTATCAACGCTTCGAAGAAAGAAACAGAAGAGTTCGTACAAGATCTCTCAAGCTTCCTCGATACAGCAACGGAAGGGAAACTCCCGAAAGCAGCAGCTGAAGAAGTTCTCCGTGCGCACGAGGCAGACGTCTACAAAACGTTCCAACAGTATGCAGCTGGTGACTACGAAGGATCGTACAACACGTTCCGCGAAGGATACAGCCGCATGTATGATATCTCAAAAGCACTCTCTGTCGCGATCACAACACAGATGCCTGAGAAATTCGACAACACGAAAGCTGACTCAAAAGCAGCCGATCTTCGTTCAACACTCAACAGCCTCGCCGCTGAACACGTTGCTCTTGCCAACCTCAGCATGACAGCTGGTGTGGATAAAGCAAAAGACTACGATGCGGCAAACTGGGCTGAAGACATGCACACAGCTGACTTCAAAGCAGCCATTAAATCAATCTACGGTCAAGCCGGTGCTGATCAATTCGAACAAGTTTGGACGAAAAACCACATCGAAGCACAAGCGAACCTCGTCACAGCAGCTGTCAATGACGATAAGAAATTGATGGGTGACGCGCAAGACATGCTCAAAATGTTCTCGAACGATTTCGGTGCATTCCTTGGTGCGGCTACAGAAGAAAACCTTCCAACAAAAGCAGCACAAGAAGCCGTATCCGGTCACGAGACGTACGTCCAAGACACATTTATGCAGTATGTGGAAGGCGACTACAAAGGTTCTGTCGACACATTCCGTGAGTCTTACGCTTACATGTACGGCGTAGGAGCTAACCTCGGTGATGCCATCGTCAAACAATCACCAGAGAAGTTCATGGATGGTACTCCAGGATCAATGCCGAACACAGGTAACGGTGGTATGAGCGATAGCAACAACACAGCTGCAACAACTGGTGCGATCGCAGTATTCGGTCTTGCACTCGGAGCAGTTGGTCTTGTCCTCGCACGCAAACGTCAAAACGCCTAAGAAATTGGGTATACTCAAAAACAGGATAGCGATCCGCTATCCTGTTTTTTTTACATAGAGGGAACCCCTTCTCTCGGAAAGGAGCTACGCGCACATGAAACGTTGGTTATTACCGGCGAGCATTCTTTTGATGGTCGCATCGGTCGGGACATTGCTGTTCCTCTTGTTCGGTCAATCAAAGCCGGACACGTCGAACATCACGCAAGGTGATGTTAAAACAGAATCCGCGGCCTCTTCCGAGACGAAGGGAGATCCGCTCAAGCCGTCAGAAATCTTTAAGAAGGAGTTCAAGGATCTCTCGACGACAGAGGTCGAGCTCCCAAAACAACTCTTCATTCCGAAACATGACATCAAGACGAAGGTCGAACAAGTCGGACTCGATCAAGATGGCGCGATGGCAACGCCTAAAAATGAACAACAAGCCGGTTGGTATAAGTTCGGTCCCCGTCCGGGTGATATCGGGAACGCCGTCATTGACGGGCATACCGATACGAAGACCGGTCCCGCCATCTTCTATAAACTGCATGAATTGAAAAAAGGCGATCCGGTCGAAGTGACGGATGCTTCCGGACGTAAGCTCGTCTTTCGTGTCAAAGAGCTCATCCAGTACGATCACTTAAAAGCACCACTCAAAAAAATCTTCGGTCCAGCCGATACGCGGAACTTGAACTTAATCACGTGTATCGGAACGTACGATCAGAATCAAGGAACGTATGATAACCGCCTCGTCGTTTTCACGGAATTAGACGAAAAGGCATCAGATCCCGTCAAGACACCACCAAAACCAGCGACGAACATCCGTGTCAGTGGTGGATTCATCAACTGGTACGCCTCAACAGATGAGGACGTCGACAAATACAACATCTACCAAGAGAAGGACGGAAAACGCAAAAAACTCGGTACAACGGAATCGATCGAGCGTAAAGCATTCCCGCTCCCTAAAGATGCAACAGGTCGTTTCGTCATCACGGCAGTCAGTAAAGCCGGAATCGAATCCGAAGACGCATTCAGCGCCGTCCAAAAATGATAGCAGAGCAGGAACCAACGGATGATCTGGTTCCTGCTTTACTTTTATCTACTACACTTCAAGTTCGTTCACTCGTTCAGAAGCATTGAAGAAGACATGCATCGCCTTGTTTTGATCTGGTTCTTTCCTCGTATGTCATTTTTATAGGAGGATCGCCGTAAAAAAAGACCTCCGAGCAGCTGCTCGGAGGTCTAGAATCCTGCTGTTCAATATCGGATGTGCTGTTTACTCCACCGGATCGATTCCGTGAATTGTCGAACGAGGTCTTCTGCCGGTGCCGTCAAATAATAGGCCAGTCCGTGCACTTTCTCAGACATCTGCTGGATGACGAGTCCGTCTTCAATCAGCTCCTGCAGCTGCTCGAGGATTTGCCCGTGCGACTGATCAATCCGTTGCTCGAGTTCCCCGATCGTCAACGCTCCATCACGCAAGAGATAAATGATACTCGACTTGAGACTGTTCTCGAAGTTGTGTTGAAATTTTTGCAACGCCAGTAGATCGGCTTGTTCTTCGGTATGACGTGAATCCATCTGATTCTGCCCCCTTCTCTTAGCTACCTCTTCAGTATGACGCACTTTTACATGAATTTCAAAACTCAATCGCGCTCCGTGATGATCGTATCGAACGTCTTTTCTTCCTCCGTGATGACCATCTTCTTCTGCGATCGGAGGTGATAGAGACGACGGATGTTTAGAATGACGACCTTCATGACAGCGTAGAACGGTACACCGAGCAAGACTCCGAAGAACCCGGCGATGTTCCCCGCGACAAGCAAGACGATGATGATTGTCAACGGGTGGACATCGAGTGTCTTCCCTTGTACAAGTGGTGACATGATGTGCGAATCGATCTGTTGCGCGACCGTCATGACGATGATCGCATAAATCGCAAGGATCGGATCCTGGATGAACCCAACGATCAATGCCGGAATGACACCGAGAACCGGACCGAGAAACGGAATGATGTTCGTCAGTGTCGCAAACAAGGCGAGTAACAACGCATAATCGATTCCGATGATGAGATATCCGATATAGGCGATGATCCCGACACCAATACTGACGATGACTTGCCCGCGGATGTAGCTCATGATCGTCACGTGGACGTCCCCGAGGATTTTTTGCGTTTCCTTATGGTACTCATACGGCATCAGCTTAACGAGATTACCTTTAAGCTTATCGCCGTCAAGTAACATATAGATCAACATGATCGGAATGATGATGATCGTCACGACCGCTGTCGTCAGGACGCTGACGAATCCACCGACACCCGTACCGATGTTCTTCAGGAACGTCGATGCGTATTCCGAGATATTCCCTGAGAACTTATTGAACAAGTTATCCGGTCCTGATAGGAAACGTGAAAAAGCTGCACTGTTTTCGAGTTGGTCTCGAACGTCAATCAATTGGCGCTGGAACTGTGTCGCAAGCGTCGGTATCGAATTGACGAACTGTGTGATCTGCTCCGACAACATCGGACCAAAGATGAAGCCGAGTGTCGTTAAAATACCGATTAAACCGACGAGCACGATTAAGACAGCAGGTCGCCGCTTCATCTTTTTCTCGAGCAACTCGACGATTGGCAACAGGACATAGTAGAGAATCCCAGCGATTGCAAGGGGTGGTACGACCATTTGAAGCAGAATTGCGATCGGTCGGAACAAGAACGTAACATGATCGCCAATCCAGACGATGATGAGCAATGTCATGACCCACCATGCGAATCGGTACCATTTGTTTTCGAACATTTTTTGCATCTGACCACTTCCCTACTTAAAATGATGAAGTTCAATATCTTCTATGGTTTTTCCTTAAAACATTGCTTCTTAATCCTTATTCTTAAAAAATGTATCATTTAATATCAATTAACAAATATATGATATATTTGTTTTAGTGGTTTTTGCAGATTCAAATTTGCCGAGACCTTTAAAACTACGTAAGATGAATATATTCGGCATTTAAGCAATCTTTTTCATACATGTAAAACAGAATACGGAGGATACCCCAGTGAAATGGATTAATCGTACCATCGGTCGTCAATTGATGTTCGCCTTCTATATGGTGTTCGTCGCGCTTAGCATCACGTCTGCGATCGTCTATTTCTATACGGAACAGAAGATCGATCAAGCCAATGCAACATTTGATGATTTACGTGAACGGCGGACGAATGCGAATGCACTCGCTAACGAATGGACCGTCGCGCAAAGTAACGTCAAATCTTACTTATTGACTGGTTCACAGGAAACACTTGATCAGGTGAAGACGAATCAGCAGGAAATCAATCGTCTGACGACGTGGTTCGAAAAGTATGCAATTTATGAGCAAGGGAAAGAATATGCGACAGCGACTCGTCGCATTTATAACGATTATTTCGGTACATCTCTTCCACTTCTCAACGAATACGTCGAAGGAAAAAAGGACGGGAAGATCAATGAAGACTTTGTGACTCCTGACACGCTCGCTGCTCTTTCCAACGGGAAAGACTTGTTCACCAAAAATGGAACGTTACGCGGGTCGGTCAGCTTATCAGAAGCAGACGTCGACATGACACGGATTGATACGTTGCTTTCAGATTATCTGACGTTGATCGAAAAGAAGGAAATGGACGCGAAAAACGATCTTTTAAGTGAGATGCGTGTCGCGCAGTTCATCTGGCTGTCGAATCTCGTCGTCTTGATTCTCGTCCTCTTATCTCTCGTTCGCCCATTCATCAGCCGCGTCACGAAACAGATCAATACGCTATCCCACGACAGTGCTCTACTTGCATCAGGGGAAGACATCCAAGCGATTCCGTTACCGAAACGTAAGGATGAACTGCATACGCTAACGGCATCGTTCAATCAGATGGCGGCTTCGATCGCGGACAATAAAGTCCATATGCTCGCGAAGAACGAAGAACTCCAAGCGCAACAGGAAGAACTCGTCGCGCAGCAAGAAGAATTGCAAGCGCAGCAGGAAGAACTCGAGGAAGCGCTCGATATCACACTTCGGAGTGAACAACACCTCAAGTATCGCAATGAACTGACTGAGACGCTTGCTTCTCGTGAGACGTTGACGGCTTATCCGGAAATCATCGAGAAACTCGTCTCGATCACGCATTCTGAAATCGGTGCCCTCTTGTTCCTCGATCAACAGGAAGTCCGCTCGACGATCGATTACGGAATGACAGAAGAGATGGTCGGTCGTCTCGCCTCTGACGATCAGTCGCTCCTGCACCGGGCACGTCTCTTGAAGCGTCCTGTGCACTCATCGAAACAGGTAGCGCACGAAAGCCCGCTTCCGTACCCGTACTATATGTATGAAGTCGCGGTTCCGGTCCTTGATCCGTCAAAAGAGCATATGATCGCCTGCATCTATCTCGTTCGTTATCGTGATGCCTTCACGACGGAGCAGATGAGCGACATCTTGTCGTTCTCGCATCAATTGTCGCTCTCTCTCCTACGGATGGGGATCTATGAGGAAATGATCCGCGAGAAGAACAAGACGACGCAACTGTTGAACTCGATTCGCGAAGCTGTCGTCTACATCGAACATGAGACGGATGAGTTGCTCGTCAACGAACCCCTCATGACGTTGTTTCCGGAAGTCCCGACAACGTTCGAAGACGAAGAACGTTCTGCCTTCGAGCAAGCGATGCAGGCACTCGCTGACATCATTGACGAACCGGCAGCATTCGAACGTTACATCGAACAGATCGTCGAACTCGATTTACCGAAAGACAGCTTGATCGTCTCGATCCGCAAGCATAGTACTTACATCCAGATCTACGCTGAGAAGATCGAGGTCGATGGCCTGTGGGTCGGTACGATGCTCGTTCTCCGCGACGTGACGAAAGAAACGGAAGCCGAGCGGATGAAGGAAGAGTTCGTCTCGACCGTCTCGCATGAGTTACGGACACCACTCTCTTCCATCTACGGCTTCACGGAGCTGATGCTCAACAAACGGTTCAAGGAGGAACGGCAACGGAAGTACCTCCAGACGATCCACTCCGAGACCGGTCGCCTGACGACACTCGTCAACGACTTCCTCGATGTCCAGCGTATGGAGTCGAGTGAACACCGTTATGAGATGACGACGTTTGATGTCGTTGAACTTGCCCAGGACTTGATTGAGTTTTATGATGTCTCCCATGAGACGCATATAATTGATTTCGAGGCTCGTGGACCAATCATGATCGACGGGGATGCGGAAAAGATGAAACAGTTGCTGAACAACCTGCTCAGCAACGCAGTCAAGTATTCGCCAAACGGTGGTACAGTCTTGATACGGATTACAAATGAACTTGGTTTCGCTCAAATCCGTATCCAAGATGAAGGCATCGGGATTCCGCAAGACGCCCTTCCGAAATTGTTCGATAAGTTCTATCGTGTCGATAACTCCGAGACACGCAAAATTGGCGGAACCGGTCTTGGTCTGTCGATTTGTAAGGAGATCGTCAAGCACCACAACGGAACGATTGATGTCGAATCCGTCGTCGGTGTCGGATCGACCTTTACGATTCGTTTCCCCATCGCCGTTATTTCGACCATCCTCACCTATGAAGATTAATCACACGACCGTTCACATCATGTGGACGGTCTGTTTTGTCGTTAGATTCGGCGAAGCGCGGGGTATAGTCAAAAGCGCATTATTTTAAGGAGGAATCGACATGAAACTCGGATGGATCGGTTTAGGACATATGGGTGTACCGATGGCAAAACGGCTACTCGACGGCGGTCATGATCTGATCGTCTATAACCGGACGTATGAAAAGACTGCTCCGTTGACAGAATTAGGAGCAACAGCTGTCAAAGAAGTACAGGACGTAGTACGTCAGAGCGACATTCTCTTCGTCATGTTAGCGGACGGACCTGCCGTCGCATCCGTTCTCGAAAGTATCCAAGAGAACCTCACCGGTAAGACGATCGTTAACTTAAGTACAATCTCACCAGAAGAAACGAAGGAGATGGCTCGTCTCGTCGAAAAGAATGGCGGAACGTATCTGGAATCGCCTGTCTCAGGCTCCGTTCCGGTCGCAGAAAACGGTCAGCTCGTCCTGCTTGCCGGTGGTGACGCGAACGTCGTCGCGACTTGTCAGCCGTATTTTGATCTACTTGGCAAGGAAACGATTCATTTTGGACCACATGGCTCAGGCAGTGCGGCGAAGCTCGCCATCAATTTATTGCTCGCAGTCGTCGGTCAAGGGGTCGCGGAAACATTACTACTTGGAGAAGGTGCCGGGCTCGAGAAAGAGAAGCTGATCCAGATGATCAGTGCTTCCGGGATGAACACTCCCCTCTTCAGCGGTAAACGTGACATGTACCGGAAGAACGACTTCCCGTCTGCTTTCCCGCTCCGTCTGATGGCAAAGGATCTCGGACTGATCATGGCAGAAGCGAGACGACAACAGCTTGAGCTGCCCCTTGCGCAAGCAACAGACGCTAGCTACACTGATGCGAAACCCGCTTACGGCGACGCGGACATGGCCGCGATCTATCTCGCGTTACAGGAAAAATAATGAAAAGGGTGATACCTCTCTTGTGAGAAGCATCACCCTTTTGTGATGTTTTATTTCAGTGACGTGACGATCCCCATCATCTGATCACTCGTCATCAACGCTTTCGAGTTAAACTGATACGCTCGCTGGAGCTGCGTCAAGTTCGTCATCTCAAGCGCCATATCGACGTTCGAGGTCTCAAGCCGACCGACCGTCAACGGATTCCCCGTCGCATTCTGGTATTGTCCGGTTGCTGTGAACAAGCCACTCCCGACTTCCGTCAGCTCTCCGTAGTTCGGGATGTTCGTGACACCCACTCGAGCGAGGACTCGACGATCCCCGTTTAGGATGCCGGTGATGTTGCCGTCCTTGTTCAGTTCAATCTCGGTCGCGTTCGCCGGTAAGACGATTGGATCATTCGCCTGGTTGATGACGGAGCGCCCGGCATCGTCCGTCAACAGGACTTGTCCGTTCGCTTGCGGCGACAACTGGAAGTTTCCGTCCCGCGTAAACTTCGTCACGCCATCCGTATCGATGACACCGAAGAAATGGTGCGGGTTTCCGAGTGCCGCATCGAGTTTTCGATCCGTCGTCCGGAATGTTCCGACGCCAAAACGTGTCGCTTCGTTCGCGACATAACCACCGACGCCGAGTCGAAGACCCTCTGGCGTCGTCAAGGGACCTGGCGTGAAGCCTGTCGCTTGGTTATTAATGTTACGGACGAGTAGTTCATTGAACTGAGCATCCCGCCGTTTATAGCCGTTCGTATCCACATTGGCAAGGTTTTGCCCGGTCGTATCAAGCTGTTTTTGCAGTTGTCCCATCGTACTTGCGGATGTATAGATTGATTGCATCGTATCCTCCTATTTAGCGAACGCGTCCGATTTCGGAAACAGCTTTTTCTGCTGTCCGGTCGTACGCTTGAATGACTTTTTGATTGGCTTCGAACTGACGCAGACCAGCATTCATCTCCGCCATCGTCTGTTCGATCTCGACATTTCCGAGTTCGAGTACACCTTGATCGACTCGGACGTTTCCGGCATTCAATGGATTGGCTGACCGGAATAGACCATTTCCGGTCCGTTCGAGCGTCTCCGGTTGATCCGTTACGACGAGACCAAGGTTTCCGATCGCTTGACCATTTCCATCCGTGACGGTTCCGTCCGCGTCGACTTTGAAGTCCTCATTGACGACATCGAGTGGTTGCCCATTCGTATCAAGAACGAGATCATTTTCTGTCGTCCGGAGTAGGCCGTCTTGTCCGACGGCAAACTGTCCGTTCGTCGTGTAAAGCGTCTCTTCCTCTCCTGTCAACGGATCCCGGTGACGAATCGTGAAAAGCGGCGCTCCTTCAAGTGAACTGATTTGCAGATCGGTCGCATTGCCTGTCTCCGTGATCGAACCTTGCGTGAAGTTCGGGGTCGCTGCCTGCATGAAGACACCGGTCGCGAGTTTCCCGACCGTCGCGACTCCCCGCACCCCGGTCCGTTCATTGTTTGCTGTCTGCTGGATCAGCATCTCCGGAAACGTCCGGAGTGACGCTTGATCAGCGCGGAAGCCCGGCGTCCGCGCATTCGCCAAGTTGTTACTGAGCATTTCCTGTTGACGTTGTAATGCCTGCATCGCATTCGACGCCGTATACATTCCTCGTAGCATGCATTCATCTCCTCATTGACTTCATGTTCAATTCTTTCCTTTCAGTATATCGGTCGACCGAAGAGGAATTATGAGCTTTTTTGAACAAAACGGTAATATCCATTAGAGATGCATCGAAAGACCTACCTCAATTCCATAATCCGCTTTTCCATAGCTTGTATATTAAAAATTGACAAATATTGTTATACTTTAGATACTAATTTAAAGATACTTAAGGTGAATCCTATGAAAAAAAGCTTCCGTTCCCCAAACACAGTCTAGGAAATGGAAGCTTCTCATTAGTTATTCGGATTTTTCTTTAAGACAGCCGTTTGTGATCGTTCTAGCACCGCATTCGTGATGACGATCAAGCCAGTAAAGAGGAACAGCGCTTCAAAACCAAAGTGACCGGCAATCTGTCCACCTGCGAGTGGTCCCATGAAGTTCCCCATGAACTGCGCAGACTGGTTGTATCCAAAGATCCGTCCCGATGCATGCGCTGGCGTATTCTTCCGTAACAAGGTTTGAACAGATGGCAGCAGTGCTGCTGTCGCAAAACCGATTCCCATCCGTAAGACGATCAATTGACTTGTATCCGTGACGAATGCTTGCGGAATCAAGAAAGCTGCAAAGACGAGTAATGCAAAGAATAAGACACGCTCAGCGCCAATCTTATCAGATAGACGACCCAGCCGTTGTGCAGCGATCAGTGCCGCAATCCCTGGTGCCGAGGCAACAATCCCAGATAACAAGGCGAGTCGTTCGGTACCTGGACTGAGTTCCCGGACATACAGCGACAGAATTGGACTAATCGATTGTGCCGCGAACTGAATCAGGAACGTCGTCAAGAAAAGGCTTAAAATGAGTTCCGGATGGCGAAGTGACTGGATGATTTCTTTCCCAGACGCCATCTTTTTGACTTCCAGTGGGACGAATTCTTCTTTGACGAAGAAGTAGGTCACGAGGAAGGTAATGAAGAGCGGAACGCTCGTAAAGAGAAAAACGGGTCGAAGCCCAACAACGTCGGCGAGGAATCCTCCAATAAGAGGTCCTAGCAATCCACCGGCAATCCCACCGGTCGACAGGGTGCCGAGCGCCCAGCCACTTTTCTCTTTTGGGGTTTGGGAAGCAACCATTGTAATCCCGGCTGAGATGAATCCGGATACGGCTCCCATGACAAGACGTAAGAATACGAGTTGATACACGTCTTGAACGAAACTGATCAAGAACATGACGATCGACATACCAAGACTTGCTCGGAGTAGCATGAGCTTACGCCCTTTTCGATCGGCAAGACGTCCCCAAATCGGTGAGACGATCGCAGCGATGAGGAAGGTGGCACCAAAGGCAATCCCGGACCACGTCGTAATATCTTGTCGGCGGTCGACACCGAGCTCTTCAATGAATAAGGGCAAAAACGGTAAAACGAGACTAAGGGCGGCGGAAGTTAAAAAACTACCGAACCAGACGACTACTAAATTTCTTTTCCACAATGGCATTGTGGCATCACTTCCTTTTATTTGACAATTCATTTCAAAACAACAACTTTTAATATACACTTCACATTATGAAATGTCTAGGATTTGAACTGTCAAAGTGTAGAACAGGACCTTTGATGCATATAAGTCAATGCGTAACGACCGATAGTAAGGTAATCCACACGAAGGAGTGAAATTGAAATGAAACGCTTTTTGATTGGCGTAGTCTGCCTGTCGTTGCTTCAATTCGGACTACCACTCAAGAGTTCAGCTGCCGTTTCCGTCACTCGTCACACGGTCATCTGGTCCATCCCAGAGGCCAAATCCATTTCAACGAAGATCAATCAGCTGGCAAACAGACAGATGAAACGTGTCTATCTGCATGTCGCTGTCGAGGGTGACCGTACTCTCTACCGAACGTTCGTTGAAAAAGCGCATGCTGTCGGAATCGAAGTCTACTTTCTGTTCGGACAGCCACGCTGGATTACAAACGAAGGAACGACAGCTCGACCGAACGTCGAGGATCCGCTAGCCTGGATCTCGACCTATCAGCAGGAGACGATCAGTCATCCGGACGGTATCAGTGTCGATCTCGAACCGTACGCCTTACCGGAATGGGAGACGGACCAGCCAGGAGTCATCGCCTCTTATGAACGGATCTTACTCGCCTTCCGTGAGAAATCATCTGCTGAAGGATTACCGCTGCAACTGTTCCTCCCGTTCTGGTTCCATACCATACAGGATGCAAGCGGGCGTTCCCTTAGCGAGTGGGCGATGGACCTCGCTGACGAAGTCACGTTGATGAGTTACCGGACCGTTTATGGTGGTGGTAACGGACTTGGCGCCATCACGATGTCGGATGCACTGTATGCGGCGAGTAACGGATATCGTTTATCGTATGCGATCGAATTCACGGAGCTTCCGGAAACACCAGACATTACGTTCTACGGCAAAACACGGACGCAGCTGAATCAGCTCGTTAATCAGACGATGGCAAGTTCGTTGCCACCAAGTGCCATCGTCTATCATGATTTTGAAGCGTACCAGGCTTTCATGCGTAGTACGCAGTAAGTCATCTTTATGCCCCTTTACTTTTCATCCGCTTTCCCCAGGCGAGACACAAGACCTGGGTTCACTGTTCGTATAACAGTGAACCCAGGTCTTGTTTGTCTCTGACAGCGCAAAAATTTGCGCTTTTTCCTGTAGGAGTCGGATGAAGCACAAGGAGGCACATAATCATTTAGTACCATGACATTATGGACTAAGCATTATGTTTAAAACAAGGGGAGTCCAGTTTCCGATACGTACTTTGGAAACCGGACTCCCTATTGGTTTGATTCGTATCGAACGAACTTGTCTATTCTCGACTCCTGCAGGAAAAGAAAGTGCAAGCAGCACTTTCGTCAGGGATAGGTAAGACCCGACAACTCGCATGAAATGCGCGCTGTCGCGGCTTACCTCCCGCCTGTGGAAAGCGAGAAGGACAAGACGGTCGTTATAGGAATGAATTTTTACGAAAAATCATATCCTTTACGCTGACACGCTCTTACTTCCCAAGATTGTCGAGCATGATCCCTGTACCGCGTGCGACACATAACATCGGATCTTCTGCGATCAGAACCGGTAGACCGAGTTCTTTTGCAAGCAACTGGTCGATTCCGTCAAGAAGTGCGCCCCCACCCGTCAGGATGATGCCACGATCGATGATGTCCGCTGCAAGCTCTGGTGGTGTCTTCTCGAGCACGCGCTTCGTTGCTTCGACGATCTCCATCGCTGCCTCTGCGAGTGCCTCATGCATCTCTTCTGATGTCACCGTGATGTTATGCGGTAAACCCGTCACGAGATTACGTCCGCGAATATCCATCTGTTCACGACGTCCGTCTTCTGAGACCGTCGCGACCGTCGTCTTGACGGCTTGCGCTGTTCGCTCCCCGATGATCAACTTATGCGTATCCTTGATCGAGCGGATGATGTCGTGATCAAACCGGTCGCCTGCGACTTTGATCGTTTCACCGCAAACGATATCACCCATTGAAAGGACGGCAACATCCGTCGTTCCACCACCGATATCAATGACCATGTGCCCTGCTGGCATCCAAATGTCCATACCGGCACCAACTGCTGCGACCTTCGGCTCGACTTCAAGGAAGACCGTCTTCGCACCTGATTTTTCACCAGCTTGGCGAATCGCTTTTGCTTCGACCGTCGTGATGCTTGCTGGTGTACAAATCAACATGCGGACTCCACCGAACATCTTACGGACCTCAATCTTATCGATGAAATGGCGTAGCATCGCTTCTGTCATTTCGAAATCAGCAATGACGCCGTCTTGAAGCGGTCGAATGGCCACGATGTTTCCCGGTGTCCGGCCCACCATCAAGTGTGCTTCTGTCCCTACCGCGTGAATCTTGCCTGTCGCCTTATCGATCGCGACGACCGATGGCTCATCGAGGACAATACCTCTACCTTTTACATGAATGACGACATTCGCCGTCCCTAAGTCGATTCCGATATCTCTTGAAAACATCTCGTGTGCTCTCCTTTACCCACTGGCTATTCTTCCAAAATATAGAACGTCGTTTGGACGTCTAACCCATTTATGTATACATACCTTTCAATTCTAGCATATGCCCCATCGTGAAACGACTTTCTTTTTCGGCTTTTCTGATTTCATTGTCATCTTTTTGAAAAGACGACAAAAAAAGCATCCTCCCGGAAACGAGAGAATGCTCTTGAATGAGTGCTTAAAGTTTTGTTGCAGCTGTTTCTTCAACGACTGCCGCTTCTTCTGTCACACGTTCTACGTCTGCACCAAGTGCTTGTAACTTCAAGTGGAAGTCGACGTATCCACGGTCGATGTGGTGAAGTGCGCCAACGCGCGTTTCGCCTTCAGCAATCAATCCTGCTGTGACGAGTGCCGCACCTGAGCGAAGGTCTGTTGAAAGCACTTCTGCGCCTTGTAATTGCACGCCGCCATTGATGATCGATGAACGACCTTCGATTTTGATATCCGCGTTCATGCGACGGAATTCTTCGACGTGCATGAAGCGGTTCTCGAAGACTGTTTCCGTGATGACCGATGTGCCGCCTGCCTTGAGAACAAGTGCCATCATTTGTGCCTGAACGTCTGTCGGGAAGCCTGGGTGTGGCATCGTCTTGACGTCGACTGCTTCGAGTTTTTCTGGACCGACGACACGGAGACCTTCTTCTGTATCCGTGATCTTAACGCCCATCTCTTCCATCTTCGAGATGAGTGGACGAAGGTGTTCACGCTCTGCACCGATGACTTCGACGTCACCTTCTGTGATTGCTGCTGCGATCATGAACGTACCTGCTTCGATCCGGTCCGGAATGACGTAGTGTGTCGCACCATGTAATTTCTCGACGCCTTCGATGCGGATCGTTTCTGTACCTGCACCGCGGACTTTTGCGCCCATTGCGTTCAAGAAGTTCGCAAGATCAACGATTTCTGGTTCTTTTGCGACGTTTTCAATGATTGTCGTTCCTTCTGCGAGTGTCGCAGCCATCATGATGTTTTCTGTCGCACCGACTGATGGGAAGTCGAGGTAAATTTTCGCACCTTTGAGACGACCGTCGACATGTGCTTCGACGAATCCGTTTCCGATGATCGTCTTCGCGCCCATCGCTTCGAAGCCTTTTAGGTGAAGATCGATTGGACGTGAACCAATCGCACAGCCACCTGGCATCGCGACACGTGCGCGACCGAGACGTGCAAGTAATGGACCCATGACGAGGATCGAAGCCCGCATCTTACGGACGTATTCGAGTGGCGCTTCATCTTTAAGATTCGGTTCGGCATTGACTGTCACCGTGTTTGCTTCAGCGTCGAACTCGACTTCCGCATTCAAGTTGCGTAAGACGTTATTGATTGTATAGACGTCTGCTAGACGTGGTACGTTTTGAAGAACCGATTGGCCCTCTGATGCAAGCAATGTCGCGACGAGTGTTTTTAAGACCGCGTTCTTTGCACCTTCTACTTTGACTGTTCCAGCTAATTTACGTCCGCCACGGACAACGATTTTTTCCATTCTCCCTACTCCTCTGCTTCGTTTCTGTTCTAGTATGTTCAATTCGTGATTGGTGAGGATCATAGTTGGAATTCAACGAATGTTAGAAAAGAAACTTCCCTATAGTTGATCTCTTACTCCAAAGCCAATACGACGTTTCGATTATAGTGTTAGATGATTGCTAAATGACTGTGTTCCTTCATTGAAAGAGCAGTGTCCTGTTCCATGTTAAAACAAATTACCATTTCAGGGTTTACAATGCAGTTACAAGTTCACCCAATTAAAAACTGAAGACGCTGTGCAAAACCGGCATAATCCAATAAAAAGCGAGCGACGATCGATCCAAGTGCAATGGCTAGAATCGTTCGCAGGGCTACCGCATGCGGTCCTTTAGGATGTTGCAGGATTTTCTCCCATTTGACTGGTAATAAGGACCACCAAGCGAGTAGAATCGCTACGATGTAGACCAGCATACTAACTAACGCACTCACACCAATAGATGTCACTTTCGTTGCACCTCTTTTTCATAGTTTCTCCAACTTTACTATGATTTCATAAAATGAATGATTGCGCAAACAAAAAAGAACACGCTGAATTAATTTTAGCGTATAAAATATATTTATTGAAGATAAATTTAGTCTTCTAAAGAAAAAATGTTGAAGAAATTGTGAAGACGAGGCATATAATGTACTTTTACATTTTTACGGTGTTTTAAACCTGTATCGTCCTCCCTCTTGCGAAAACGTTTGCTTTTAGAAAAATCATTGGCGTATCGTACAAAAAAAGACCCGATTCCGCAAAGGAATTCGGGTCTTTGGTCGAATCAATCGCGACCGTAGTCTTTCAAGCTGAGACGGTTAACTGCTCGTTTCAGTGAAAGTTCAGCGCGTTTGAATTCGAGTTCTGATAGTTTCGTGTCCTGGAGACGACGTTCTGCGCGAACCTTCGCAGCTGCAGCCCGGTCGTAATCGACCTTGTCTGCTTGCTCCGCAGTTTCCGCAAGAACCGTTACAGTATCCTGGCGCACTTCCATAAAGCCACCGCTGATAGCGATCAACGTGCGTCCGCCATCTTCGTGGCGCAACTTCAAGATGCTGATATCGAGTGGTGTCACGAGTGGGACGTGGTGCGGGAGAACCCCGATCTCACCAGAAATCGTCTTCGCAACGACCATACGGATATCGCCATCATACACTTCGCCATCCGGGGTGACGATATTGACATGAAGTGTGTTCATCTCAAGTCCCCCTTATGCTTTGTCACTTAGACAAGCGCCTTCGCTTTTTCAATCGCATCTTCGATCGGACCGACGAGACGGAATGCTTCTTCCGTTAAGTCATCGTGTTTACCTTCGAGGATTTCTTTGAAGCCGCGGATCGTATCCTTAACTGGGACGTACGATCCTTTTTGTCCTGTGAACTGCTCAGCTACGTGGAAGTTCTGCGACAAGAAGAACTGGATACGACGCGCACGGTGTACAGTCAATTTGTCGTCTTCTGACAACTCGTCCATACCGAGGATCGCGATGATATCTTGAAGTTCTTTATAACGCTGAAGTGTTTCCTGAACTTGACGAGCGACACTGTAGTGCTCTTCGCCGACGATTTCCGGTGAAAGGGCACGTGATGTCGAAGCAAGTGGATCCACGGCAGGATAGATCCCCATCTCAGAGAGACGGCGCTCAAGGTTCGTCGTTGCATCTAAGTGAGCAAACGTCGTTGCAGGAGCCGGGTCAGTATAGTCATCGGCTGGTACATAAACCGCTTGGATCGATGTAACCGAACCTTTGTTTGTTGATGTGATTCGCTCTTGGAGCATACCCATCTCTGTTGCGAGTGTCGGTTGGTAACCAACGGCAGATGGCATACGACCGAGAAGGGCCGATACCTCAGAACCCGCTTGTGTGTAACGGAAGATGTTATCAACGAAGAGAAGAACGTCTTGTCCTTGCTCATCACGGAAGTATTCCGCCATCGTCAAACCAGTCAAGGCAACACGAAGACGTGCACCCGGTGGTTCGTTCATCTGACCGAAGACCATCGCTGTTTGTTTGATAACGCCTGAATCCGTCATCTCGTGGAACAAGTCATTTCCTTCACGCGTCCGCTCACCAACACCTGCGAATACCGAGATACCGCTGTGCTCTTGGGCGATGTTGTTGATCAATTCCTGGATGAGGACGGTCTTACCTACACCGGCACCACCGAAGAGACCGATCTTACCACCCTTGATGTAAGGAGCGAGCAAGTCGACGACTTTAATTCCAGTCTCGAGGATTTCAACTTTCGTTGAAAGGTTATCGAAAGTCGGTGCTTTTTTGTGGATTGGAAGACGTTCCACGTCAGCAGCGATTTCTTTTTCATCAATTGGGTTACCGAGTACGTTGAAGACGCGACCAAGTGTCGCTTCTCCAACGGGTACCGAGATTGGAGCATTCGTATCGAGTACTTCCATTCCACGGCGTACTCCATCCGTAGAGTCCATCGCAATGGTACGGACGACGTCGTCACCAAGGTGCAGGGCGACCTCAAGCGTCAAGTCGATAGCCACTTCTTCTACAGTTTGCGGCGTATATTGAATACGGAGCGCGTTGTAGATGTTCGGTAAGTGTCCTTCGAACTTAACGTCGATGACAGGTCCCATGACCGCGACGACGCGGCCTTTTAAACCGAGTTCGTTCATCGTGTTTCCTCCTACCTATCGTTACGCCAGTCGGGATTACTGCTGCGCAGCAGCCCCACTGACGATCTCTGTGATTTCTTGCGTGATCGCAGCTTGTCGAGCTCGGTTGTAGACGAGAGTCAATCGACCGATCAAGTCATCTGCGTTATCTGTCGCACTTTGCATTGCTGTCATACGTGACGCATGTTCTGCTACTTTCGCGTCAAGAAGCGCACCGAAGATCAAGCTCTCCGCATAACGCGGGAGGAGTTCTGCAAGGATTTGTTCCTCGCTTGGCTCGTACTCATAAGTCGTCGAAGATGAAGCTTCGATTTCTCCGAGTGGGAGAAGGGTTTCGACTTTCACTTCCTGGCTGATGACAGATAAGAAGTGGTTGTAGCACAGCTTGAGCTCGTCGATTTCGCCGATCGTGAACGCACTCACTGTGCGCTTCACGATCTCAGCGACGTCGACATACGAAGGAGAATCGTTCAAGCCTGTGATCGCATCCGTGACCGTGATTCCGCGCGAACGGAAGAACTGGACACCGACTTTACCGACCACGAAGAGAACGTAACTGTCCGTAGTATGCTTTTCTTTGATTTCCCGGTAGACTTCACGCAGCACGTTGGCGTTATATGCACCAGCTAAGCCGCGATCCGATGTGATGACGATATATCCTGTCTTTTTGACGGGACGTTTCTCGAGCATCGGATGGCTCGCACCTGTCGTGCCATTCGCAATGGTTCCGAGTACCTCTTGCATTTTCAGCATGTAAGGTTGGAACTTCGCGCTATGTGCTTGAGCGCGGTTCAGTTTCGACGCCGAAACCATGTTCATCGCTTTCGTGATCTGTTTCGTACTTTTCGTCGAGTTGATCCGCGTTTGTATCTCGCGCAACGATGCCATTTCGATTCACCACCTTGTTAGTATCAAGAGCGTTCCGCCGGATTAGACCGTCGCTTGGAACGTTTTCTTAAATTCTGAGATTGCTGCTACGAGCTCTTCGTCTGCTGGAAGGTTACCTGTCTTACGGATCTCATCGCAAAGTTGTTTGCGGTTTTGATCGAGCCAGAGGTTGAGTTCCTTTTCAAAACGACGAATATCCGTTACAGCAACATCATCAAGGTGACCACGAGTCAAGGCATAGATGATGATGACTTGCTTATCGACAGTAAGGGGTTGGTTCAAGTCTTGTTTCAAGACTTCAACTGTCCGCTCACCACGGTTAAGCTTCGACTGAGTCGCTTTATCAAGGTCAGATCCGAACTGAGCGAATGCTTCAAGCTCACGGTAAGATGCGAGGTCAAGACGGAGCGTACCCGCTACCTTCTTCATCGCTTTTACTTGAGCCGAACCACCTACACGCGATACCGAGAGACCCGGGTTGATCGCGGGACGGACACCTGAGAAGAAGAGATCCGATTGAAGGAAGATTTGACCATCCGTGATCGAGATAACGTTCGTCGGGATATAAGCTGAGATATCCGACGCTTGCGTCTCGATGAACGGAAGGGCAGTCAAGCTACCTGCGCCAAGCTCGTCGTTCAACTTCGCCGCACGCTCAAGAAGGCGTGAGTGGAGGTAGAAGACATCCCCTGGGTAAGCTTCGCGGCCTGGTGGGCGTTTCAAGAGAAGTGAAAGCTCACGATAAGCAGCTGCTTGTTTTGAAAGATCATCATAGATGACAAGAACGTGTTTGCCTTGGTCCATGAAGTGTTCACCCATCGCGACACCTGCGAATGGTGCGAGGTAAAGAAGTGGAGCCGGCTGTGAAGCCGCTGCCGAAACGACGATCGTGTAATCGAGGGCACCGTTTTTACGGAGCGTCTCGACGACGCCACGGACTGTTGATTCTTTTTGTCCGATTGCGACGTAGATACAGATCATGTTTTCTTCTTTTTGATTGATGATCGTATCGATCGCGATCGACGTCTTACCCGTCTGACGGTCACCGATGATCAACTCACGCTGTCCACGACCGATTGGAACGAGGGCATCGATCGCCTTGATTCCTGTCTGAAGTGGTTCGTGTACCGATTTACGCGCCATGACGCCAGACGCCTTACGCTCGATCGGGTTGTAGTGTTCTGTTTCGATTGGACCAAGACCATCGATTGGCATACCGAGTGGGTTGACGACACGTCCGAGGAGTGCGTCTCCAGTTGGTACTTCCATGATGCGGCCCGTACGGCGAACAGAGTCGCCTTCTTTGATTTCAAGGTAGTCACCGAGGATGATGATACCGACGTTGCCTTCTTCTAAGTTTTGCGCCAAGCCCATTGTGCCGTTAGCGAATTCTACGAGCTCTCCCGACATGACGTTGTCGAGTCCGTGTGCACGAGCGATACCATCACCGATTTGGATGACCGTACCTGTCTCGTTCACTTCCATCGTAGAACCGTACTGCGCGATACGCGCTTTAAGCAGGGCGCTGATTTCTTCAGCTCTAATGCTCATGCGTTTCACCCCTATTTTCTTACGCTTTTAACAGCTCACGCTCAAGGCGCGTTAGTTTAGTTTCGATCGTACCGTCATATGTCGTGTAACCGATTTGAACGCGAAGTCCTCCGATGACACTCGTGTCGACGACGTTCTCGACTTCAAGCGTTTTACCTGATTTTTGGCCAAACGTCTCTTTCACTTTCGTGAGTTCCTCGTCTGACAATTTGTATGCACTCGTGACGATTGCCGTCGCGACATTGCGGTGTTCATTCAACAATGCAATGAAGTGTTCCGGTAACGTGACGATTTCTGCTGCCCGGTCGTTTTCGACCATGACGAGCAACGTGTTCAAGACGATCGAGTTGAAGCCAGTGAAGCTTGTTTGAAGAACTTGCTTGAGCTCTTCAGCAGAAATCGATGGGTTATCTAAAACCGAAGCGAGCTCTGGTGTTGCGTGGAGCACTTCGCCGAGCGTCCGCACATCAGCTTCTGCTTGCTCGAGCACATGGTGCTCAAGCGCAAGATCGAAGAGCGCTTTTGCGTAGCGTCCCGCTACGTGATCACGCATTAGTTCGTGCCCTTAGTATCAGCAAGGAATTGATCGACGAGTGCCTTTTGAGCGGCTTCGTCCGTCGCAAGCTGTGTTTTCATGACGTGGCGTGCTGCAGCGATTGCTTGAAGAGCGACATCGTTCTTCAAAGCAACTTGTGCTTCAGCGCGTTCACGTTCGATCGCACGGCGAGCTTCTTCCTTACTCATTTCGGATTCAAGACGTGCCTGCTCCATCGCACGTGCTTGCTCTGCTTCTGCCTGACGGCGTGATGCTTCTAAAAGGTCGCGTGCTTCCGTACGCGCCTTGTTTAATTCTTCGCGTTGTTGTTCTACGTAGACTTCAGCGTCTTTACGGCTCTTTTCAGCCGAGTTGATCTCGCTAGCCACATGCTCTTCCCGCGCTTTCATCATGTTGACGAGCGGGCCCCATGCGAATTTCTTCAAGAGGATGAGGAGCAAGAGGAAAACGACGATCGTGACGATCATATTGCCGATCAAGAGTTCATGCGTGTTTGCAGTCTCTGTTTTTTCAGCAGCAAGATACGCTAGATTCATTCGATTACACTCCCCTCGTGGTTGGTTCAACTTCAATATCTACATAAGGGAGCCTAAGCTCCCGTGACGGTTCACTCAAACGTTGAACGAATAGCGCCCTATGTAGTCCGTTCTCGTTAATCGTGGATTAAGAGTTGAGAAGAAGGAAACCGACCGCTACACCGATGATTGGAAGTGCCTCGACGAGACCGATACCGATGAACATTGTTTGACGAAGTTCGTTTTTGAGTTCTGGCTGACGTGCTTGACCTAATACTGTACCGTTTACGATAAGACCGTTACCGATACCTGCGCCGAGTGCGCCGAGTCCGATGATGATCGCTGTTGCAATAAGATTCATGATAAATTGCCTCCCTAGAGTGTGTTCATTGATTTGGTCGTGCTGTTATCGGAAAAGCGGATGCTTTACCTTCGAATTAATGGTCGTGCGCTGCCTTATGTCCGATGTAAACCATCGTCAGGATAAGGAAGATGTACGCTTGGATACCACCGATGAAGAGTGAGAATCCTTGCCAGATCAACATCGGGATACCCGAGATGATCGCGCCTAGTGGTCCGGCGAATTGGAAATCGTTCGTACCAGAGACGATACCGATCGAAAGAATGATTCCGATCATGATTTCACCAGCGAAGATGTTTCCGTAAAGACGAAGACCGAGTGTCAACGTGTTTGCAAACTCCTCGATGATGGTAATGATAAACATCGGCGTCATGAATGTTTTCGCATAAGAGCCGAAGCCTCGCATCTTCACACCGTAGTAATGGCTCATGACCACTACCATAGATGAAAGTGCCAGTGTCACGTAAGGATCTGCAGTTGGTGAGTTGAACCAAATGTAGTGTCCCGTCACGACGTTGAATGGAAGACCCATGATGTTGGATACAAGGATGAACAGGAATAATGTCATTCCGAACGTAAGGAAGCGACCCCCTGTTTTCCAGTCCATCGTGCTGCTGATGATACCGCGAACGAATTCGAGGAACATCTCCATCACGTTTTGAGCACCGGTTGGCTTCATCACAAGACGTCGCGTACCGGCCACGGCAATCAAGAAGACGAGAGCAGCAGCAATCAATACTGTGATCAAGTTCGTCCAGCTACCGTACAGAACGAAGTCACCCCAGAGTGGGATTTCGTAAAGTGGCATTTCGTGGTTCATTTGACTATTCACCTCTTTTCCCGCTTGAGTTCGTGAGTCAAGAACTCACAAAATTGTATGACGTGGCCGGCGAGAAGGCCTATTACCACCGCAGTTAATGACAATTCAGTTTGATATTTCAAACCGATCATCACACAAAGTACCGCGACCGCCATGCGTGAAACGGTCCCACGAGACATCGGCTTACGCCCCGTCTCGATTACACGATACATCCGATCGACGCTGAGTCGTTGAAGCGTCAAGATCAGAAAGCTGCCAGTTCCACCAAGCGCCAGTCCATAAATGACCGGTTCACTCGGGCGTCCGATGAGCAGCAGGACAGCCAGGATCCCGTAAAAGAGTCCAAACCATCGTAAGTACGCACGATACAACGCATCTTGAAGGATGATGTTCATGTCTTCTCCCCTAACAAGTGCCTGATCATGGCGATCATGCAAAGAATGCCGATGAAAATCCCGATGAACACGGCGAACGTCGCACCCATTTTTTCCCACCATTGTTGTTGTTCCCCATAGTTCCCAACCAAAAAGCCAATGACGATCGGTGCAGCCAGTGCCGTCGAAATTTGCGAGGCCATGACCATACTCTTCGCGAGCCCACTTTGGCGCACTAGAGACGACCCCCTTTTTTCCCAATTGAGAGTTCTTTTTCTTTCCCACAATTTGCGGATTTTCATACTAGTCAAGAATACAATGAAGCAGCTTTCATAGTCAAATGAATTCACAATAAAAACAGAGCCGAAAAACCTATACATATCAACGATTGATAAGGTTTTCACAGATGTCTTACATGCAAGTCATTTCACGAAGATGTGAAGAAAATATGTAGTGCTATCAACGGTTAAAGAGATTGTTCATATGGTGAACAAAACCGTTGAACAGTAACGTTATATCGTGCCCGTTAAACCGAAACAAGACCTCTAAAATTGATTTGTGTCGATTTTGTGAAAAAACATTTTTTGTTCACAATTGAAAACGCTTCCTAATCAGGACATAAAAACAGCTCTGACATCTGTTTGTAACAATACATTTCAGCGATTTCCATTTTTTCAATCGTGCGGTACGTCACAGCTTGAATCGTCATCGTTTCCTTTCCAGTTTCAAGGTCATCTGGTTTTACATTTTCTAAACAAATGGGCTGATTTTAGCGGAAATGACAAAAATAATATAGCTCCTTCGTGTAAGAAGCTACATATACTAGTATTTTATCTTGCTTTGAATTTTCCACGCTTCCTTCACCCGCTTTCCTCAGGCGAGACACAAGCCAGGATTCACGTTCCTTGTGGTCCGTGAATTCGGGTCTTGTTCGTCTCTGACAGCGCGACTTGTCGCGCTTTCTCCTGTAGGAGTCGGGTGATGACGCATGCTGTCCTACTTCATTGCGTGAGTAACGGTGTCGGAGCTTCCCCTTGACCGAAGTGATGCAAGATCGCTTGGACGATGCGTTCTGAGGCATGACCATCTCCGTACGGGTTCGAGGCATGCGCCATCTCTTGATAAAGTGTTTTGTTCGTCAAGAGTTCTGTTGCCATCTGATAGATCGTCTCTTCTTCCGTTCCGGCAAGCTTCAACGTTCCGGCAGTAATCCCTTCCGGACGTTCCGTCGTATCGCGTAAGACAAGAACAGGAACACCGAGTGATGGTGCTTCTTCTTGTACGCCACCCGAGTCAGTTAAGATCAAATGGGCACGGCTCGCAAAGTTATGGAAATCGAAGACGTCGAGTGGGGCGATCAACGAAATCCGATCATGCCCTTTAAAAACCGTCTTCGCCGCTTCTTGAACGACTGGATTGAGGTGGACCGGATAGACGACGTGTGTCTCCGGGAACGCATCGACGAGGCGACGAATCGCCCGGAACATTTGGTGCATCTTCTCGCCTTGGTTCTCACGGCGGTGCGCTGTCATCAAGATCAACTTCCGGTCCCCGACCGTCTCGAGCATCGGATGGACGTAATCCGATTGGACGGTCGTTTGCAGAGCATCGATCGCCGTGTTTCCTGTGATGTAAACACCGGCGTGACGATTTTCGGATGCGAGATTCGCTGCCGCTTGCGCTGTCGGAGCGAAATGTAAGTCCGCGAGCGTCGACGTCAACTGACGATTGACCTCTTCCGGGAACGGAGAGTACTTATTATAGGTCCGCAGTCCCGCCTCGACGTGACCGACCGCGATCTGATTGTAATAGGCAGCTAGGCTTCCGACGAACGTCGTCGTCGTATCCCCATGGACGAGGACGAGATCCGGTTTGATGTCCTTCATGATGGCATCAAGTCCTTCAAGACCACGCGTCGTGATGTCGACGAGTGTTTGACGTTGTTTCATGATATTTAAATCATGATCCGGTTCGATCTCAAACAGATCGAGCACTTGATCAAGCATCTCCCGGTGCTGGGCAGTGATCGTAACATGAACATCAAAAGCAGGGTGTTGCTTTAGGGCGTTGACGAGCGGTGCCATCTTGATGGCTTCCGGTCGTGTCCCGAAAATCGGCATGACTGTAATCGGCATGGTGACTTCCTCCTTTTTTCCTTTTTTCATTAAAGCATATTTCAGCAATCTTGCGCAGTTTACGAAATAGCAACGAAAAGACCGCAGATCATCGTCTGCGGTCTTTTCGTATATCTTGCTGTTTTTTTACTTCGTTCCGAAGAGACGGTCTCCTGCATCACCGAGTCCTGGGACGATGTATCCGTGGTCGTTCAACTTCTCGTCGAGTGCCGCGAGATAGATGTCGACGTCTGGGTGTTCTTCTTGAACGCGTTTAACGCCTTCAGGTGCTGCACAGAGACATGCGAGCTTGATGCTCTTCGCCCCTTGTTTCTTTAAGGAGGAGATGGCGTCTGCCGCCGAACCACCTGTCGCAAGCATCGGGTCAACGACGACGAAATCACGTTCTGCGACGTCTGTTGGGAGCTTGAGGTAGTATTCCGTTGGCTCGAGTGTCTCCGGATCACGGTACAAACCGATGTGACCGACTTTGACGTTCGGCATCATGCGGAGCATGCCGTCGACCATACCGAGACCGGCGCGGAGAATCGGGACGATCCCGAGTTTCTTGCCTTCGATCATCTTCTGCGTCGTCTTCGTGACCGGTGTCTCGATCGCGACATCTGTGAGTGGAAGGTCACGTGTGATTTCATATGCCATCAATGAAGCCACCTCGTCGACAAGTTCCCGGAATTGTTTCGTTCCTGTTTCGACTTTACGCATGATCGTCATCTTGTGCTGAATCAATGGGTGATCAAATACATGTACTTTACTCATTGTTTGCATCTCCTCTCCATTCTCTTTTCGCATTGTACTCTATAAGCGTACTGCTTGGGAACTGTTTTTTCGTCAGTTCCCGAGCGTACTCTTACCCGATAGAATCGCTTTTGCCGCATAAGACCATTCATTTTCCGGTTGTTTCGCGAGTTCTTGTAAGGTCGCTCGATAGTCGCCTTTTTTATATTTTTGTTCATAAACGGCTTGCATCCAGAGGACATCACTTATGTAACCGGACTTCGGAAAATCTTCCCGATAGGCGATGTAATCCGCTTGTGTCGTGTTCTTCAACTTTCCGGCCGCAATCAACTTATAAAAGCGTGCCATGCCTGCTGTCTCTTTGTTCGTCAAGACGGATCCGTTCAAGACACTGTCTGCTCGTTTGTAGTCCTTCGCCTGAACGGCAGCGACCCCTTGCTCGAGCGCTTCTTTCGCAGACACTTTCGGCTCCTGTGTTTCCGTTTTTGTTTCCTTCTTCTCTGGCTTGATCGCTTTCGCCCTCTCTTGCTCCCTTGCCAATTGTTCGTTTTTTTCTTTTAACTGTTCGACTTCTGTTTGTAGCGCTGCGAGTTGTTGCTCGACCTCTGTCTGTTTCGTTGTGACTGGTGTTGCGGGTTCGCTATCCAACTGTGTCCAGACGAGAACGAGAGAGACGACAGCAACGGCTCCACCAATCCACCATGGATTCAGTTTTCCGAGTCGCTTCCAGTCTTTCAATTGCGGATGATTCTGGACCGTGACGGGAAAGGATGCGAATCGCTTTTGAGCAAGACGTTTTCCGCCTGATTTTGCAGCAATCGCCAAACGATACCGATAGACCTCCGCCGGCATCGGTAATGTCTTCCACTGCTCGAAACGAGCATCCGCTTGCTCATAAAATCCTGCCTGTTGCATGATGACGATTGCTTTGAAATCTTCGAGCATCCGTTGATATTCCCGGCGTTCGTGGCTTTTATGTGTAAACCATTCCGTTAGTCGTTCGGTCTGAATGGCTTGTAATTCGCTTTGAATCAAGGTTGTTAAATTCACATTTATTTCCACCCTTATCTTTTTTTACTACGGTTAAGTATAACAAAGATAACGCTTCCGCAAATGGTCCGTTTCCCCTATCTTCGTGATGAATCAGCAAAAAAACCTTTTGTTTCACATGCACTGAGGCACGAAAACAAAAGGGAAACTCGTTCAACTATGAGAATAGGACCGGGATGCTGTCGCTTCCGTAATCCGTCCGTCTTCGATTCGCCAAATCCGGTCACAGACATCTAGCATCCGTTCGTCATGGGTGATGACGATGACGGTCTTGTTCGCACCATGCGCTTGTTGTTGTAACAACTCCATCACTCGGCGTCCATTTGGGTAATCGAGACTTGCCGTCGGTTCATCCGCAAGTACAAGTCGTGGTTCATTAACGAAAGCCCGGGCAATCGCGACACGTTGTCGTTCGCCACCTGATAAGGCGTGCGGCAAATGGTCTTTCCGGTGCTCGAGTCCGAACACGGCGAGAGCCGATGTCACGTCAACGGTTCGCCCCGCTTCTTTTGCAACTAGCTCGAGTTGCTCTCCTGCTGTCAAAAACGGTACGAGATGCGATTCTTGAAAGATGAACCCGACTTCCTCGAGACGCAAACGACGACGTTCTTCGTCCGCTGCTTCACTGACGCACGTATGATCAAAGTAGACGGCACCATTCGTTGGGGTCTGTAACAATCCAAGCAACTGGAGCAGTGTACTTTTCCCACTACCGCTCGGTCCGACGAGAGCAATCAACTCACCCGCTTCTGCCTGTAAGTTAATGTCATGCAGCACCGTCATCTCACCATAACTTTGTTCAATCTGTTCTAATCGAATCATCCGTTCATTCCTCCCATCGCATCTGCCGCCTCAAGTTTCTTGACCATCCGTAGCGGAACAAGCGCACCGAGGATCGCCGTTGCGAGTAGAATGCCGCCGTACATCAGACTCGTCGACCATTCAAATCGGAAGGGAAGATCCGGCGGCAGGAAACGACTCGTCAGATAGGTGATGGCGACGCTGACACCAAAGGCAAGACTCGTCAGTATGACGACTTGAACGAGCAGACTCGCACCCATCGTCCGTGTCCGGATACCGATTGCCTTTAAGACACCAAGCTGTTTCATCTTCTGCATCGTTAAAATATAGAAGAAGGCTGTCAGGATCAATGCTCCGATGACGACGAGCGCGACCCGCATCATCTGAAAGGAGTTTTGTTCTGCCGCATAACCCGGAACGTTCTCGACCACCGCTTGTTTCGAAAAGAGCGCTTGATCCGTTTGCAACGACTGACCGATGTACGCTGATACGTATGACGTGCCCATTTTCGATTGCCACGCTTGCCACGATTCATCCGTCATCCAGAGAACGGGTGCATGACTATAACGACCGTCCGTCACTGTACCGGCAATCTGGAACGTCTCCTTCGTTCGAAAATCCGTGATCGTATCGCCGACGCGCGTTCCGCGTTGCTCCGCATACGCAGCATCAACAAGTACCTCCCCTTTTTGCAACGATCGTAATTGTTTTGGACCATATTTCGTAGTCTGTGGTAACGCAAAGACCGTCACGTCGTCCTTCGTTTTATTCTTCTTCTCAAGCACCATGTTCTGGACACCGAGTGCTTCCGCGCCCTTTGGTGTCTCATCCGCCTGTAAGAATGAACGGGTCAGCTGCCCTTCTGCATCTTTACTTAGCGCAAACTGTTCGACCGGCAGATTACGGACGGCTGCCCCATTGTCATAAGCTAGTCCATCTGCAAGACCGGTGATCATCAAGATCAATAAGACGATCAACATCGTCACAATCGTCATCCAACTGAATCGCCCTTTCATCCGGACGAGTTCTTTCCATCCTAGTTTCATTGTGTGATCCCTCCTGTATGTTCGCTACAGGATTGATGATACAGCCACAATATGAACGGAACATGAACGCAGGTGTCACGCGCGTAAAAAAGTTAACATTACGGTTAAACCCGATGAAGCGGACGACAAACTCGCATCCCCACCGAGTTGACGCATCGTCTCTTTGACAATCGCTAGACCAAGACCCGTTCCGCGCGTCGTCCGGGATGCATCGCCTTGATAAAAGCGTTCAAAGGCATGTTTCTTCTGTTCATCAGTCATACCTGGTCCTTCATCCTTGATTCGGACGATGATCTGATCCGCTTGTTCCTGCGCTTGAATCTGGATCGTCGCTCCATCTTTTGAGACCGAGACAGCGTTTCGGATGACATTTTGGAAGACATGTTCCAACGCACTGGCATCTGCTTGAATCTGTAGTGCTGTCGAGACGTCGAGTGCAACCGCAATCCCTTGCTCATCCAGCTGGAAGGCAAGTGTCGTGAGTGTCGTCTCAAGAGTCGTCCGCAGATTAAGTGCTTGTCGTTTGAAGCGTCGTCCTTCATCGAGCTTCGCTAAGATCAACAGTTGACGGGTCAGCTCCGACATTCGCTCCGCCTCTTGACGGATGACCGTCCGTTTCCTGACGTCTTCTCCCGTCACATCGAGTTGTCCCGCGTAACCAGCAATCGTCGTCAGCGGCGACTGGAATTCATGCGAGACGTTCGCAACGAATCGGCGCCGTTCCGTATCAGACGCTTCGACTGCCGTTGCCATTTCGTCAAACCGCCGGGACAGCTCACCAATTTCATCGCGTGCCTTCGTTCCGACGCGGATTCCGTAGTCACCGTCTGCCATCTGTTCCGTCGCTTTTGTCAGGCGCCGGATCGGACGAACGAGATAGCGGATTGAAAAGACAAGCAAAAGGAAACTGATCACGACAAGCAGTCCAAGGAACAGACCGACGAACAGATGCAACTCACGGATCTGACGACTCAAGTCCGGTCGGACGAAGATCGCGTCCGTGCCTTGCGCCGTCTTGACCGACGTGCCGTACGTATTGATGACTTCGTTATCGAACAGACCGAGCAAGAAGAGATGGAACGGATATTCACGCATTCCGTAATACGGTTGACCACTCTTCACTTGCTCGACGACCCGATTCGAGAGCGCTTCATCACGAAACGGGTTTCCGTAACGCTCGATTGCGTCGTCCGTGCGCACATACAGTTGAAAGCCGGTCGCTTGTAACATCCGGTAAAACGACTCCGTCTTGCCGTCCCCGTGCGTTTCATAATAATCGATCGCTGTCTCGACCGCTTCCTCGACTTTTTGGCTGTAGCTGTCCTGCCAAAAGGAATAATAGGCAATATTACTAATCAGGAGCGCCAGTAGTGCCGACACGAGTAAGACAACGCAGACGAGTCCGACGATTTTCGTATAGAGGGATCTCATGCGTCGACCTCCAACCGGTATCCGAGTCCGCGGACCGTCTCAATCTTCACCTGATTCGTTTCCTTTAAGCGTCCACGGAGGCGTTTAATGTGAACATCAATCGTCCGGTCATCCCCCATGAAATCGAGTCCCCAGACGTGTTCGATCAATTCCTCGCGGCTGAAGACCCGTCCCGGGAAACTCGCCAACTGATGCAACAATTCGAATTCACGTCGCGGGAGTGTCCACTCGGTCGACTGAATCGTCACGAGCTGACTACGTTTATCGATCGTGACATCTCCAAGATGCAAAACAGGTTGCGCCGCTTTTTGATAGCGCCGAGCCACAGCGTGGAGGCGAAATACTAATTCTTCCGGATCAAACGGTTTTGTGATGTAATCATCGGCACCTGCTGCGAAACCGTCCCGTTTATCTGTCAGCTCCCCGAGTGCCGTCAGCATCAAGATCGGGATGTCCCCATGTTGCCGTAATCGCTCGCATAAGACGAGACCGGTCTGTCCGGGGAGCAGGACATCAAGTACGGCTGCTTCGAACGTCATCTTCTCGATCCAAGCAAGCGCTTCGTTTCCGTCTGCTGTCGCTCGGATGGAATGCCCGTCGGCTTGTAACGTTGACACGACAAGGGCTTGGATATGGGGATCATCTTCTGCGACTAGAATATACATCGTACGCCTCCTTTTTTAGACAAACAAAAAAATCCCCTTCCCCCTTCTCAAAATGAAAAGGATGAAGGGGATGACAGTCATCCGCGCTCTGGGTAGAGTGGGAAACGACCTGTCAACGCAACGACACGCTCACGTGCTTGTGCGAGAACGTCTGCTTCTTCCGGGTGGTTCAAGACGAGTTCGATCAACTCGGCGATTTCTTTCATCTCAGCTTCCTTGAATCCGCGAGATGTCATCGCTGCCGTTCCGATCCGGATACCGCTCGTGACGAACGGGCTCGCTGGGTCGAACGGAATCGTGTTCTTGTTGACCGTAATGCCAGCTTCGTCAAGCGCATGCTCGGCGAGTTTACCTGTGATACCGAGTGGTTGCAAGTCAACGAGGAGCAAGTGATTGTCTGTTCCGCCTGAAACGATCCGGAGTCCACGATTCGTCAATTCCTCACCGAGGACTTTGGCATTCGTGACGACTTGACCGATGTAGTCCTTGAACTCTGGTGCAAGGGCTTCACCGAACGCGACAGCTTTCGCGGCGATGACGTGCATGAGTGGACCACCTTGGATCCCTGGGAAGATGGCTTTATCGATCGCTTTCGCATGCTCTTCTTTACAGAGGATCATCCCACCACGTGGACCACGCAACGTCTTATGCGTCGTCGTCGTGACGAAGTGTGCATGCTCGACTGGGTTCGGATGTTGACCTGCTGCGACGAGTCCAGCGATGTGCGCCATGTCGACCATCAAGTAAGCACCGACGCTGTCTGCGATTTCACGGAAACGTTTGAAGTCGATGACGCGCGGATACGCCGATGCGCCCGCTACGATCAATTTTGGTTTGTGCTCTTCAGCTAATTGTGCGACGACGTCGTAATCAATCATCTCTGTCTCTTGATCGACACCGTATTCCACGAAGTTGTACTGGACACCGGAGAAATTGACGGGGCTACCGTGCGTCAGATGGCCACCGTGTGACAGATTCATCCCGAGGACCGTATCGCCCTGTTCGAGAATCGTGAAGTAGACCGCCATGTTCGCTTGTGCACCCGAGTGTGGTTGCACGTTCGCATGCTCCGCCCCGAAGATTTCCTTCGCGCGGTCGCGTGCTAAGTTCTCAGCGAGATCGACATACTCACAGCCACCATAATAACGACGACCTGGATAACCTTCTGCGTACTTGTTCGTCAAGACGCTGCCTTGTGCTTCCATGACAGCTTGCGAGACGAAGTTCTCGGATGCGATCAATTCGATGTTATCGCGTTGACGACCTAGTTCCTGGCGCATTGCCGAAAAGAGTGCCTCATCTTGTTGTTTCAGATACGTAAGCGGTGTTTGTTCCATCTGAATTCCCCCATTTCATTTCGATAGACCTATCTTAACACGAATGTTTCGTTCCCGGCATCCCTAAAAACAACATCAAAAAAGCAAGGGGTGCGCAACCCCTTGCATCAATCATTCGTATTTAGCACGTGCTCCACCGATTAATTTCGGTCGTGTCACGGCTGCCGTCACATGTGCCTCACCAATTTCCTTATGCGGCAAGCGCACTGGAATCGCGACAGCTTTCAAGTGCATCCCGATGAATGTATCACCGATATCGATTCCGGCATCAGCCTGAATCGCTTCGACGACGACAGGTGCCGAGAAGCGCTGGTACGCAGCACTCGCCATCGATCCACCCGCTTCTGGAACGGGAACGACCGTCACCGGATCAAGCCCGAGACGTTCGGCCGTTTGCCGCTCAAGTGTCAGCGCTCGGTTGATATGCTCACAGCCTTGGAAGGCGAGATCGACTTGATGCGATCGGCGAAAGGCATCGAAGACATCGAACAAGGCGTCCGCCACTTCCGGTGAACCTGCCTTGCCGATTTGTTTACCGATGACTTCACTCGTCGAACAGCCGATCACGAGCAATTTTCCTTTTAAGGAAAATCGTTCATCCAGAGCGTTCAGCGCTTCTTCTAAATCGTGCTGGATGCGTGTCAAATCCATTACTTCACCTCATAATCCGAGATTTTACAAACGCGGTTCTCATGACGGCCGCCTTCGAATTCCGTCTCAAGCCAAAGCTGCGCGATCTCACGAGCCAGTCCTGGACCGATGACGCGTTCGCCCATCGTCAAGATGTTCGAGTCGTTGTGCTGCCGCGTCGCTTTCGCGCTGAACGTATCATGGACGAGCGCTGCTCGGATGCCCTTGACCTTGTTCGCTGCGATACCGATCCCAATGCCTGTGCCACAAATCAAGATGCCACGGTCAAATTCTCCGTTCGCTACGGCCTCCGCGACCGGAATCGCGACATCCGGATAATCGATCGAGTCGGACGAATGCGTACCGAAGTCCGTATAGTCGATGCCGAGCTCTTGTAAGAGATCGTTGATTTCTGCCTTTAACTTAAAACCGCCATGATCCGCGCCGATTGCTACTTTCATCTTTACTATTCCCCCGTTTGTTTAGGTTGTTTTTTCGGAAGTTTCCGTGTATCCGGAGCTTTTCTTCCGTTTCCGTTCTGCGTCAATTTTAACACAAGACGATTGACGAGGGGTTCGAGTTCATTGCGTACTTGGCGATAGACGTTCATCGATCCGCCGTACGGATCGTTGATGTCCCGTTCAAGCCCTGTCACGTATTCATATAGAGTGAACGTCCGTTCCTTCAGTTCCGGGTACCGTTCACCGACTTCCTGCTTGTGCTGACGCGTCATCGTCAAGATGATGTCAGACCAGCGTCCGAGTACATCATCGAAGACTTGCGTATAGTGCTCGAGTTCGATGCCGCGTTCGCGTAACACTTGCAGTGCGTTCTCTGACGCATCGAATCCTTGCATCGAACGTAGTCCTGCTGAACGGACGTCAAATTCCTGATCAGCGACTTTCGAGCGTAGTAACGCCATCGCCATCGGGCTACGGCATGTATTTCCTGTACAGATGAATAAAACGCGACGTGTGCTCATCTCCGTATCCTCCTTCTTCAAGGGCGAATGACCCGACCACCTGCTGCTTTATGGAGGCGGTTGCGGACCGCAAGCCCCACCCCTTCTTCTGATAGGTCTCGTACAAAAATCTGATCCACCGTCGTCTGATCAAATCGCCGTAAACAATCGTAAAGACGTTGTGCCGCTGTCTCCATCGAATTACCAAGGGAGCAGCGAACATCTGCGTCGACATCCTCCCCGTCGAACAGGAGAACGCCCGTCTTGTGTCCGGTTTGTCGTGCATCATCGATGAGTTGCTGTAAGAATGAAAGATCCCCTTCGACTACGGACAGTGTTGCTTCCGGCGCATAATGGGTATATTTCATTCCGGGTGCCTTCGGTGTAACATCTTTCATCGATAAGGCAGGATCGAGTGTGACAGGACCGATGATTGCCTCGACTTGTTCGCGTGTCACGCCGCCCGGTCGTAAAATCGCCGGTGGCGTCATCGTACAATCGATGACAGTCGATTCGACCCCGATGCCCGTCTCCCCTCCATCGACGATCGCAGCGATGCGTCCCGAGAGGTCATGTGCGACGTGCGCAGATGACGTCGGTGAAGGTTTTCCGGAACGGTTGGCACTCGGTGCTGCGAGACCCAGCCCTGTCGCTTCAATCAATTGAAGCGCGAGCGGATGATCTGGCATCCGTAATCCGATCGTATCTAGTCCTGCTGTGACGAGTGTGGATGCGGTGCCGTTCGATTCGAGGATGATCGTCAAGGCTCCTGGCCAAAACGCCTCCATCAAACGTGTTGCAACATCTGGAATGTGCGTGACGAACTGATGTGCCTGTTCTACGGATGCGACATGGACAATCAGTGGATTGTCGGAAGGTCGACCCTTCGCGGCGAAAATTCGCCGAACAGCCGCTTCGTTCGTCGCGTCCCCCGCGAGACCATAGACGGTCTCGGTCGGCATCGCCACGACCTCTCCTTCCTGCAATAACCGAACTGCTTCATCCATCGTCTGTAAGTCAATCATTTCCGTCTTCACGCTGTACAATCCTTTCGTTCCGCATACACGATACGGTCTTTACCGTTTATATCTTTTAAAATACCCGTTTCCGCATTTGGATAACGTTCTTTTAACATCATTTGCACTTCCGGTCCTTGATTGTGTCCAATTTCAAACGCAATCAGTCGGAAATCGTCGCGTAGGACCCGTCCGCTCTCCTCGACGAGTCGTCGGTAAAAGACGAGACCGTCTTTTCCACCAAACAGGGCGAGATGCGGTTCATGGTCGAATACGACCTCACTGAGTAATTCTTCTTCCTCGATATAAGGCGGGTTCGAGACGAGCACCCGCACGGAATCGTCCGCGAGTGGTGCCAGTAAATCTCCTTCGAGGAACGTCACGTCTCCACCAAGCGTCGCTTGATTTCGCTTCGCGACCGCGATCGCGGCTGGTGAAATATCGACGGTCGTGACCGGTTGCTCGAGTTCGAGCGCGAGTGTGATTCCGATCGCCCCACTACCAGTTCCGATGTCGACGATCTGTCCCGCGGTGAACGACTCACGTTCGAGGCGCTCCGTCACGAAGACGATCAGCTCTTCCGTTTCCGGTCGTGGAATCAAGACATCCGGTGTGACGCTGAAGTCCCGTCCGTAAAACGGCTGATAGCCGATTAAATGTTGCACGGGTACGCCGTGAACATGGGCGAGCAAGTATTCACTGAATCGTAAATCCTGCTCCGGCGTCAATTCATCGGACAAGCGAACGAGAAGTCCTGTCCGGTCGACATCTAAGACGTGCATGAGTAACCATTCGGCACTCGAACCCTCGCGTCCTGCTTGTTCCATCATCGTTTTTGCTTCATTTAGACGTTTTGCGATCCGCATCAGTTTGCCGCCTCCGATGCCCGTGCTTGATACTCCATGACGAGCGTATCGATGACCTCATCCATCTCTCCTTGGAGGATCCGGTCGAGCTTCTGGATCGTCAAACCGATTCGGTGGTCCGTCACTCGGTTTTGTGCGAAATTATATGTCCGGATCCGTTCTGAACGGTCACCTGTACCGACAGCCGACTTCCGTTTTTCATCATACTCCGCCTGCTGCTCGCGTTGAATCTTATCGTAGACACGTGCGCGCAAGACCTTCATCGCTTTTTCCTTGTTCTTGATCTGCGATTTCTCATCCTGACAGCTGGCGACGATTCCGGTCGGCACGTGCGTCACACGGACAGCCGACTGTGTCGTATTGACGGACTGTCCGCCCGGTCCACTCGATGTGAACGTATCAACCCGGACATCCTTATCGTGGATTTCGACTTCAACGTCTTCTGCTTCCGGCAACACGGCGACGGTTGCCGTCGATGTGTGGATCCGTCCACCGGATTCCGTTGACGGAACGCGTTGGACACGGTGTGCCCCATTCTCATATTTCAGTTTCGAGTAGGCACCTGTTCCTTTAACGATGAAGATAATTTCCTTATAACCGCCAAGCTCCGTATAGCTCGCGTCGATGATTTCGATCTTCCAGTTCTGTTTCTCAGCGAACTTCGAGTACATCTTAAAGAGATCACCAGCAAATAACGCTGCCTCGTCTCCTCCCGCTGCGCCGCGAATCTCGACGATGACGTTCTTGTCGTCATTCGGGTCCTTCGGTAGCAGTAAGGCTTTCAGTTTCGCTTCGAGCTCTTTGATCTCCGGCTCAAGCATCGCGACTTCTTCCTTCGCAAGGTCGCGCATCTCCGGATCCGTCAACATTTGGCGTGCCTCTTGATAGGCTTCCATCTTCTCGCGATAGACGCGATAGGTCTCGACGGTCGGTGCAAGTTGCGACTGCTCTTTTGAGACCTCGCGCAATTGATTCGTATCATTAATGATGGCTGGATCAGCCAACATATCATTCAGTTTTTCATAACGGTCCTCTAAGGCACTCAATCGATCCAACATCTCGGGTCATCCTTCCTGCGATTCTTCTGTCGTCAGTATAGCAAATATTGCGATCGATGGCGTCATCGTCTTCTTGAAAAGAGACATTGACAGACAGGTTTTGAATTCCTATAATTGGTGTATTAATTGAATTAGTACACTTAAGGAGGTGGAGAAATGTTCACCGTCGATCCGAAAAGTCCGTTACCGATCTATGAGCAACTGGTTGCTCAAATCATCCGCTCGATTGCCCGTGGTCTACTCCGCTCTGGCGAACAGATGCCATCCGTCCGTGAACTTGCTGGTACACTCCTTGTCAATCCGAACACTGTCTCCCGCGCCTATCAGGAACTCGAGAGCCGCAACTTCATCGTCACGATGCGCGGCAAAGGATCCTTCATCTCAGATATTCCACTTCATGAAGTCAAGAAAGCCGCCATTCAAGATCCACTCATTCGTCTTTGTTCCGTCGCCGACGAACTCTCCATTTCAAACGAAGAACTCTATCAACTCATCTTACACATTAGGGAGGATTCCTCATGTTGACCGTTTCTCATCTAACGAAACAAATTGACCGTACCATGATTTATGAAAATGCATCCTTTACTCTACCAGCAGGAACGATTACTGCGTTGATCGGGCGTAATGGTGCCGGAAAAACGACATTACTGAAAACGCTTGTCGGTGCTCTTGAGCCAACGCGCGGAAAAGTTGAATGGAATGGCGAGTCGATCCACCACGTCCCGAAGACACGCGAGCACCTTTTCCTCGTTCCGGATTCTGTTTCCGTCTATCGCCAAATGACACTCGGCGAACTGATCAACTTCTACAATGCGTTCTATCCGAACTTCGAGAAAACATACATCGAAAACTATTGTCGTTCGTCAAACCTCGATCGCGGACGTCGCGTGACGTCATTATCCAAAGGACAAGCTCAGTTGTTCCTTCTTCAACTTGCGTTCGCGACGAATGCTCCGGTCCTCTTACTGGATGAACCAACAGACGGACTCGATCGAATCAACAAACGAGATTATCTGAAACAGCTCGTCTCATTGCTTGCAGAGCGCCAAACTGCCGTCTTGATCGCCTCACACCAACTCGAAGAGCTCGATTCACTCGCTGACCGTGTCATGACGATTGAAAAACATCTCGTCCGCGAACCAAAGGCACTCGACGACGCCAAAGCCAGCATGCAGAAATGGCAAGTCGTCTATGAGGACGTTCCGGAATTGTCACACGCTGATCTTCACGTCTTATCCCAAACAGGTCGGGTCGTGACATTGCTCGTCTTATCCGATGCAGGCGCGCAGTATCTTGAAACGACGAACCCCTTGTTAAAAGATGCTTTGCCAGTGCAGATGGAAGATTACTTCTTAGGGACATTTGGAGGGAAACGACATGGTTAAGCAATTGATCCGTTATCATATCAAACAAGGCATCTGGCCGCTCGCTTGTTTCATTCTGCTTGCGATCTTCAGCTATGGGTTCGGCAGTTATACCGTCATCAATGAGTTCGAGAATTACGAGGCCTCTCAGCAACCTGCTCTACTCAACACCGTACTCGTCAGTCCCTTTTTCGCCGGATTCGCAGCGATTCTCATTGCTGTCTTCGCGATCCTGATGCTCGGTTCCGAGCGCGGGAGTGGTCGCAGCCTGATTTTGCACGCGTTACCGTTTCCGAAGGTCTGGTTGTTCTGGATCAAATGGTCGATTGGCGTCGTAACACTGATCGTGTTTCCGATCATCGGCTTCTTCGTCAGCTGGTTGTTGCTACAGGCGTTCGGCGGTATCAATCCGTTTGATTACGTCACGTGGTCGTCACTCTTCCAAGATTTTGGTCTTTTCCTTCTATTTGATGTGACGATTTTGACGATCTTCTTATTCGCCGGAACAATCGCTGGTGATATCATCGGACAACTGTTGCTTGGTACGTTCTTCTTGTTCTTGAACTACTTCACGTATTTCAGCATCTACGCCGTCGCCCTGCTCGGTTTTGGTGTGACCTACGAGGAGTTAGACAAGCCAACAAATTTCCTGATGACGATCACGACACCCTTCGCACTCTTTTTTGAAAGTAATGTCGATCTGAATCTAACGTATCCCGTCTTGTTCTTTTTCGCTTTGACGATTGCCTTACTCTTCTTTGGTAGCCGCCTATATATCCGCGGAGCGAACGAACGACTCGGTCGGTTCACTATTTTCCCGAAACTACATCCAGCACTGATCATCACGTTCTCGATCTACACGACGATTCTGCTCGCAGGAATCATTGGTCTGATTTCGTCCGAGAACCAGTTCCTGTATTGGCTCGCGATCGTCATTCTCGCATGGCCGACGTTCAGTTCCTACCGTCGGATGATCGGATGGAGTCGCTAATCTATACACAAGTAGCCCTTCTGAGATGATTTTTCAGAAGGGCTATTCGTTTGTCATCGTTTCTTCACAAACCTTTACAGACGGTCCATATGGATTTCATATTTTCTGCGTAAAGTTGTGTTTGTAGGTCGTAGCGCCATAACCCATTACCTTTCGAGGAGGAATCCCTATGAAACTAAAACGTCTGATCCCGATTTTTGCCTTATCGACCCTTTCCCTGAGTACGATGATTTCGATGCCGGAAGCCGAAGCGAAAGCCAAACATACTCACTCACCCGAAATCCGGAACGTCATCTTCCTGATTGGTGACGGCATGGGTGTCTCATACACGTCTGCACACCGTTACTTAAAGAACGATCCTTCGACGACGACGGCTGAAAAAACAGCCTTTGATCCCTATCTCGTCGGTCAACAGATGACATATCCGGAAGATGCGAAGGAGAATATCACCGATTCCGCCTCTGCCGCGACAGCGATGTCCTCTGGTGTGAAGACGTACAATGCAGCGATTGCGGTCGATAATGATAAATCGGAAGTCAAGACCGTCCTTGAAGCAGCCAAAGAACGTGGCAAGTCAACGGGACTCGTCGCGACATCGGAAATCACGCATGCAACACCTGCCTCATTCGGTGCGCATGACGAAAGTCGTAAAAACATGAATGCGATTGCAGATGACTATTTCAAAGAACGTGTGAACGGCAAACATAAGATTGATGTCATGCTCGGGGGTGGGAAATCGAATTTTGTCCGTCCAGACGTCGATTTGACGAAAGCGTTCAAGAAAGATGGCTATAGCTATGTCACTGACCTCAATCAGCTGCAAGCGGATAAAAATAAACAAGTGCTCGGATTGTTCGCAGACGGTGGATTACCTAAACGAATCGATCGCGAAAACTCAGTCCCGTCACTTGCTCAAATGACGAACGCCGCAATCAAGCGACTTGATTCGAATAAAAAAGGATTCTTCCTGATGGTCGAAGGCAGTCAAATTGACTGGGCTGGACACGACAATGATATCGTCGGTGCGATGAGTGAGATGGAAGATTTCGAACGTGCTTTTAAAGCCGCGATCGCTTTCGCGAAGAAGGATAAGCATACACTCGTCGTCGCAACAGCCGACCACTCGACTGGCGGTTACTCGATTGGTGCGGATGGCATTTACAACTGGTTCGCTGAGCCAATCAAAGCAGCGAAGAAGACACCTGACTTCATGGCGCAGCAAATCGTCGAAGGCGCGGACGTACGGAAAACGTTAATGAAGTACATCGACCAAGACAAACTCGCCTTGACGGATCAAGAAATCGACAGCGTCTCTCGCGCTGCTGAATCGAAGAAATTACTCGAGATCGATAATGCGATTGAAGAAATCTTCAACGAACGCTCGCATACAGGCTGGACTACAGGTGGACATACAGGTGAAGACGTACCGGTCTATGCGTTCGGTCCTGCTAAAGAACGTTTCGCGGGACAAGTCGACAACACGGATCACGCGAAAATCATCTTCGATCTCTTGAAATCGAAGAAATAAGGAGAATGTTCATGAGACAGATACTTGCTACTTTGATGCTCGGGACGGTGCTCGCTGGTTGTGGCACTTCAGCATCACAAGACACACCAAAAGAACCAGCGTCTGCGAAACAGGAGCAGCCGGTATCGCTTGAAAAAACAAGCGCCTACGTTCCAAACCCGCAAATTCCAGACGATCGCGATTTGACAAAAATCGATCAGACCGTGACGGATGATAAGGGCGACCTGACGCTTAAACAATTCAAACGAGTGAACGAAACACGGAAGATTGGTCCGATCGAGATGACGATCGAAGAGATCAAAGTATTCCATGCTCGTCCAAGCTATGGCATGATTGATTTCTTCCATGGCTTTACGCACGATGAATCCTTTGATTTGATCAAGACACGGGTCACGATCAAGAACACAAGTAATGAACCGGTCACGTTCAATCCTGTCGCCCACTTCAAACTCGATGCTGCGGCAGAAAAGACGCTCGAGGACGACGTCTATTTGGAGTCGCTTGCGAAGACTTATGCCCCGTCCGAGTCACGGAGTGGTAACTTCGGCTTCATCTTGGAACATCCGGTTGACTCGATTGAACTCTTGACGAGTGATGTTCTCGATGAAAAACAAGATGTCCTCAAAAAAGGAACGACGTTTTCGACGTCTCTTCGTTGACTGACATTCACACTTCTACGCTCTATCTATTTTCCGGTCATATCCGGATCATAGGTGGAGCTATTTTGATGCCTGTAATCGTTCCATGCTACACTAAAGACATTATTTGAGTGTAAAGGACGGATCATATGCCGAAGTATTTAAACATCTATCACGAGCTCGCACAGCGGATTCAGGAAGGAACGCTCCCGGCCGAAACGAAATTACCTTCTGAAACGGAATTGATGCATGAATTCGAGGCGAGCCGCGGAACGGTTCGAAAAGCGATTGATGCCCTGCAAGAAAAAGGCTTCGTCCGTAAACACCAGGGGAAAGGTGTCTTCGTCCTGTCGCAAGAAGCGATCGAGTTCCAATTCAACGGAATCGTCAGCTTTTCGGAAGCGCATCGCCGGATGGGTCGACATGCTGTCGAGACGGATGTGCTATCGTGCGAAGTGCTCTCCGCCTCTCCTGAGCTCGCTTCGTTATTGCATGTGGCACAAGGAACAGACGTAACCCGTATTGAGCGGATTCGTCAGATTGATGGCGAACGCGTCATCCGTGACATTAATCATTTCGTAACCGCACTTGTGCCCGGCCTAACCGCTGACATTGCTAAAGGGTCCATCTATCATTACATCGAAGAGACACTCGGCCGGCAGATCAGCTATGCGAAACGAAAGATTGAAGCGCGCCCTGCGACACGGGAAGACCAAGAACGACTTGATCTCGAAGACGCCAGGGCTTCCCAATGATCCCGAGGGAGACGGACGTGCGTACTATACGGACGGACCAAACGTTCATGACTACTTGCAAGAGATGAACGCAGCCGTTTTTGCCGGACACGATCTCTTGACGGTCGGTGAGATGTCGTCGACATCGCTTGAACATTGTCTTCAATATTCTTCGCTCGAAAATCAAGAACTGAAGATGACGTTCAACTTCCATCACTTGAAGGTCGATTACCCGAACGGTGAGAAATGGACGGCTGCACCGTTTGACTTCAAGCAGTTGAAACAAATTTTCTCCGACTGGCAAACTGGCATGAACGGACAAGCATGGAACGCGATTTTTTGGTGTAACCATGACCAACCCCGCGTCGTCAGCCGATTTGGTGACGACGTCGCGTATCGTGTCGAGAGTGCAAAGATGCTCGCGACAACGCTTCATGGCTTGCAAGGTACACCGTATATTTACCAAGGAGAAGAGATCGGAATGCCGAATCCGGACTTCACGAATCTGTCCGACTACCGTGATGTCGAGACATTGAATGCCTATCAAGAAGCACGGACCAACGGCGTATCGGAAGAAGCAATTCTCGCTGCGATCCGTCAAAAATCGCGCGATAACGCGCGGACACCGATGCCTTGGTCGGACGCCGTCAACGGTGGCTTTAGTACAAGTGAGCCATGGATTCCGGTCTCGCCGACGTATGATCAAATCAATGTCGAGGCTGCTGTCGCAGAACCTGATTCAGTCTATCATCATTACAAGCGGTTGATTCAACTCCGCAAACAGTATGACGTGCTCACGGACGGTTCATACCGGCTGTTGACACCGGACGATCCATCACTCTGGGCGTACGAACGCGCAACGAGTGAAGAAGAATTACTCGTCGTCTCGAATTTCTACGGAACGGACACGACGTTCACGTTACCTCATGACGGATCGGACTATACGGTGTTGCTTCATAATTATCAGCAGATGCAGACAGAAGGGTACACTTTAACGTTACGACCTTATGAATCACTGATGCTTTATCGTAAAAAGTGATTGAATGAGACGGAGCACATGCAAAAAAGAGAAGGTTGGTTTCCAAGGGATACCCTAGAAACCAACCTTCTCTTTTGCTGAATAGATATAGAATGTGAATGCCTATCCCTCGACTCCTACAGGAAAAGAAAGCAGGGTACATGCTTTCGTCAGGGAAAGGAAAGACCCGGCGAACCGCATGGAATGCAGATTGCTGTGGCTTACCTCCCGCCTGTGGAAAGCGAGGATGGCAGAATCATTCGTTTTCAAAAATGATTTTTAAGAACTAGTTCCTTTCGAGTCTTTCATTTTCGCATGTTCTACGAAACTTTCCGATTCGCTTCTTCTCGTCTCAACTGTTCGCGGAACAGTCGTGTCTCAGCAATGACGACGCCGGACAATCCAATCAAACCGATTAAGTTCGGAATCGCCATCAATCCATTGAAGACATCGGAAATCGCCCAGACCATGTTCAAGTTCGTCGTCATCGCACCCGCTCCGGCGACTAAGACGAACAGGATACGGTATGGGAGAATCGATTTTTGACCGAATAGATAATAGATTGATTTTTCGCCATAATACGACCAGCCAAGAACAGTCGAATAAGCAAACATGACGAGTCCAATCGTGACGATGTATTTTCCGGCAGGACCGAGGAAGACCTCGAAGCTTGCTGTCGTCAATTCAACGCCTTGTAACTTCGTATCAAGTTGTCCTCCCATGACGAGCGTCAAACCTGTGATCGAACAGACGACCAATGTATCTAAAAACACCTGCGTCATCGAAACGAGCGCTTGACGTCCTGGGAAGTCCGTTTTCGCTGCAGCGGCTGCAATCGGTGCTGAACCAAGACCCGCTTCATTTGAGAAGACACCACGCGCGACACCATAACGAATCGCCGCCCCGATCGCGCCACCCGTAATTGCTTCGCTTGAGAACGTGCTGCTGAAGATCGTCGAAATCGCACCTGGAATCAAGTCATAGTTCATGACGAGAATCAGTAATCCACTTCCAACATAGAAGAAAATCATAAACGGAACAAACAAACTGACAACTTTTCCGATTGATTTGACCCCACCAAGAATGACGACGCCTGTCAGTACCATCAATACGATCCCCGTCACATAAAGTGGCACATCGAACGTTGATTTCATTGCGAGGGCGACCGAGTTCGTCTGGACCCCGTTCCCGATCCCGAACGCAGCGATTGAAGCGAATGCGGCAAACAAGACACCCAGCCATTTCTGCTTCAGCCCACGCTCGAGATAATACATTGGCCCCCCTGCCATCTGTCCATTTTCATCAACGACACGGTACTTGACGGCAAGGATTGCTTCCGCATACTTCGTCGCCATCCCGAATAGACCGGACAACCACATCCAAACGATCGCACCCGGTCCGCCGAGGACGACGGCGGTTGCGACACCAACGATATTCCCCGTACCGACGGTCGCAGCCAGTGCCGTCATCAATGCTTGAAAGTGACTGATGTCGCCTTCCGACTTATCGTCCTGATGCTTTGAAAACGCGAGCTTCAGCGCATACGGTAGTTTGATAATTTGAATGAATCCTAAGCGAATCGTCAAATAAATCCCCGTACCGACCAACAGAATAAGTAACGGTGGTCCCCAAACAAGATTGGACACCATACTGATCCAGTCACTAAATGAATTCCCCATTCGTGTTACCTCCCTTTATGAAATATGTAGTTCTTTACCATTTTTTCAGAATTTACTGATAATTGTCAAACTATTTTTTATGAAACTATTTTGATACTTCTTCATTTCAATAATATGCAAATAGTTGTGATTCATACTTCACCGTCTCGGAACAACTGACGAAATCGTGACATTTAATAATCAATAGGCTAAGAATAACGGAGCAACGATCACGGATACCGTTAACACAGCACACATCCTCCTGTTCACTACGATCGAACATTTGAATGCCGCGTCCGGTGAGGTACTGTCCTTCATCGATACGAAAGTCGTCAATGACAATGATTTATTCAAAGCTATCTCGATTCAATACTAGGATGACGCTCAAGCATTCCGCGATATGCACGAACAGATTTCCGTCAGTCAAAAACAGACGGAAGCACTAAAAGAAGTTCTTCGTCAGTTCCAAGTCTCAAAAAAGTCCCCTCATCTTCATGGAAGAGAGGGGACTTCGATGTTTATTGTGCTGCACCTGTGAGCGGTTGTGCATCTTTTGCTTCCGCAGGTAATTTGATTTCGTTGATCTCATTGAATTTCGAGAACGTCGACTCGTTCTTCATATTGAACTCGGTATCTTTTTCAATCGCAAACACCATGTCCATATCGAGTGATTTCGGATAGAATGTTTTGGCATCATACGTCATCGTGTAATTCATTTTCTTGTAATCGATGCTGTCCATCGCATCTTTCATCTGTGCCATCTGTCCTGTCTGCTCGAGCGAATCCTTCATGAATGCTTTGAGGTCGTCCCCTTTTAGTTTGACGTCGATTTGATAAACGTCACCCTCTTTTTTGGCGGTCCAGTTGTCTTTGTACTTTTTCAATAGCTTGAGATTTTGATCCGTCGATGCCGATGACTCCATCGCCTCGACCATATCACCTAGCTCCGAGACATCTTGAACGAGCCATTGTCCGTTTTGCGATAGATACATCTTATCGTCGACGATATAGCTCTCGATCGACATGTCCTTACCGTTTTGTGGATTTTTCATCGTCATCGTCTGGTGCATCGTAAGCGGCTTCTGGATGATATCGGCTGATACCTTCTGATCTACTGCCATCTCACCTGCTTTTGAATTGACTGTCCCTTCCATGTGGAACGATTTAATATCTTTTTGAGCGGCTGTCGCTTTATTCAGTAATTCCGTATTCGAGAGTTCCCCCGACTTCGTCGAACCAGACCCACTGCCACTACCCGAATCTGTCTGCCCATCTTGACATCCAGCTAATCCAATCGATGCTGCGACGATCCCAGCTGCTACCCACCTTGTTTTCTTCATATTCATTTCCTCCTTTATACGCGTTACCCTGATTTACGAAAAACATTGGAAAATGTTTCAAAGTTTCTTTATTACCTCATTACCGTTCTTCTTCAAAACAAATCCTCATATTTCAAATCTACTATTCTTTTTTTGAAATTTGATTTATCACCTGCAAAATGTCCACAAAAAAATAGGATGACGGAAACTTCCGTCACCCTATCCTTATTTCGTTAGATCGTGCGTAAAAGATTCGCCATCTCAATCGCGGAAACGGCAGCTTCGTAGCCTTTATTTCCAGCTTTCGTACCGGCACGTTCGACCGCTTGCTCGATCGAATCCGTCGTCAGGACACCGAAGATGATGGGTACGCCTGTATCACGCGACGCACTCGCGACACCTTTCGCGACTTCGTTACAGACATAGTCATAATGTGATGTTGCTCCGCGGATGACGGCTCCGAGTGTGATGACCGCATCATACTTACCGCTTTTCGCTAACTTTTCCGCAACGAGTGGAATTTCAAATGCTCCAGGAACCCATGCTGTATCCACAGCATCCGCCGCAACACCGTGACGACGGAACGCGTCGTTTGCTCCTCCGACGAGTTTTGATGTGATCAATTCATTAAAACGTGCTGCGACGATTGCGACGCGTAGTCCTTCTCCTGTTAAGAAACCTTCGTAAATCATGATGTGTGTCCTCCTTGGATATCGAGCCAGTGCCCGAGTTTCGTTTGTTTTGTTTTCAGATAACGTTGATTTTCCGGTTCAACGGGTACTTGATGGGGAACACGTTCGATGACTTCAATCCCCTCTTGCTCGAGCACCCGTTGTTTGTCTGGATTGTTCGTCATCAAGCGAATCTTCGTCACGCCAAGATCACGCAACATGTTGGCCGCGACCGTATAATCACGCATGTCCGTCGGATAACCGAGTGCATGGTTCGCTTCGACTGTATCAAGTCCTTGTTCCTGCAACTCGTACGCTTTCAACTTCGCCATCAGACCGATGCCGCGTCCTTCCTGACGCAGATACAAGACGGCTCCACCTTCTCGTTCGATTCGCTCAAGTGCCGAATCGAGTTGTGGACCACAATCGCAACGTTTCGAACCGAAGACATCCCCTGTCAGACATTCCGAGTGCAGACGGACGAGCATCCCATCGTGCGCTTCACCGGATAAGACGGCGACATGTTCTTTCTTATCTTGCGTCGTATAGCCGACCATCCGGAAAGCTCCGAATGTCGTCGGAAGCAACACGTCCGCTTCCCGCGTCAATGGACGCTCGAGATACGCGACGAGTGCCTCGATCGTGATCAGTTTTAAGTCGTGTTCTTCCTTATAGAGAAGCAAATCATCCACCCGTGCCATCGTGCCATCTTCCTTGATGATTTCACAAATGACGGCAATCTCATCGCTACCGGCAAGACGGGCAAGGTCAACACCTGCTTCCGTATGTCCGCGTCGTTCCCGAACACCGCCCTCTTTTGCGATCAACGGGAAGATGTGACCCGGTCGTTTGAAGCGCTCCGGTCCATCCGTCAGCATCCGCTGAATCGTTAGCGACCGTTCCTCTGCACTGATACCGGTCTTCGCCTCTTCATGATCGATGCTGAGTGTGAATGCCGTTCCATGCGGATCCGTATTATTCGCTGTCATCGGAGCAAGTTCGAGTCGCTGTGCGATCCGCGGACTGACTGGTACACAGACGAGTCCTTTTCCGTATGTGATCATGAAGTTGATGTTTTCTGCTGTCGCGTGTTCTGCGAGCATGACGAGATCGCCTTCATTCTCACGATCCTCGTCATCACAGACGATGATCGGTCGTCCGTTTTTCAAATCTTCTATTGCGTCTTCAATCAAGTCGAATCCGTTCATTACATGTCGCCTCCTAAGAATGCTGCCCAGTCCGTCTGCTTCTCATGCTGCGTGAAATGATAGAGATGTTTCGCCATCATGTCACACTCGATATTGACGACTGCACCACTTGCCAATCGATCAAACGTCGTCACTTGACGGGAGTGCGGAATCAATGAAATCGAGATCGTTTCCGGCGTGACGCGTTGCAAGGTCAGGCTCGTGCCGTTGATCGCGATTGATCCTTTTGGAATGCAATACTTTTGCCACGATCCGACATCAAACGTGTACACCATCGCTTCTCCGTCCGGTCGCCGACTGATTAGTCGTGCCGTCCCGTCGATGTGCCCACTGACGAAATGTCCGCCGAACCGACCGTCTGCCGGCATCGCCCGTTCTAGTTGCAGCGGGTTTCCGACCCGGTACGTGCCGAGTGCTGTCGAACGGATCGTGTCATGGACAGCATCCGCCGTAAAACCGGTTGGGCTCATTGACGTGACCGTCAAACAAATCCCGTCGACGGCGATGCTGTCACCAATCTTCGTTCCTTCGAGCACCCGGTGCGCTTCGATTTCAAGTGCTAATCCATTCGGTCGCGGAATCTTTCGTTTTAAGGTCCCGACTTCTTCAATCAATCCGGTGAACATATCGTCTCCTCCTTTCGGATGTACGTCAGATGGAGATCCGGTCCGACCATTTCAATCTGATCGATTTGAAAACGTTCTTCGATATCATGTCGTCCGTTCCAGGCAGTCCCTTCAAAAATCGACGGGGCTTGGTAGACTTCAATCCGATCGACGAGATCTGCTTCAAAGAATGCGGATTGAATCGTCGGTCCACCTTCAATCAAAACGCTGCGGATGTCTTGTTCGTATAAGCGTTTAAGAATCGCTTCCGGCGTCTCATATTCACCGACGAGCACCGTCACTTGATCATGACTTATCCGAGGAACACTCGTCAGCCAGTACGTTGGATTTTTTCCATCGCAAAAGACTTGCGCGGTCTCTGGCACCCGACCACGGCGATCGACGATTACTCGAATCGGCTCGATGCCTGACACTGCGCGTAAAGTCAGTGCTGGATCATCGACGAGCACCGTTTCACTTCCGACGAGGATCGCATCATGGCGACCACGCAGGGCGCGACCATTCGCGCGTGCTTCTTCTGACGTGATCCAGCGCTGTTCCCCCGTTGCCGCGATCCCGTTCATCGTCTGAGCGATTTTGACGGTCACGGTCGGACGTTTCCGTTCGATCGTTTTCCAAAATGTCTCGTAGAGGACTTCCGCTTCATGCCGTAACAAGCCGACTTCGACTTCGATTCCCGCGTCTTGAAGCCGTTTGATCCCTGAACCAGCGACAATCGCATGTTTGTCTTCCGTTGCGACGAAAACCCGTTTGATCCCGGCTTGTAGAATCGCTTCCGTACATGGTGGTGTCTTACCATGATGGTTGCATGGCTCGAGCGTCACGTAGAGATCAGCACCACGGGCGGCCTCTCCTGCCATTCGCAAGGCTTCGACTTCCGCGTGCGGACCACCGGCAAACCGGTGCGCACCAAAACCGATGATGCGTCCTTGTTTGACGATGACACAGCCGACACTTGGATTCGGACTTGTTTGTCCGTTTAACATATGTGCTAATTGCATGGCATAACTCATCATCTGTGACATCGCGTTCGCTCCTTTCAAATAAAAAAGACGCCCCTTGAAAAAGGGGCGTCTGTATAGAAGGGTTCACGAAATACACGGTTCGCCTTCTGCTTTTTTGCATGCAGAAAGAGACCATCTCCTGAAAACATTTTTTCAGAAAACAGCTTGAATCGCGTCGTTTCGTTCTTCTCCCATCCGGACTTTACCGTCGGCCCTGGAATCTCACCAAGTCAGCCATGATGCGTACATCACGGGTCGCGGGCTCGTCGATCGATCGATCGCATCACCGCCGGTTGGGATTTTCACCCTACCCCGAAGAACTGGATTATTGAGTTATACAACTTTAGCCTAGCATATCTTTTTCAAGAAAACAAAGCGCAAATGTTTCGGTCTTGGCTCTTTTATGATTTCGTCCCACTTTTGTTACCCCTCCCCAATTCGTGATCGACTGGATACTAAAAACGACTGGAGCACCTGATATCAGTGCGTCCAGTCATTGTGTTCCGGTTACAAATACCCGTTCTTCCGGTCGTGGAATTCTTGGGCAATCGCTCCGCGTGTCCGTTCATCAGCGAGGACGCGAAGTGCTGTCCGTGCGAGGATTTTAGCGCCTGCGATCAACGCTTCATCCCCCGCTTCCGAACGGGCTGCTTCTTTGAATGCTTCTGTATGGGCGACGAGATCGTCCGGACCAATCTTGATATACGGATGGATTGTCGGGATGACTTGACTGATGTTACCCGCGTCCGTCGATCCAAGCCTCGGTCGTTCGTCGAGGTGCACGATTTGCCCAAGCGCCTCTGCTTCTTCTTGGAAGAGACGATCAAACGTCCGGTTGAAGACGAGATTGTCGACTTCATTTTGGAAAGCGATGACGTCAAGCGTCGCCCCGGTCGCAAGTGCCGCACCTTGCGCGACCGCTTTGACTTTCTCCGTGACGGCATTCAGTCGTTCCCGTGTCGTCGCCCGGATGAAGAAACGTGCTTTTGCGTATTCCGGAATGATGTTCGGCGCATCACCACCATGCGTGATGATCCCGTGGATCCGGACATCGTCCGGTAACTGCTGACGTAAGGCGTTGATCCCATTGAAGAGCTGAATGACAGCGTCGAGAGCGTTGATGCCTTCTTCCGGTGTCGCCGCTGCGTGCGCGGGACGACCCGTAAAGGCAAAGTCGAGCGGATCGACCGCAAGCGAAGAACCCGTGATCCGCGTTTGTCCCGACGGATGGACCATTAAGGCCGCATCGATTCCTTCAAGCAACTGGTGTTTGACGAAACTGCCTTTCGCACTTCCGTTCGGCCCACCTTCTTCGGCTGGCGTTCCAAGCACGACGACACTCCCGCCGACTTCATCAAGCACTTTGCTGAGCGCGATTGCTGCCGCAACACTCGTCGTGCCGATGATGTTATGTCCGCACGCGTGACCGATGCCTGGCAACGCATCATACTCAGCAAGAAAGGCAATCGTCGCGCCTGGTCGGTCGCTCGACTTCTTCGCGAAGAACGCGGTATCGTGCCCCGCGACACCGAGTTCTACCGTAAAACCTTCCGCCGTTAGACGCTCCGCATGGAGTCGCGAAGCAAAGAATTCCTCGTTACCGATTTCCGGCGTTGCATGAATTCGGTGACTTGTCTCAAGATACGATTCTCGTTTTTGTTCGATGTCCTGTTCAATCGTCTCTACCCATGTCGTGCGTACTGGTGTCGTCATACTGTCCACTCTCCTTTTGAAATTATTCGCCGATATCGCTCAGTGGAACGAACGTCGGGATCGTACTGCCTTTGTATTCTTTTTTGATGAAGGCCGCGACATCTTTTTGTTGATACAGCGATGCGATTTTTTTCAGTTCTTTTTTGTTCTTGTCTTCTGTTCGTGTTGCGATGATGTTGATGTATGGTTTTGCTGTCTCGTTCTCATGGACGATTGAGTCCTTGATCGGGTTGAAGCCAGCGTCAACGGCGATGCCATTGTTGATGATTGATGCCGCGACGTCCGGTAAGACGCGTGGCGTTTGTCCAGCGACGATCGGAACGATTTTCAGCTTTTTCGGATTCTCGACGATCTTATCGACCGAACCGTTGCCATCGAAGTCGTCCGGTAGCTTGATCAGACCTGCTTCTTGCAGTAACAAGAGGGCGCGTCCCATGTTCGTCGCTTCGTTCGGAACAGCGATTTTTCCGCCAGTTGGAATGTCTTTGACATCCTTGTATTTATCCGAGTAGATCCCCATCGGTGCGATGACAGTCGTCGCAATCGGCGATAGCTTCAAGTTATGTTCTTTCTTGAAAGCGTTGAAGTAGGAAATCGTCTGGAAGGCATTGGCGTCGATCTCACCCTCAGCCAGTGCCATGTTCGGCTGGACATAATCGGAGAACTTGACGAGTTCGATTTTGATGCCTTCCTTCTCTGCTTTTTTCGCGACATAATCCCAAACTTGTGTGTCTGAACCGCTGACACCGAGCTTGATCGTCTTTTCGTCTTCTCCTGATGCTGCGCACCCGGCAAATAAAATCGTCGTGAGTGTTGCTCCAATTGCTACTGCTTTTTTCATGGCTGAATCGCTCCCTTGATTAATGTCTTCTGATTTTTCGTGCGACGATGTTGCCTGTCGTCTGTAAGCCTTGGACTAAGATAACGAGAATCCCGACCGTGATGATCATGACTTTCGTATCAAACCGTTGATAGCCGTAAGTAATTGCTAAGTCACCCAAACCACCACCACCGATGGCACCTGCCATCGCCGACGCCCCGATCAAGCCGACTGTTGC
>NZ_DJTL01000016.1:0-7049 GCF_002439205.1 Exiguobacterium sp. UBA6309 | reverse complement strand
TCCTCTTGTCTTTTTGATTATAACTCTACGTTATGGTACACCTGTTGCACATCCTCAAGATCTTCAAGTGCATCAATCATCTTCTCGAATTGTGCGACGTCGTCTTCAGACAACACGACTTCGTTTTGGGCGAGCATGACCAGTTCAGCAAGGGAGAACTCGGTAATTCCTGCAGCTTTCAACGCTTCTTGTACAGCATGGAATTGTTCCGGCTCAGCGTAGATGATGACAGATTCGTCTTCTTCGAGGATATCGCGCACATCAATATCCGCTTCCATCATCAATTCGAGAACGTCATCTGCAGTTTTACCTTCAAAGGCAAAGATTGCCGTCGCATCGAACATATAAGCGACGGATCCGCTCACGCCCATGTTTCCACCATTTTTTCCGAATGCAGCACGAACGTCAGAAGCCGTCCGGTTAACGTTGTTCGTCAACGTTTCGACGATGACCATTGAACCGCTTGGACCGAATCCTTCATAACGCAAGACGTCGTAGTTTTCTTCCGCTCCACCTTTTGCTTTTTCAATCGCCCGATCGACGATGGCACGTGGCACGTTGTATGTTTTCGCTCGTTCGAGAACGACCTTTAATGCTTGGTTTGATTCTGGATCGGGTTCACCTTGTTTAGCCGCTACATAAATCTCACGACCGAACTTTGCGTAGATCCGACTCGTATTTTTGTCTTTTGATGCTTTTTTTTCCTTGATGTTGTTCCATTTACGACCCATTTCATATCCACTCTCTTTCCGTAATATCAGAAATCCCTGATTTCCTATGCGTTATCAGTATACCTTAAACTACCTGACAGACTGAACTAAAATGTCGGTCGAACAGTTGAATTTCTACTAAATGCGTTTAAGTGATGCGGAAGAAAGGAACTTTACCGATAGAGAAATATCAATTTAAGGGAGAGTGACAGTATTTGAACCAGGCTGGAGTAGTTCATCGCGCATTATCACCATTCGTTTATGCCTATGATCAAGAGACCGTTCATGTTCGACTGATGACGGCTAAAGACGATATTGAAAAAGTCGAATTGATATATGGTGATCCGTATGAATGGGAAGCGGAAAAAGAAGAAGACCGAGATTGGAATTTTGATCCGGATAAAGAAAAATACTGGAAAGTGCAACGGAAGTCGATGCAATACAATGGAAGTGACGCGACGTATGACTATTGGTTCATTGCAATCCGTCCAGAACGGAAGCGGGTAAGGTATGGGTTCGAGGTTCATGGCGAAACGACAGCCGTTTTGACCGAACGCGGTTGGTATGACGAAGCGCCACTCGATCATCCGGGCTATTATTTTTCTGTTCCATATGTTCATGCGACGGACGTCTTTGATACGCCGGATTGGGTGAAAGATACGGTCTGGTATCAAATTTTCCCGGAACGATTTGCGAATGGCGACACGACGAACGATCCAGCGGGAACGAAGGAGTGGGGAAGTGAAGCACCAGCTTTTCAGAATTTCTTCGGTGGAGATTTTCAAGGGGTCATCGATCACGTCGATCATTTACAACGGCTCGGCGTCACCGGTGTCTACTTCTGTCCAGTGTTTGAAGCACCATCGAATCATAAATACGATACGCTTGATTACTTAAAGCTTGATCCTGCCTTTGGTGACGAAAAAACGTTCCGTAAGATGATCGATGTGCTGCATGAGAACGGTATCCGCGTATTACTCGATGCCGTCTTTAATCATATTAGTGAAGATCACCCCGCATTTCAGGATGTCTTAGAAAAGGGACAAGACTCAAAATTTGTCAACTGGTTCACGATTGACTCTTTCCCGGTCGATCCGTCGATCCCGAACTATGAAGTGTTTGCATTTGAACGGAACATGCCGAAGTTGAATACTGCCCATCCGGACGTCAAAGACTATTTGCTTCACGTCGGACGTTACTGGGTCGAGGAATTCGGAATTGACGGCTGGCGTCTGGATGTCGCTAGTGAAGTCGATCATGCGTTTTGGCGTGATTTTCGAAAGGAAGTCCGGGCTGCGAACGGAACATGTTATATCGTCGGTGAATGCTGGACGGATTCACAACCATGGCTCCTCGGCGATCAATTTGATGCCGTCATGAATTACGGTTTGACAGAGAGCTTTTTGACTTGTTTTGCGACGGGCGAGACGAGCGTTCGTGATTTCTCACATGCAGTCATCCGGAATTTAAACTGGCATTCTCAAAATGTCAACGAGGTCATGTTCAATTTGATTGACTCGCATGATACGCCGCGTGCTCTAACGCGTGCGAAAGGGAATATCGATCGAATGAAGTTACTCTTCACTACACTGTTGACGTTTCCGGGTTCACCCGTCATCTATTATGGCGATGAGATTGGAATGATGGGCGGACAAGACCCGGCCAACCGTGCATGCATGGAATGGGATGAGACGAAGCAGAACCGTGATTTGTTCGATCACGCTGCACAGTTGATCGCCCTTCGAAAACAGCATCCGGTTTTAGCAAATTCCGGAACGTATCATTTCCAAAGGATCGATGATACAAAACAGACATTTGTCGTCGAGCGACGTCAGGGCGAACAGGTTTACTTGCTCGTTGTCAACGTAAGTGAAGAGGCACAATCTCTTTCGCTTGAGGGAACGTATGAAAGTCTGTTAGATGCAGCGACGTTATCGGGAACTATTCAAGTAAAAGCTGTGTCAGCTCTTCTTTTACGACACGTTTAAGAAAAAGCAAGTCGTGGATGCGATATCCATGACTTGCTTTTTTAGTGCGTGTGCATTACGAATCAAACGGATGGATCAGTAAACCACTCCGAAGCTTCGGTTCGAACCAAGTCGACTTCGGGGGCATTACTTCTCCTGCATCAGCCACATCCATTAAATCTTCGATCGAAGTCGGATGCAAGTGAAAAGCGACCGCGGCATGTCCGGAATCCACGATTTGCTCAAGACCGGCATACCCCTTATGACCACCGACGAACTGGATACGTGCGTCCGTTCGTGGATCTTCGATACCGAGTAACGGTGTCAATAACTCTTCTTGTAAAATCGAGACGTCGAGATTCGCTTTCGTCCCTGTTCGTTCAGAATCGTACGAAAGGGTATACCATTGCCGATTGAGATACATCTCGATTTGGTGACGTTTTGTTTGTTCGGCACGTCCTTTGGCGATCGTGAAGCGATGGGCTAGACGTTCGAGAAAATCAACGACGGATTGACCGTACAGATCTTCGACGACACGATGATAGCCGAGGATTCGCAATTGTTCCTGCGGAAAGGAGACACCAAGGAAGCGTTGGGCTTCTTCCTGATCCGTCCGACTGGCAGCGACGGCTGCCGCTGCAGCGCGATGGTGACCATCAGCGATATAGAGGGCGTCGTGGCGTGCGAACTGGCTTCCGATCGTCAACAGATGATGGCGATCGATGACTTTAAAAATTCGGTGTGTGATTCCATCGACAGTAAAGTCGTATAGGGAATCACCTGCAGTAATCGTCGAGACGATTTCTTGAAGCTGGGCATCCGTTTGATGCGCAAGTAAAATAGGTCCAGTATGAGCTTTTAGATGTTCGACATGTCGGACACGATCGCGCTCTTTGTCCGGACGCGTGAACTCATGTTTACGAATTTGATTCGTTTCATAATCGCTAACGGAAACACATCCGACGAAACCGGATTGTGTATGTGTCCCGTCAGACAGTTGATAGATATAATACGTCTCGTCCGTGTCGAGCTGTAAGATGCCGTTTGTTTGACTCTCTTCGAAGGCGAGAGCTGCTTGCTGATAAACGCGTGGATCATCTTCAGCGATTAATGACGGAAGCGTGGCTTCTGCTTTATCGATCCGTAAAAAAGACAGCGGATGACGACGAATCTCAGACCGTGCTTCTTCGCGCGAATAAACATCATAGGGCAAAGCAGCAAAATCTGCTGCATATTTTGAATCCGGTCGTAACGCGGCAAAAGGTTCGAACGTTGGCATGGGGATCACTCCTTTTAAAGTAGACGTGTTTTCAAGACGCCAGGAATTTGATTCAGTCGGTCGAGCGAAATCAACTCGTCCGCATGGTTATCGATATCGATGATCGTATAGGCAATAGCATCTTTACTACCATTGATCATATTCGCGATATTGATCGACTCTTGTGCTAACACGGAGGCAATTTGACCGACCATATTCGGAATGTTATGGTGAGCAATCGTAATCCGTCGTTTTCCGGTGAACGGTAACTCGACAGCTGGGAAATTGACAGCATTACGGATGTTTCCTGTCTCAAGGAACAGACGCAGTTGATCGACCGCCATGATGGCACAGTTTTCCTCTGCTTCACTCGTTGATGCCCCGATATGCGGCAAAGCGATGACCCGTGGAAGGGACAAGATGAAGGCATTCGGGAAATCCGTCACATAATTAGCCAGACGACCAGACCGGAGTACATCGGCTAACGCTTGTTCATCGACGAGTTCGCCACGCGAGAAGTTGAGCAACGTCGCGCCGTGCTTCATCTTCGACAAGAGTGATGCATCGAGTAAACCCTTCGTAGCGTCAACGAGCGGAAGATGCAACGTGATGTAGTCGCTTGTCGCGAGCAGATCCTCAAGCTGTGTTGCCCGCTGAATTTGATTTGAGACACGCCAAGCGGACTCAACGGACATATGTGGATCATAGCCTGTAACGGTCATGCCAAGCTCATGGAGAGTGTTGGCTAAGTTCGCGCCGATTGCTCCAAGTCCTACGATCCCGATTCGTTTCCCGAGCAACTCCGTTCCGACAAATTGTTTTTTGTTCGCTTCAATCCGCTCCGGAATATCCGGTCCGCGTAAGTTGTTCGTCCAAAGTAGACTGGGGACGAGCTTTCGCGCCGTTAAGAATAAGCTGCCGATGACAAGTTCCTTGACGGCATTTGCATTAGCGCCTGGTGTCGAAAAGACAGGAATCCCGCGATTCGCAAGTTGATTAAGTGGAATCGTATTGACACCGACGCCAGCTCGGGCTACGGCTTTAAGACTATCCGGGAAGCGCATGTCATGTAAATCCTTGCTGCGGACGAGAAAGGCGTCTGGTTGCTCCGTTTCCCGCTGGACGTGATAGTCGTCTGTGAATCGTTTTAATCCTTTATCCGATAAATCGTTCCATAGTTGAATTTGATACATTTAGCGTTCCCCCTGTTCAAAACGGTGCATGATATGAAGCAGTGCCGTAACCCCTTCGGTCGGCATCGCATTGTAAAGACTCGCGCGCATTCCACCAATCGAGCGGTGACCGGCAAGATTGATCAAATCGTGACGCGCAGCGAAGTTCAAGAAAGCAGCGTCTTCCGATTCGCTTCCAGTCGAGAATGGAATGTTCATCCGGCTTCGATCCTTGACGGCTACATGGTTATGAAATAGATCGGATTGATCAATTGCTTCATATAACATGCGCGCTTGTGAGACGTTTCGTGCCGCGATCGTCTCGAGTCCCGTCTCTTCAATCCAATCGAGCACTAATTTCGTCATATAAAGACTAAACGTCGGTGGCGTGTTATAAAGAGATCGCTGTTTGGCATGGATGTCATACCGTAAGTAGGCACCGATCGTGTCAGGAACACGATCAAGCAACTCGTTCTTCACGATGACGACCGTTAAACCAGCGACACCAAGGTTTTTTTGAGCACCAGCATACAACACATCGAATGACTCGATTGGCAATGGTTCAGACAAAATCGATGACGAGACATCAGCGACGAGTGGCACATCGACATGAGGCGGTGTCTGATAAGTCGTCCCTTCGAGCGTATTGTTCCAAGTGATGTGCAAATAGTCGGCTGTTGACGTGAACGGACCTTCTGGAATGAAGCGATATCCGTGATCAGCGGAAGAGGCGAGCACGTTGACCGTGGCGTACAGTTTGGCATCTGCAATCGCCTTCGTCGACCAGCCGCCGGTATCGATGAAATCAATCCGTCCGGTCTTCGTCGCCAGATTTTGCGGTAACATCGCGAACTGAAGTGTAGCTCCTCCTTGAAGAAACAATACGGAGTACGAATCGGGAATCGACATCAGTCTCCGTAAGGATTGTTCAGCTGCCTCCCGAATCGATTCGAAGATTGGCGAACGATGACTCATTTCAAAAACGGATTGTCCTGAATTTTCATAATCGAGTAGCTCGGATTGAGCTTTCAATAGGACCGGGGCAGGAAGGACTGCTGGACCGGCAGAAAAGTTATAAACCGTCATGAGGAACACTCCTTCTTGAATTTTCAGAAAATATGTACCACTCAAGTGTAACGGAATGAAAAATGAGAAGCAATTCCAACTGACGATGAATGGAAAATGAAAACAAAAACATCCCTTGAATCCGTTACGAAGGATCAAGAGATGTCAATTGACCAAAGTGCCATTTCCAACCATCTGACGTAGCACGATAGATGGATACGATCCGGAAACGACCAACGTATTGAGTTGTCCCGTATTCAAATCGGTCTTCTGTCAAACTATACTGGATTGCCGTATCTTCGAAATGATCAATGTATGAAAAATCATCGGTCCGGGATAACCAGCGGATGTTTGCAGGATCCACGTAATGATCGAGGTAGGTCTCGGCATCAAATGACCGCCCTAATGCATCGATGAACGTAAATTCGGGAGATAATAGATGCGAGACTTGTGATAAATCTCCTTTTAGCATAGCATCTTGAAGGTGTTGCATCGTTTGTTCGAGTGTCATGTTACATCTCCTTTCTTCCTGAATCGCTAGTGTAGCATATATAAACAAAAAAAGACCCTGCGTGAGCAGGGTCTAAAAGAAATTAAAGTTTTACAACGTTAGTTGCTTGTGGTCCACGTTGACCTTCTTCAACTTCGAAAGAAACCTCTTGACCTTCGTCAAGTGATTTGAAACCTTCAGATTGGATTGCTGAGAAGTGTACGAATACGTCGTCTCCGCTTTCGCGCTCGATGAAGCCGAATCCTTTTTCTGCGTTAAACCATTTTAATTTACCTTGTTCCATGTGTATTGCCTCCTGCGTGTGACTGGCACACTGATTATTACTACCGTGATCAATTTCATCGAATATAAAGTGAAACACTTCGT
>NZ_DJTL01000034.1:0-9991 GCF_002439205.1 Exiguobacterium sp. UBA6309 | reverse complement strand
CGAGTCATAGGGGGAGAATACGATGGAAATCAAAGTACCAGAACTTGCCGAATCAATTACAGAAGGAACGGTGGCGTCTTGGTTAAAACAACCAGGTGATCACGTGGAAAAAGGGGAAGCCATCGTTGAGCTCGAGACAGATAAGGTCAACATCGAAGTGCCGTCAGATGAAGCTGGTACGTTGACGGAGGTGATGGCTGCTGAAGGAGATACAGTCCGCGTCGGGGAAACGATTGCTGTCATCTCTGCTGGTGGCGAGGCTCCAAAACCGGCTGCGGCAGAAACAGTACAAGAAACTCCAAAAGAGACACCAAAAGCAGAAGAAAAAGCGGAACAACCGGTGGCTGCAGCAGCGACTGAAAGTACATCTGTTGCGGATCGTCCGATTGCTTCACCTGCTGCCCGTAAACTGGCTCGTGAAAAAGGAATTGATTTAGCACAAGTGGCAACGCAAGATCCGCTCGGTCGGATTCGCGTGCAAGACGTCGCGACGTTTGAAGTAGCACCACGTGAGCAAGCAAAACCTGCTCCTACGAAGCCTGCTACACCGGCACCAGCACCTGCAGCCGCTCCTGGGAAACCGGAAGAGCGGATCAAGATGTCACGTCGTCGGAAGACGATTGCGAATCGCCTTGTTGAAGTCCAACAAACGGCAGCGATGTTGACGACGTTCAACGAAATCGATATGTCAGCGGTCATGGCCCTGCGTAAACGTCGTCAAGAGAAATTCGTGAAGGAAAACGAAGTTAAACTCGGTTTCATGTCATTCTTTACGAAAGCAGCAGTCGCAGCACTCAAAAAGATGCCATACCTGAATGCTGAGATTCAAGGCGATGAAATCGTCCTGAAGAAATTCTATGATATCGGCATTGCCGTCTCAGCACCAGACGGTCTCGTTGTTCCAGTCGTTCGTGATGCGGACAAAAAGAACTTCGCTGAAATTGAAAAGGACATCATTCAATTAGCGGTCAAAGCGCGTGATAATAAACTTGGTCTATCTGACTTAACGGGTGGTACGTTCACGATTACGAATGGTGGTACGTTCGGTTCACTCATGTCGACGCCGATCTTAAACGGTCCACAAGTCGCGATTCTCGGCATGCACGCAATCAACCTGCGCCCTATTGCCATTGATGCAGAACGCATGGAAAATCGTCCGATGATGTATGTTGCACTCTCTTACGATCACCGAATCGTTGATGGAAAAGAAGCTGTTACGTTCCTGAAACACATTAAAGATCTTCTTGAAGATCCAGAGTCATTGATTTTCGAAGCGTAATCATTAAAAGACCCGTTTTAGATGCGGGTCTTTTTTTTTGTTGATATCACTTTGTCATCAAATCACGAAACGACGTTTACAGCTTCTCTATATCAGCTTCATACAAACAATTTAAGATAAGTGTTGTAAGAATATTTCAAGGGGGAATAGATGATGCTGAAACAAATCGGATTGACGATGGTAGCGGGAGTTGCATTAAGTACAGGACTTCCGACAGAAGATGTCGGTGCACAATCAAAAGGCAAATCGTTACTCGATTCAAATCGAATCATTAACGTTGCTCATCGTGGAGCTTCAGGTTATGCGCCGGAGCATACGATGCCAGCTTACGAAATGGGACATAAGAAATTTAAAGCAGATTACATCGAAATTGATTTACAGATGACGAAAGACGGTCATTTGATTGCGATGCATGACGAAACCGTCGATCGGACGACGAACGGAACAGGTGCCGTCAAAGATAAAACGCTTGCTGAAATCAAGAAACTTGATGCTGGTAGCTGGTTTAATGAAGCGAACCCGACGCTTGCGAAAAAGTCATATGTCGGTTTGAAAGTACCGACGCTTCAAGAAGTCTTGAGTAAGTATGGGAAGCATGCGAATTACTATATCGAGACGAAATCACCGGAAGTGTATCCCGGAATGGAACAGAAATTGCTCGACGTACTAAAGCAGAACGGATTGTCGAGTAACAAGGTCAAACCAGGACAAGTCTTGATTCAGTCGTTTAGTGAAGCGAGTCTTCAAAAAGTCAGAGCCATCGACCCGAACGTTCCACTGGTTCAGTTGATGGAAGCAAATGAAGTCAAGGCTTTGACGGATGATCGATTAACCGCAATCCGTCAGTATGCAGTCGGTGTTGGTCCTTCCTACAAAGCATTGACACGTGAAAACATCTCAGCGATTCGGACTCATGATTTGTTACTTCACCCGTATACTGTGAATGAAAAAGCGGATATGGTTCGTATGCTCGACTATGGTGTCACAGGAGTCTTCACGAACTATGCCGACCGTTTTAATGATGTCGTGAAAGGACTATACAAAAAATAAAGTAAGGACGATACAGGACTATTTCTTCTTTCGAACAGGAAAGAAGAAATAGTTTTTTGTTTTTAAAACTCGTATTTTAAATCCAATATTTCATTCCATACGTAAACCTAATAGAGGTTTATCAGAATTTCGAATCATGAGACAAAACAATGTAGTCAGTTTCGTATTTCATGGTACGATAACAGTGCAGTTTTGGGAAGGAATGGAGTGAGGATCGTGAGAATTACACAGTATACGGATTATGGACTACGTGTGTTGATGTATCTCGGGGTGCACCGGGATGTCATCACACCAATGCCGCAGATTGCAAATCATTATGGCATCTCATCCAACCATTTAATGAAGGTGACACAACAATTAGCGAAACTTGGCTATGTCGAATCAACAAGAGGTCGGTCAGGCGGACTCCGTTTGATTCGTGATCCAAAAGACATCAACATCGGGAAAGTCGTTCGGGAAATAGAACCGATGGATATCGTCGAGTGTTTTGGAAGCAACGGTCATTGTGTCATCGAACCAGGATGCCGTCTAAAAGGTGTGCTCGGACGAGCGCTTCGAGCTTTTATCCGGGAACTGGAACAGCATACATTAGAAGAATTGTTAGATAATCGTGATGAGTTGGCGCTCTTATTTGCTGCTTCACCCTTACAGCGTTCCTAATCAAAAACCCTCGTTTCCGTAAGCGGAAGCGAGGGTTTTGTCATGTCGATATACTCACATGTCATCTTGGCATTTCTTCGGTTCTACATGTTCTTTATTCTTAGACAGGTCGTCACGGACAGACGATTTCCATAATGGCACGTCGCTATAGTAAGCAGCACGCGCAATTAAATGTCCACCAATCGGTGCTGTGATGAGCACGAACAGGATGCCGAGAACGACACGAGAGGAGAAGAATCCATCTTCAGTGACGAAATAGATGATGACGCCGATTAAAATCGACATGACACCTAATGTCGCGCTTTTAGATGCAGCGTGAGCACGCGTATAGACATCCGGTAAGCGGATCAGACCAAGCGCGGTGACGAGACTAAATCCCATACCGAGCAAGGCGAAGACCGCGACGATCCATTCATTGGTTGCGATCACGTTCGATGATCTCTCCTTTCTCGATATATTTTGAAAAGGCAACTGTACCGATGAAGGCGAGTATACCAATCAACAGGATGACTTCGAGGTAGTCGCTCGTCCGTAAGATGATCGAGACAAGTCCAACGATTGAAATCAAGCTGATACCAATTGAATCAAGCGCGATGACACGATCCGCAACACTTGGTCCTTTGATGACCCGGTAGAACAGACCAAGCATCGAGAGAAAGACACCCCCGAGTGCGATATAGATTAAAATATCGAACATCACCGACTCACCTCCAGAATGGCTTTCTCAAAACTATCACGAATCGAAGCGACCGCTTCATCGACCTCTGGCATGTGGAGTGCATGAATGTAGAGTGTCTTATTATCATCCGAGATATCAACGACAAGCGTTCCCGGTGTCAGCGTGATCAGCATTGACAGCAACGTGATTTGCCACGGTTGATCGAGTTCGGTCTCATAGGCGAAAATACCAGGTTGAATATCTAACTTCGGCTTTAAAATGATTTTCAAGACATCGATGTTCGCGACGACAAGCTCGTAGAGAAAGCGGAAAAACAATAGGACGAGTGCGACGACAGGTCCGAGATAAAAGCGACCTTTGAAGCCGCGACGGAAAGCGAACATCGCAATCAGCCCTAGCGCGTAACCGATGACGAAACCGGAGGCCGAGAAATTGTTTGAGAGAAACATCCACAAGAATGCAAGAAATAAGTTGAGCAAGACTTGAAATGCCATGAATTAACGACCTCCTTTTAGTACGGCATCGATATAGAGCGTTGGATTCGTCAACGGTTCGACGGCTTGTTGAATCAGTGGACGCATCGCCTCAGTACCTACTCCATAGAGAACGCTGAGCGCAACTAAGGCAATCGTAGGAACGAGCAGCTTTGGAACAAGCGCTTGTTTATCACCAGAGTAGGTCTTCGGTGTTCCCCAAAAGGCACGCATGAACAATTGAACGACCGAATACAAGACGAGTAGACTGGATAGTAGAACGATGATTGGTCCAATCAACTCACCGGCTTCAATACCACCACGAACAATCAGGAATTTCCCAATGAATCCGCTGAGCGGTGGAATCCCGGCAAGTGATAACGCCGCGATGAAGAACGTCCAACCTAATACAGGATAGGCTTTGATCATCCCGCCCATATCTTTCAGCTTACTCGAGCCGGCAATTCCGACCATGATTCCTACGAGTAGGAATAAAGCGGCTTTAATCAACATATCATGAAGAAGGTAGAAAATCGCACCTTCTAGCGCTTGCGGTGTCATGAGGGAAACCCCGTACAAGATGACTCCGACTGCGACGATGATGTTGTAGATGATGATTTGCTTCGCATCTCGTGTCGCGAGCGCACCGATCACCCCGATGACGATCGTACTGAGTGCAAGGATACTTAAGATTTGATGAATCGTTCCAATCTCATTTGAGAAGAACAAACTATACGTCCGTAAAATCCCGTAGACTCCGACCTTCGTCAGCAAGGCACCGAACAAAGCAAGAATAGGCGTCGGTGGTACTTGATAAGAACCAGGTAACCAGAAGTAAAGCGGGAAGATCGCACCTTTTAATCCGAAGACGATCAAGAATAACAAGGCGATGACGTTTAGGATTGCCGGTTGTCCGACTTCTGAAATCTTTTGACTGATATCCGCCATGCTGAGCGATCCGATGATACCGTACAAGAAGGCAACCGTCATGACGAATAATGCGGACGAGATGACGTTAATCAAAAGATACTTCAGCGATTCTCGTAACTGTGCCGGTTTCCCGCCGAGAACGATCAAGACATAAGACGAAATCAGGAAAACTTCGAAGAAGACGAACATGTTAAAAATATCACCTGTCGTAAAGGCACCATTGACACCAACGAGCAGGAATTGAACGGCAATGAAATAGTAGTACCGTTGATAGGAAACGCTCAAGTAGACAATGGCATACCAGATGATACAAAGAACAAGAATGCTCGTCGTCGTGACGAGTAAAGCGGATAGCATGTCAGAGACAAGCGTGATACCAAAAGGTGCTGGCCAACTACCGAGTGTGACTGTTAAGATGCCGTTCGACCGGACAGTCAGCACAAGATAGATGGAGGCACAGACAGTCAAAATCGTCGAAAAGAGGGAAACGATTCGTTGTCCTTTGAGGTGTCGCGGGAAAAACATCAAGATGACACCCGTCAACAACGGGATGATGATTGGTAATAACGGTAAGTTAATCATTCGAATCGGTTCCTTTCATTTCTTCGATATTATCGGTTCCGAGTTCTTGATAGGCACGATAAGCGAGTACCAAGAAGAAGGCAGTGACACCAAAGCTGATGACGATGGCGGTCAAGACGAGTGCTTGCGGTAGTGGATCCGTATAGGAAGTCACGCCGTCCTTTAAAACCGGAGCAGCGCCTCGTTTTAGTCCACCCATTGTCATGACAAGCAGATGGGCAGCATGGCTGAGCAACCCTGTTCCGATGATAATGCGAAGAATACTTTTCGAAAGAATGAGATAAATGGCACACATCGTCAGGATGCCTGCGGCGATCGCCATGATGATTTCCATATTAATCACTCTCCCCAATCGTTTGAATAATCGTCATCGTCACACCGACGACGACAAGATACACTCCAAGATCAAACAGCATCGCGGTGTGAAGCGATGTCTTGCCGAACAACGGCAGGTTGAAATAATCATGTGCATGTGTGAAGAACGGTACGTTGAACAGAAGCGCTCCTGACGCCGTCAGTACGGCAATCAACATACCGAGAGCCGTGATCCATTTGTAGTCGAATGGCAAAATCCGGCGCAATGTCTTGATATCGTAAGCAAGTAGGATCAAAACAAGAGCAGAAGCCGTCACGAGACCACCAATGAATCCGCCACCTGGCGTGTAGTGTCCAGCAAAGAACAAGTAGACAGCAAACAGGAAGATGATGAACGTGATAAAGGAAGTCGCGGACTCTAAGATGACGTCATTCGTATGCTTTTTTGCCTGCTTTTTCATTTATCTATCCCTCCTGTTCGTCTGAATTTAATCATCGTGTAAATACCGATTCCAGCCAGTGCGAGAACGGCAATCTCAAACAACGTATCGAAGCCACGGAAGTCGACGAGAATGACGTTGACCATATTACCGCCAGCGGCAAGATCAGCGACGTTATCGATGTAATACTTGGCGATTGAAGTAAACGATCGTTGGCTGAGAGAAGCAAGGGCGACGAGTGTCACTGTCAATCCGACGAGTGCTGAAATCAAGGCATTGCCGAGCTTGAACGGGATGCGCTCTTCTTTCCGGCTGATTTCCGGTAAACGATAGAAAACGAGCAGGAACAAAGCGACCGATACTGTCTCGATGACGAGTTGTGTTAAAGCAAGGTCTGGCGCTCGGAATAAGACGAAGAACAGAGCGACCGTATAACCTGTCACACCGAGCAAGATGATCGATGTCAGTCGTGAACGCGCAAAGGTGATCGAGAGTGCACTCGAAACGAGAACGAGTGCAAGGATGATTTCATACGCGTCAATCGTGCTGATGGGATCAACCGCGAAGCGGAAGGCATCAAACCCGTATAATGCAGTCAAAATCAAGATGACGATGAATCCGAAGATGTAGACGAGATACGACCGCATGTATCCGGTCATGACCGTATCATGGATCTTTGTCGAGGTCTGTTCACCACGGCGTAACAAAGCGTCATATTGATGATTCAAGGAGATGGCACGAGGCATCCGGTTATAGAGCGATTGCCAGCGCGGCAGTGTCTTATACAAGATGATGCCAGCACTGATGATCACGAGTGTCAGGAATAATTCAGTATTGAATCCATGCCACATTGAAATATGCACATCAATCTTGCCACCCGCATCAACGACTTGCGGTAAGATCGCTTCGACTGCCGGTCGAATCAACGTATCCGATAATATATTCGGGAAGAGTCCGATGATGACGACGAGCGAGACGAGGACGAGAGGTGGAATCAACATGCCAATCGGTGCCTCGTGTGGTGTTTTCGGTAACTTGTCGTCTTGACGCTTACCGAAGAACGTTCTGCGGACGATCAAGATGCTATAGACGAATGTAAAGATACTTCCGACGACGGCGAGTACAGGAATAATCCAACCGTAAGACGGTAAGTGGAACAAGTCAGATCCTGAAACTTGAAGTACACCTGTCAAGAACATCTCTTTACTTAAGAAACCATTGAATGGTGGAATCCCCGCCATCGAAAGGGTCCCGATCATCGCAATCGTCATCGAAATCGGCATGAGTTGCGCAAGACCACCGAGCTTCCGAATGTCGCGAGTACCAGTCTCGTGATCGACGATTCCCGCCATCATGAAGAGACTGCCTTTAAACGTCGCGTGGTTGATCAGGTGGAAGATCGCAGCGACTGTCGCAATCGTATATAATCCGTCATCTAACGCGTCGACGTGCAAGGCGGCTGCTCCGAGTCCGAGCAAGGACATGATCAATCCAAGCTGAGAAATCGTCGAGTAAGCAAGGATTGCTTTCAAATCATGTTGTTTCACCGCATTGAGTGAACCCCAGAATAAGGTGAATATTCCGACAGATGAGACGAGATAGAACCAGAGCGACTCATCCGCAAAAATCGGACTGAAACGAGCGACAAGATACAACCCTGCCTTGACCATCGTTGCCGAGTGCAAGTAGGCGCTGACAGGGGTCGGTGCTTCCATCGCATCCGGTAACCAGATGTGGAACGGAAATTGAGCCGATTTCGTGAAGGCAGCTAGCAAGAATAAAACGAGGGCGACCGAAAAGAAGGGTTCACCTTGAATCGATTCAAGCGACGCATAGGTCTCACGAATACTTAACGATCCACTGAGTGTTGAGAGAATCGCGATTCCCCCAAGCATCGCTAGTCCACCGAAGACGGTGATCAGCATCGATTTTTGAGCGCCGTAACGAGAACGTTCCCGCTCGTACCAATAGGCGATCAATAAGAACGACGAAATCGACGTTAATTCCCAGAACAGATAGAGGACGATCATGTTATCTGACAGCACGACGCCAAGCATGGCGGTCATGAACATCAACAGATAAACATAAAATGTTCCGAGTGATTCTTTTTTCGCATCTAAATAAAAAATCGAATAAAGAACGACGAGTGAGCCGATTCCTGTGATCAATAGTGCGAACAATAAGCCGAGTCCGTCGAGATACGTGACGAAATCGATACCGAGCGATGGTATCCACGGCATGCGTGCCGTAAAGGTCTCACCTGACATCGTACCAGCGAGAAAGCGGCTGAAATACGAAACGAGCAGTACAGGTACGACAAGTACAAACCAACCGGTATGAATGTTCGGAAGGCGTTTCGCTAGAAGCGGAATGAAAAGACTGATCAATATGGGCAGTAAAATAGCCCCGTGCATCACGGACACGAAATTCCCTCCTTTGTGACATCGACGACCAAAAATGAAAAAGGGACGCGAACGCAAGCTGTTGAAGCTCGGAACTGTCCAGTAGAAGACACGATTCATTTTGTTCGTCGAAGATGTTTCTGAATCAAGTATAGCGTACTTTTTTCCTTCTTGCATGACGTGAAGCGTTGAAGCATAAGGGATAGAGCCATTTTCTCTCTTGATTATTAAATATGTAGGAACACGGCAGAAATAGGCTGAAATTTTTTTTGATTTTTTTCAAATAACACGTTGATCCATGAGAAGAATGATTCAAATTCAAGTAACTCGGGTACATCTACCTAGAGCACAACTAATGACCATAGAGGGGGAACTTTCATGCGAGCAACATTCAAGACAGGTGTCATTTTAGGTGGTCTAGCGGCGATTGCGACAATCGCCTATCAACAATACCAACAACGAAAAACAACTTCAGACGATATTGATCATCGTCCAAGTGTCGACGCGAAACGCGATCCGGCTGAAGTCGGGCTGACACAACTTGATTCCATTCATCGGGCAGATTGGCAAGCGAATGGATTCCCACAAACGCACGCAGAACTCGAACGCCTCGAGCGCGAAGAAAATTAAAAAAGCACGTCTCTCGAATGAGAGGCGTGTTTTATGGTCATTAAGCACTTGTTGTGACTAGGGCACGTGTCCGTTCACTATGTGCAGTATAAGAAGAGAGATGTTCGAATTGATAAAGCGTTAAGGTCGCTGTGCGACGTTGACCAGTACTCGATTCAAGCATTAAATAAGCTTCATTGAAGTCCGTACCACCACCATCATAGCGGATGTGTGCCGTAATCGTTCGTCCATCCGTCGTCTGCATATAAATATCGTAACCCCCGAAATCAACGCGCTTAAAGCTAGTTGCCTCGCTTACGATGTGTTTGAATGTTTCAATCAAAGAATATGTCATCGTTCGTTCCTCCCTTTATTTCTTCCAAAACAAGATAAGTTATAATCAACTCCGAATATTACTTTTCCCATTAAATTGAAGAAATAAACATCAAAAATGAATCTTTTTTAATCTTGTTATGAAACGCGTTTCATACTTTATGATGATGACAGACGGTGCGTAACCGATTGCGGGCGTTAACCGATACAGAAACTGTATAATCAAAAAGACAAGAGGA
>NZ_DJTL01000018.1:5872-6286 GCF_002439205.1 Exiguobacterium sp. UBA6309 | reverse complement strand
GGATCGGACGAAAGGAACCGGAGTCGTCGCATCAATCGAAAAAAAACGTCAGACGGAACGTCCACCGTTTTGGTTCAGTTTGTCGCTCTTACAAACAGAAGCGAGCCGACGGTTTGGTCTCGGTGCAAAAGAGACGCTCGATATCGCGCAAAAACTCTATATCCGTGGTTGGATCAGTTATCCACGAACGGACTCTTCCTTCGTAACGAAAGAGGAGGCGGGACAGTTCCCGGTCATTCTTGATCGGTTACTGAAGCAAGCGGAATATAGTCCAATCAAGGATGTCCTGACGAAAAATCCAGCTAACGATAAACGTTACGTTAATCCGGCGAAGGTTAGCGATCACTATGCGATCATTCCAACAGAAGAAGCGGGTGCCGTCGCGAAGCTCTCCGGACGAGATGCGCAAGTCTA
>NZ_DJTL01000018.1:1722-5708 GCF_002439205.1 Exiguobacterium sp. UBA6309 | reverse complement strand
CCGGACGAGATGCGCAAGTCTACGACTTAATCGTTCGCCGTTTTCTTGCTGCCTTTGCACCGGACGCCGTCTCGGAGAAGACGGAAATCGTGACGACGCGTGAGATGGACCGTTTTTTGACGCGCGGCAGTCGGACGATTGATCCGGGCTTTAAACAGGTCTTACAAATCGAGTCAAAAGAAGTCGAATTGCCAGCCGTCGAACAAGGACAAGAGATGCCGATCAAAGGCTGTCGACTGCTCGAGAAACAAACGGAGCCGCCGAAACGCTATACGGAAGGGACGCTCATCCTCGGTATGAAAACAGCTGGTAAGTTGCTTGAAGACGATTTGCAAGCGATCATGAAGGAAGTCGAGGGACTCGGGACGGAAGCAACTCGTGCCGGGATCATCGACGGACTAAAACGGCGGGAATACATCAAACTCGTCAAAAAAGAGATTCATCCGACGCCAAAAGGTCGGATTTTGATTGATGCCGTGACGGGGAGTATTCTTGCTTCGCCAGAGATGACAGCGAAGTGGGAGAGCCGTCTCGAGCAAATCGGCAAAGGGGAGGCATCTGCTGCCCAGTTCATTGAACAGGCGAAGAAATTGTCGGAGCATCTCGTCGTCGATGCTAAACAACGAATTGAACAACTCGCCGTTGATCCGACACAAGTCAAAAGCAAGTCCCCGCGGGGTGCAACGAATCGTCCGGTCGGTCCCTGCCCACTGTGTCAATCAGCAGTGCTTGATCGTGGGAAGTTCTATGGCTGCAGTGGCTATCAAAAGAACAACTGTGGCTTTACGTTACCGAAAACGATCCTTGGTGCCCGACTGACGCAAACGGAAGTCAAAAAAGTACTAGCGGGTCAAAAAACAAAGCCACTCGAGATGAAAAAGAATGCGCGCCAGTTTAAGGCGATGCTATATCTCGAACGCGATCAATTAAAATTCGAATTCACGAAAGGGGAAGACTGATGCAATACGAACTGATTCAAAATCAAACGTTTCGTCCTGTCTTTGAACGACTGTTACAAGAAGGGCGCCGCTTGACGGTCTGGTTTCCGGACCATATTGAGGTACAGTCGGCAGAAGGACTGGTCGAAGAAGCAGAAGAACTTTTTGGTGTGACTGCGGAAGTGATCGATGATCCACAATCATTCGGCAAGCATATCCTGCTTCCGTACTTGACGGAAGTCGAGCACCGGGAAGATGGATTCATCCGCTACGAAGCTGAGTTGACGGAAGAGTTACGCCAACTCGTACGCGAATTGACGTTACCGATGCTGACGGAGGGCGACTTCGAAGTGTTGTATTCATATCAAATTGAGACGGAGACGGAACGCTTCTTCGTTGAAGACTGGTTCCAAGCCGAATTACAAAAACTACCTAACTAGGTGAAACTTTCTTGAAGAGGATAACGTAGGATAAGTGATCGTTATTATTCTATTCATTTGGAGGGCTCATCATGTTCACAGTAGCATTCATGGAAAGCGAATTGGGAGGCGACGGCTTCTTCTCGGGCATGCCGATTTTCATGGTCGGATTTTTTGTTCTCATCATCGGGTTCATTCTGTTTGGAGTCATCTCTGCAGCCTCAAAGGGAATCTCAACGAATTCATTGACGCAACAACTGCGCGAGTATGCGGCGCGTCTCGTCAGTCCGAATGAATCGGATGCACTGAATTACGTCGCTTACTTAGAAACGTTGACAAGTTTTCCGGTTGAAAAGACGAATCTCGAACCGTTCCGGATTGCGACCGGCATCTTAAAGCTTGTCCAAGGAACGGATCAGATTTCCGAAGCGACGAAAAAACAAGTCGTCGCCCAGTACTTACGGCTCGGTATTTTGGATGCGGATCATTTAGCGGACGAACAGCCGGTCCGGAGCCATAGCCATCACCATCATCATTAAAAAAGGGTCCTGAGGGGCTCTTTTTTTGTTGAAAACGATCGAATCGTGACATCTAATTGTCATATACAACGATTTAGATTAAAGTTGTATGAAATTGAAATCTTTTTGAGCAGAATGCTGTGTATCGATTGAAAAAAGTTTACAATGAATGGACGGGAATACCTTTATTGCTGGAGAATGATAAAGGGAAAGGAGTTGAATTCCTTTAATGAAAACATGGCTGAATCGAACGATTGGACGGCAAATCATGTCTGCGTTTTATGTGATTTTTCTGACACTGCTGCTAACGACAGGTGGTGTCTACCTATATACGAAACAACAGGTGGATGAATCACGCCAAGAATTAAAGATGTTAAACGAACATCGGACACGGGCGACCGATTTGTACGAATCATGGCAAAGCATGCAGTACGAGATGCGTGGCTTCGTCTTGCTTGGTGACGAAGAGATGTTAAAAGAAATCGAAGCAAAGAAAAATGGCATCAATCAACAAACGACTTGGTTCGAGCGCAATGCACGCTTCAAAGAAGAACGGCAGTATGCAACGGACGCACGGGAACTCTATACAGCGTATACCCAACGCGTCATGCCGAGCCTCGTCAATTATGTCGCGGCGAAAAAAGACGGCAAAGTGACGGAACCGTTCTTGAAGATGCCGACGCTTGGAAAGGTCACGAAATCAAAACCACTCGATCCACAGCGGAAGTTCAACATCAAGACGAAGAGTGCAGCTGATATGAGTTCAAGTATCGTTGATATGGAGACGGTCTTCACAAAATATCGTAATTCCTTAAACGATCAAGAGATGGCGGCGCAAGAGCAGCTTGGTAAACAAGTCAACTCGTCGCAAATTCTCGGAGCCGTCAATATTGCAATCCTCTTATTGATTACTCTCGTTTTCGTCCGACCATTCGTCCGCCGCTTGACGCGTCAGTTGCGTCAGTTGAACCGGGAAAGTGGACGACTCGCTAAAGGTGAGGATGCGACACCGATCGTCATCACGAATCGTCAAGATGAGATTGGTGAGTTGACGACGACGTTCAACCAGATGGCAGCCGCCATTTCCGGGCAAAAACATCAACTCGTCGCAAGTAACGACGAACTACAAAGTCAACAGGAAGAATTAATTGCCCAGCAAGAAGAACTTCAATCGCAACAGGAAGAACTCGAAGAAGCACTCGACATCACGTTACGTAACGAGACCCATTTGCGTTATCGCAATGAGTTGACCGAGACACTTGCGTCTCGCGAAACGTTGACGGCGTATCCGGCGATTATCGAAAAATTGATTACGATTACCGATGCGGAGCTCGGAGCAATCGTCTTCCTAGAGCAAGACCGCTATACGGATCTCGTCTCTTACGGGATGACGGCAGCTCAGGAGCACCAGTTATTACATGCTTCGACGTCATTACTCGAACGCACACGTCAAAACAAGCGTGCTGTTCGCTCGACAAAACAAGTCGCGAGTCATCATCCGCTCCCATATCCGTACGCGATGTACGAAATCGTCGTACCGGTGATGGATCCAGCGACGAACACAATGATTGCAAGCATTTATCTCGTCCGTTACCGGGATGCCTTTACGGAAGAGCAGACGAACGAAATCTGGTCGTTCTCCCGTCAATTGGCACTCTCCTTGCTCCGGATGCGTGTCTTTGAAGAAGTCGAACGAGAACGGGAAAAGACGTCCAAACTTCTCCATTCGATTCGGGAAGCGGTCATCTATATCGAAGGAGAGACGATTTTTGCCAATAAACCATTGCTCGCTTTATTCCATCATCCTGCGCACGATCAAGTGGCGGAAGAAGGATTGATGACGCTCGACGTCAAAATCGAAGAGTTGGCAGTGCAAGTCGATCAACATGAGGCGTTCTTAACCTACATGGATCATGTCTGCAGTCAGGAAATTCCGACGGAGAGCTTGGCGTTGTCCTTAAACAAGGAAGAGCGATTTGTCACGCTGTATGCAGAGGAAATTCATTACGGTGGTTGTTTCCGTGGCACGATGCTCGTCTTACGTGACGTGACAGCAGAGACAGCAATCGACCGGATGAAATCGGAATTTGTCTCGACCGTCTCGCATGAGT
>NZ_DJTL01000018.1:0-1396 GCF_002439205.1 Exiguobacterium sp. UBA6309 | reverse complement strand
TCCTCGATGTCCAGCGCATGGAATCGAGTCAGCAACAATATGACTTCAAACCGCTTGATTTGACGAAAGTCATTCAGGAAACGGTCGAGTTCCATACGGCTTCGGCAAAAGATCACGAGCTAGTCCTTGATTTTGAAGAAACGACGACGGGGCGGATTCATGCTGACGAACAAAAAATGCGTCAGCTGTTCACGAACCTGATCAATAATGCAATCAAGTATTCACCGGATGGTGGTCAAATCACGATCACGATGCGTCAAGTCGAAGATCGTGTACAGCTGAAGATCGAAGATGAGGGAATCGGCATTCCGCGTCACGCGTTACCACAACTGTTTAGTAAGTTTTACCGAGTCGATAATTCGGATAGTCGAAAAATCGGCGGTACCGGTCTTGGTCTTGCGATTTGTCAGGAAATTGTTCGTTCGCACGAAGGGATGATTCATGTCGAATCAACAGAAGGTGTCGGGTCCGCGTTCATCGTCGAACTACCGATCGTCCAGTCCGTCGTACCGGTCACGGAATCGGCAGATGACTGTTAATGTCAAAAGCGTTCTTTGATTTTTTAATCAAAGGGCGTTTTTTTGTTGGTTTCATCTGCAAAACGGGAATTAACTACTATCAAATAGAAAGGAAGTGAGGAGATGCGGCGAAGCAGATGGCCTTGTTAAGTCCGACGATCACTCATGCTTTGGATCCTGATCGAAGCTAGTAGTTCGTTCATTCCAGCTTATGTGATTGAGCGCTTTTACTGGGAAGACCGGGGAATGAGCATTGCCGACGTCGTCATCGCAGAAATCGTCTTTGCTTGGGTGATGTTGATTGGTGAGGTCCCGTTCGGTTTGTTATCCGATCGGTGGGGCAGAAAGCCGTTCATTCTGGCTGGTTTCGTATGTGAGTGGTTATCGTTTACAGTGTTGCTTGAAGCCTACTCATTACCTGCCTTCCTCTTGGCGATGGTCCTTGCCGGCATCGGTGGCGCAGCACTTAGTGGAGCGCTTGAAGCCCACGTCTATGAAACATTGCGAATGCAAAGGATAGAAGAGCGATTCGAGCCGGTCTGGCGACTGATTTCAATCGGTGGTTTATTGACGTCTGGACTTGCGGCACTCGTCGGGAGTTACGCCGTGCGATCGGTAGACTTGATTTGGCACTATCACGTGTCCTGGTGGGTATTGCTCGGAACAGTACTGCTGACGTTTTTCTTAAAGGAAGCATCGCGAGAACAAGACGGAGAGACGAGTTCATTAAAGACATTGCTAAACGGTTTTTCGTTTCGACGCGTCTACGTCCGAATTCTTTGTCTTGTCTTGTTATACGGGGCGACGATTGATTTCGTCGATGAGTTTTGGCAACTTTATCTACGGGATCAAACGATACCGATGGTCCATTTCGGATT
>NZ_DJTL01000033.1:3611-4368 GCF_002439205.1 Exiguobacterium sp. UBA6309 | reverse complement strand
ACCATTGACATCCCGAACATCCGTAACGAATACAGGATGATCAGATGCGTATACGTCGTATCCATCTCAAGTTGACTGAAGTAATAACTCGTGACGACTGTGATGAACAAACCAGTCAAAGCAAGAGGACGACCACCGATTTTGTCAAACAGCTTCCCGTTGATCGGTGACATGACGGCCATCAAGATGGCACCCGGTAACAGCATGAGACCCGCATCAAGTGGTGAAATACCGCGAATCGTCTGGACATAGATCGGAAGCAATAACATGCCCGAGAACATCGCCATCGTGACGACCATCGAGATCGCAGAAGACAAGGCGAACATCGGGTAACGATAAATCTTGAAGTTGAGCATCGGACGTTCCATATGCAGCTGACGATGAATGAATGTCACGAGTGCGATGACCCCGACGATCAGTGCTCCATAGACGTGGAAACTATCCCAACCTTTAGAGCCAGCAGAACTGAATCCGTACAATAAGCCACCGAAACCAAGTGACGAAAGTGCAACGGAAGTCAGATCGATCTGAGCGGCAGACCGTTCCTTGACGTCACGAAGTAAGAAGAAACCAGCAACGAGAACGATTAAGGCGATTGGTGTGATGAAGTGGAACAGCATCCGCCAATCATAGTGCTCGATGATCCAACCGGATAACGTTGGTCCGATCGCTGGAGCCCCCATCATAATCAATCCGAAGAAGCCCATCGCAGTCCCGCGTTTTTCAATCGGGAAACTGACGAGCATGACGTTCATCA
>NZ_DJTL01000033.1:2847-3432 GCF_002439205.1 Exiguobacterium sp. UBA6309 | reverse complement strand
TGACGAGCATGACGTTCATCAGTAGCGGCATCATGATAGCAGAACCCGACGCTTGAATCATCCGTCCTGCGAGCAGCACAGGGAAGACGTCTGCGAATCCGGCAAGAATCGTTCCGGTCGAGAAGAGGGTCATCGCAAATAAGAACAAGCGACGAACCGAATACTTTTGAATCAAGAAAGCAGATGTCGGAATCAAGACACCATTGACGAGCATGAAACCAGTCGACAGCCATTGAGCAGTAGCTGGTTCGATCGCTAGATCCTTCATGATTGAAGGAAGGGCGATGTTGAGCAAGGTATTATTTAAGAAAGCAATGAATGCCCCGATCATCAAAACGGCGAGGATGCCGTAAGGAGCGCGAGCTGTGTGAGTTGCACTTTGTTGCATGAATATCCTCCTAACTAAACGGACGGTACAGATTTATATACGGTCGTTCTATCTGTAGTTTATCTTAATCCGATTTAGTTCGAATTACAAACAATAATAGCTAAGAAAGATAATTTTATTTTTTATGTAGTTTTGAAAGCGTTTTTCTGAATGAGGAAAATGATTCGTAGGAAATAAAAAAGCGCAATCCTTCTCAT
>NZ_DJTL01000033.1:2014-2610 GCF_002439205.1 Exiguobacterium sp. UBA6309 | reverse complement strand
AGCGCAATCCTTCTCATTAGAGGAAAATTGCGCTGTGTCTTCAGTTTGAAACAGCCAGAAGCTTGTTTCATAGTTAGCGTTACTGAACGTTCGTTTCGAGTGCATCCTTTGTAATGTCGTAGTGAGATGCTGTCCAGACAGATTTGCCGTCCTGAATGAAAAGAACTTGTGGCGACTCATGTCGGACATTATAGTGTTCAGCGATGTGATTCGATAAGGTCCGAGCTTCTTGGACGAAGAGATATGCTGTCGGAACAGATGTTTCATCCGCGAACTTCGTATACTCTGAGAATCCTGCGGCACTGATCGGACATGTCGTACTGTGTTTGCAAATCACGAACGCGCTATGCTCGGACGCAAATTGATCAAAATCAGAAATAGATTGCAGTTTACGTGGTTGTGTCATAATATATCACCCTCCATACGTCCGGAGACGTTCACTTAACTTTAGATTTTCCCGGTAATCGACCGGACAGTCAATCAATACGGGTCCATCGCTCGCGAAAGCTTGATCAAGACAATGGGCAAGCGAACCGTGTTCACCGACGCGAAGTCCAAGCGCACCGAAAGCATGAGCCAGTTGAACGAGATCCGGA
>NZ_DJTL01000033.1:0-1876 GCF_002439205.1 Exiguobacterium sp. UBA6309 | reverse complement strand
CCAGTTGAACGAGATCCGGATTATCAAAGGTGATGTACGATGATTTTCCATATGCTTGTTGTTGTTTCCATTCGATGAGGCCATATGTCCCGTCTCGCCAAATTAATACGACAAGTGGCAGCTTCAAACGAACGGCGGTCTCGAGGTCCTGACCGTTCATAAGAAAAGCTCCGTCTCCGGCGGCGCAGACGATACGTCGGTCGGGGTAGAGAAGTTTGGCTGCAAGTGCACTCGATAAACCATAGCCCATTGAAGCAAACCCATTCGAAATGAACAATTGATCTGGATGTGTCGTTTGATAATGGCGAGCGAGCCAGACTTTATGTGCTCCGACATCCGAGAAAACCATTCCGGCTTCACCAACCGTCCGCTCGAGCTCACGAACGATGCTTTGAGGATGTAAAGGGAGCGCGAGGGAATATGTTTCTTGAATCTCTTGGCGCAACTTATCGCGATTCCGTTGCCAACCGTTCCAGGAACGCTTTGGAAGCAGAGTCGTCAAAACGGTCAATACATCTGAAAGATTGCCGACTAGATTTGAAACGACTGGATAGTAGGCATCGATTTCATGAGGGTTCGTATCCAGATGAACGACCGGCGTCTTTTTCGGATTCCATTTTTCCGGGGGCAGTTCCGTGATGTCATAACCAATCGTAATGATTAAATCACTCGCATCAAGAATTCGTTGGTTGTAATCAACATCCGGCAAACCGATCGTATGCGCGGCAAGCGGATGTTGTGAGGAGATGGAGCCTTTTCCCATCATTGTCTCGACGACCGGAGCATCGAGCTGTTCGACGAATGCCCGAAACGCCTCAAGTGCGTGTTGACGGTGAATCCCGAAACCGGCAATGATAACAGGACGTTGCGATCGCTCGATCAATCGTAAAGCGTCCGGATCATCAATCGTCAACGGATGAAGATATGTCGGAGCACTGTCGTTTTTGACAGGAGTCACAGGTTGATCTCGTTCTTGTTTTGCGACGTCTTCCGGGAAAGAGATATGCGTCGCTCCCGGCTTTTCGCTCTGTGCCGTCGCAAAGGCACGACGGACGATTTCCGGAATCACTTCTGGTGTCAGAACGGACGTACTTGACTTCGTGACCGGACGATATAGATCAACGAGATCAAACATTTGATGCGACGCTTTATGTTGCCGTGATAGTGCTCCTTGTCCTGTGATGGCAACGACAGGAGAATGGTCCATCGTTGCACTCGCAATTCCCGTCATCATGTTAGTCGCACCAGGACCAAGCGTCGATAAGCAGACACCCGGTCGTCCACTCAGGCGACCGAACATCGCTGCCATGAACGCAGCGTTCGTTTCGTGACGCGTCGTGATGAACGTGATCGACGAACGACTAAGTGATTCGAGCAATGTGATGTTCTCTTCACCGGGAACACCGAAGATATGCGTGACTCCCTCTGCCTCTAAACATTGGACGAACCAATCCGCCGCGTTCATGCTAGTCCACCGATTGAGATGTATTTTGTCTCGAGATACGCTTCGAGTCCTTCACTACCGCCTTCGCGTCCAAGACCGGATTGTTTCATTCCACCAAATGGTGCTTGTGCCGCAGAAGGAACCCCATCATTCCAGCCGACGATTCCATAATCAAGCCCTTCGATCGCACGAATGGCACGCGCGTAATCCTTCGTAAAGACGTATGAAGCGAGACCGAATGGTGTCTGGTTAGCGTAACGAACCGCTTCTTCATCAGAGCTGACACGCTGGACGGGAGCGACAGGTCCGAACGTCTCCTCGTTCATGATCAACATGCCGGGTTTTACGTCAGCGAGCACGGTTGCTTCATAATAATAGACATCGTTCTCCTCGTCCGTTGTTCCTGTTCCACCGGTGACGACACGAGCACCG
>NZ_DJTL01000020.1:134824-135043 GCF_002439205.1 Exiguobacterium sp. UBA6309 | reverse complement strand
AAACTGGCTTGTGTCTCGCCTGAGGAAAGGGCGTGAAAGGATGCGCTATTTTTTGGAGTCAGTCTTTTCGTCTACAATCTGGAGCGCTCAGCGTGCGACTGAGCGCTCTTTTACTGGTGTCCGTCGCACAGGACGAATCCGCATCCGGTATAGGACGAGCGTAAACATCGTCAGTGTTGAGACAGCGTACCAAACCGTCGTAAATAGTGTTCCGGTATC
>NZ_DJTL01000020.1:22950-134472 GCF_002439205.1 Exiguobacterium sp. UBA6309 | reverse complement strand
AGCCAGTGTGTCAATTTCCAAAGTGTCTTGCCTAACGTCTCCTTTAAGAAATCCGAAGTCACGAGAACGAATCCGAATAAGTAGAGACTGATCGTTCCAAATGCATTCCAAAGCGGTTCATAGGAAGCTTGTCCGGGAATCAAGACCTCGAAGATCGTCAGTGGTGCGTACGTATCGACGATGATGAGTGTCGCATGGAGGACGATTGCGAGCAATCCTGCCCAACCACTATATAAGTGCACGTGATGCAATCGTGCTTTTTGCTTTTTGAGAGCCGGGTAGGAACCAAGCAATCCTGCTAGGACAGAAATCGTCATGAAGAAGTGTCCGCTTAAGCCACTCAAGCGAATCATCGTCCATGTCGAGAACAACCATTTCATCCAGTCCATATCTCACTCACTCCTTTCTGTTCGCTTCGCCATTCTCCTGTAGTGTCTAAAATCAGTAATCGTCCTTTTGGAAACCAACGAAACAATTTTTCTTGACGTTCTGTCTCTGTCATCTGAAAGGCAAGCTTTGTCATGACTTCCGCTTCATAGAGTTGTGGCGCAGACGCCGTCGCTTGCAGAATCGGACTCCTCGTCGGATGCCCTGTTCGTCCATCCAATAAATGATGATGCGTCTGTCCGTCCGTCTTCCACGATCGATAGACACGGTTCGATGTCGCGACCGCGCCTTGTCGTAATTGCACATCAGCGACGCGTTGTTCGGTCTCGGGATGCGTAATTGTGATATTCCATGGTTCCTCATCGGACCAGACGATGACGTCACCTCCCGCTTCAATCAGTCCACGATTCCAGCTTTTTCGTAGGCGTTGTGCTGCAATCATCGCAGCAGCTCCTTTTCCGATGCCACCTAGGTCGATAAAACCGCCTCCAACTCGAGTCACGTCACATCCTTCAATGATGAATGGAGCGATTTCTGGTGGAGCCGTTTCTTCATAAGCGATGGCTTGCGTGAACGGAAACGATTGCCGGTAACCATTAGCTTGTTGTTGCGCCAGCAGGAATGGGGAAAAATAATGTTCCGTCTGTTCGAAGTATCGTGTAGCGCGGGCCAGCAAGCGGGCTAACGGTAAGGACACCGATAACGTGTCGCCAATCCGTAAGCGATTCAATCGACTGACCTCACTTTGATCATCAAAGCGTGACCACTGTCGATCGACGTAATGAAAGAAACGGATGAGTTCCTCCCACTCGGCTTCATCGATCGGCTGATCCGTCACGAACCGCACCTGATTATGCATCGCATACAATTGTCGCTCCATTTTCCTCCTCCTTACCTCGAATGACTGGACTGACCGTCACTCGACCCACCGGGTTGACTGAATCCAGACGATTCGTCGCCCTGCCATTGACCATCATCATCTTCGTAATATCCATCATCTTCTACATATTCGTCTTCATCATCGCTATATTGATTTCCTTGGGATGGTAATGTCGTATCATTCGAATACGTATCGCCTGTCGAAACAGGTGTCGTCGAGGAATCGCTCGAACTGACACTCAACTGACCAATCGCAAGTCCGATGAAGACGGAACTACTAAGCCCGACGAGCCATTTCGCAAATGGTTTTGGTTTCATCTGTTTCCTCTCCCTTCTTGTTACGTTTACTGTATCGAAAAAAACTGACAACTAACTGACGGCAACTATGGGATAATGAGAAAAAAAGAGGAGCGATGTGCATGCGCGTTTTGGTAGCAGAAGATGATCAGCGTCTTGCGAAGATGTTACGCCTCCATTTGGAGCGGGCAGGATATCAGGTAGATGTTGCACGGGATGGAGTGGAGGCGCTCCTCCAATGTCAGACGTATCGCTATGACTTACTCGTTCTCGATTGGATGATGCCTCGCAAGAGCGGAGTCGAAGTCGCCGCTACCTTACGCCAAGAACAGTTTGAAGGCGGCATCTTGATGCTGACTGCTCGCGATACGGAAATTGATCTCGTCCATGGTCTTGATAGTGGAGCAGATGACTATCTCGTCAAACCGTTTCAATCAAATGAACTTTTGGCACGACTGCGCGCGCTCAGTCGTCGTCAACAAAAGGCATTCGTGTCGACGGTCACCTTCAATGGACTAGTCCTTGATCTGTCCTCACAAACGATTTCCTATGAACACTATCCGATTGATTTAACACGACGTGAATTCGAATTCCTTTCTTTGCTCCTAAGACGACCTGAACAGGTGATGAGTCGCGAATTAATCATCGAAGTCGTCTGGGGCATCGGTGCGGATATTACGGATAACGCGCTCGATGCGCTCGTCCGACTTGTTCGAAAAAAATTAGATGCGGTCGGTGCTCCTAATTTGATCCGGACAGTTCGCGGATTCGGTTATCGATTAGGTGATCCACATGCTTGACTCGATTCGAAAACGACTGACGTTATTATTCAGTGGTTCGTTCTTTCTTGTACTAGTCCTCATCCTGATCGGAGTGTATGTCACGAACGCTCAATTGCTGAATCGAATGGAATTGAATCAATTGAAGGGCATATCTGATCGAGATATCTTCGAACGGATCGAGCACGGAGAAGATCAATTCATCCAAAATCCGATCTACTTTCAGTTACTCGATGATTCAGGAAACGAACGCTATGAAAGTCTGCCGCCAGACGTCGAGTCCAAAACACTGCGTCGTTTTTTAAGGTCAGATGATACGACGAAACAAGTGGACTGGGATGATCGACACTTCTTACTGTATCAACGGGGTACCGAAGAAGGACGACTACTGCTGATGAAGGACATCTCTCCGACAGAAGATACCTTACAGCGATTGATTGCCGTTCTTGCGGGGATTGCGGTTCTCGCAACGATTGTCCTGACACTAGTCGGATACATTCTTGCTGGTCGAGCCGTCATTCCGGTGCAACAAGCATTCGATCGCCAACGTCGTTTTACGTCCGATGCTTCACATGAACTACGGACACCTCTGACAATCGTCTATAGCGGAATTGAATTGCTAGAAGCGGAATCACTTTCGAATGAAGGGCGTACGATTCTAGAGGACATTAAAGCAGAAACGGCAGGCATGCAGTATTTAGTCTCTGATTTATTATTACTTGCGCGAGAAGGACAAACTTCACCGAAACAGGAAGTTGATCTTAGTTCACTCGTCCAAAAGACTGTCGAACGTTTTCAGCATGCCTACTCGGATCGTGTCATCCATGCTTCGATTGCGCCTAACTTACGCATGAAAGGGGATGCCCATCAATTGAACCGCTTATTGACGGTCTTTCTTGAGAATGCTCTCGTCTACAGTGATGACGTCATTGATGTCTCCCTCGAAGAAACTACTACAGAACGCCAGTTGATGATACAGGACCGTGGAATCGGTATCGCTTCCGATCAACAAACTAAAATATTCGAGCGTTTTTACCGGGGGGATCATTCACGACACGGAACAGGTACGGGCCTCGGCTTATCGATTGCTCAATCGATTGTCGATCAACATAGCGGTACGATTTCTATTGATTCAACATTAGGTGAGGGCACACGGTTCATCATTCATTTCCCCACTCCTTAAAACGATGTCAGTTAACTGTCAGATAAGCAGGGTAAAGTGAAATTATGCTTTACCATACTTATCCAAGGAGGTTTTTGATATGTTGGGGAACGTACCGCTTCATCCACTTCTTGTCCATGCACCGATTGCACTTTTATTATTTGCGACGATCCTATTACTCATCAGTCTGAAGTGGACACAATTCAAACTGTTTGCCCTTTTTACGCTAGTCGTCGGTCTGATTTCTGGAGTTGCTGCCTATTTGTCTGGAGACGGGGCAGAGGAGTATGCGGAAGCGAACTTAAGCAGCGTTACCCATGCTGCCATCGAAAATCATGAGCATTTCGCGTTGTTCAGTCTTGTTGCCTTTGGTGTCTCGCTGTTATTTTTGTTATTGGGTTACCGCTCAAACAAAAAAATGTTTTTATTACTCAGTTTTGTCGTTGCCATCGTCGGTAGTGGATTACTTGCTTATACCGGTCATCTTGGTGGTCAGATGGTATATGCTAAATAAAAAAGAGCCGGTTCATTTTCTCTTTTTCAGAGAAAATGGACCGGCTCTTTTATCTTGTTTCTGTTTATTTACGATGTGCGCGTCCCGGGCGACGGTTATTCGAACGACGTGTGTTTCCACGTCCTTCTGTCGTCTTCCGTGATCCTTTACTCTGGTCGTGCTGTGCGCGAATCGCCTCTTCAGACAATTCGACGACGATTGGCGTGACCGAGATGTTCAATTCACGTTCCATATCACGGAACGTCCGACCATCTTTCGGCGTCACGATCGAGACGGCAATTCCATCGTTCCCAGCACGTCCTGTCCGACCGATCCGGTGAACATAACTTTCGGCATCGTCCGGTAAATCGTAGTTGAAGACGTGTGTCACACCTGTCACATCGAGTCCACGCGAAGCGACGTCTGTTGCAATCAGGAATTGTGTTTTTCCTTGATAGAACTTCGCCATTGCCTTTTCTCGTTTCCCTTGCGTCAACCCACCATGCAGTTCATCCGTCGGATACCCTTGCATCTGCATTTCTTCGTTTAATTTACTGACACGACGTTGCGTACGGCAGAAAATGATGGCTGCATATGGACGCATCTCGTCAAGCATCGTCCGTAGTGTCGCCTGCTTGCGACGATCCGTCGTCTCGACGACGAACTGCTCGATCGCTTCTACAGTGATGCTTTCCGCTTCTACCTGTACTTCGACTGGGTTACGCAAATACGTTTTCGCGAGTTCCTCTACTTTAGGTGGCATCGTTGCTGATAACATGACGAACTGGCGATCAACAGGTGCCGCCTCGATGATATCTTCAATTTCTGGCAAGAAACCGATTTGAAGCATTTGGTCCGCCTCATCTAAGACGAGTGTACGTAATTCGCTTAAGTCTAGTGTGCCGCGACCGACATGATCGAGAATCCGCCCTGGTGTTCCGATGATGATTTGTGGCATCCGTCCGAGTCGTTGAATCTGTTTAAAAACGTCTTGTCCGCCATATACTGCGAGAGCACGGTACTGTTCCGTATTGCGAATCAGCTTATGGGTCTCATCTGCGATTTGACGCGCGAGTTCGCGAGTCGGTGCGACGATCAATGCTTGGACCGTTTGCGATTCGACATCGATTTGCTCAAGAATCGGTAAGAGGAACGCTAGTGTCTTTCCTGTTCCGGTTTGCGCCTGTCCAATCAAGTCGCGTCCGTCAAGTAATGATGGAATCGCCTGTTCTTGAATCGGTGTCGGCTCCTTAATGCCTTGTTTTTGTAATTTTTTTATCCACAGATCACTGATGTGTAATGTTTCAAATGTTGACATAATATATCCTCCTAAAAATTATCCACAGAAAAAAGCTGTGGATAACCTGCTTCGCATAGACAAAAACAGTTATCCACAGCCGTGCTCTATTCAGTATACACAATTTACGCGTTTGTTGCTTCCTGTTTTAACTTCCGATCGAGTATGAACGTGCCGAACGGGATGAATGATGCGATGAACGCAATCCCCGCCTTGATGATCGACCAATCGTATTTGAATTTCACAACGGCGAGCCAGATCGCGTACATGACGAATAAGACACCGTGAAGTGCACCAACGACCGAAACTGCTTGTGGAATGTCCGCCATATATTTCAACGGCATCGCAATCAACAGTAAGACTAAAAACGAAATTCCTTCTAATATCGCAATCATCCGGAATTGCCCAAGCGTAGTTCTTAACATCCCGTCACTCCTTTTTCCTGATTCCTGCTCTTAGTATACGGGATGGACGATCCATCTGTGACCTGTGTCACAGGATTGTCAGATTTCGAGTGGTCGTAACCGAGCTTCGATGGCAGCTCGTTTTGGCTCAAGAAACGGAGGTAACGCAAGTGTCTCCCCTAATGTTTCAACCGACTCATCCGTCGCAAATCCTGGTGTATCTGTCGAGAGTTCAAATAAGATATGATTCGGTTCCCGGAAGTAAAGGGCTTGGAAATAGTGACGATCGACTTTACCGGAGTTCGGTAAGTGATAAGCATTCAGACGTTCGACCCACTTCTCGTACTCCTCACTATTCGGTACACGGAACGCGACATGGTGCACACCACCACGACCTAAACGTTCCCGATCAAGGTCTGGACGCGCTTCGACGTGGACTTCTGCTCCGATTCCCCCTTCTCCTGTCGCATAGACTTCGATTGGAGCAAAGTCACCTGCTAGTGAAGGATAGCGACCAACGTTCCGGAAACCCATCACTTCCGTCAGCACGCGGACCGTTAGTGTCGGATCGTTAACCGTCAATGTCACGGCTCCAAGTCCAACGATGGCATGTTCAGAAGGAATCTCTTCTTGCGGCCATGGGACACCGCCTGCGACACCTACTTCGCCATCTTCCGCGACAAGAATCAAACGCGTTCCTTCCTGATCACGAAACGCCAGTGTCTGTCGTCCAGCACGCTCAATGATTTCGTCATGCTCAACGTCCTTTTCCTCAAACCGTTTTTTCCAAAATTGAAGAGCGGCTGTTGTTTTGACACGAAGAGATGTCGAAGAAATACTCGATGCTCCTGGTACACCCGTTCCAAGATGTGGAATATCGAAAAACGTCAAATCTGTTCCAGGATTCCCTTCCGCATCTCCATAAAACAAATGATACGATGTCGTGTCATCTTGATTTACTGTCTTTTTAATCAAACGCATTCCGAGTACTTTCGTATAAAATTGATAATTTCGCTCTGCCATGCCTGTTAAGATTGATACATGATGAATTCCAAGTAGCTCCATCTTCGTCACTCCCTGTAAATGATTTGGTAATTGAAGTATAACGCACTAATATCTTGAATTCAAGATATTAGTCTAATAAAAAACCGCCCCTCCGAAAAGGGACGATTGAATAGTTGAAATTAAAGTTTTACGACGTTAGCAGCTTGTGCTCCACGTGCGCCTTCAGTGATTTCGAACTCAACTTCTTGACCTTCGTCAAGAGTTTTGAAGCCTTCACCAGTGATTGCTGAGAAATGTACGAATACGTCTTCTCCGCCTTCAACTTCGATGAAACCGAAACCTTTTTCTGCGTTAAACCATTTTACTTTACCTGTGTTCATGGGAACAACCTCCAAAAATAAATTACTTAATACATATGCTGGGCATATGAAAAGAATTCATTATTGTCCCGAAATACATGGAGCAACGAAAAGATTGTTCGTGACACGATGTGAATCCGTAATGACAATAACAATATTAAGCTAACGTAAGTATAGAATGGATGCGCTTTAAAAGTCAAGTTGTCAGACCAATGTTTTTCCAATTGATTCCACTTCTTCTACATAACTAAAATAAAAAAACAGGTTCAGCCGAAACTGAACCTGTTCTCCTGTTTTTAACGGTGGATCCAGACTGCTCCAGCAGAGTTGTCTTTCGCTTCACCGATGACTTGAATCTTCAGCCCGTTGTTCGGAAGCAATTTTCCTGCGTCCGGAATCAACTGGTTGATGTAAGATTTTGAATCATCAAACTTCGTCACACCTGGGAGACCTTTGTAGTCGTATGTTCCACGTGATGGCGAATCGATGAGCCATGCAGGTGCTTTATCGTAGCTGAACGCAGCATCTGCGATTTGGTAACGTGTGCTTCCTGTCGTGACCGGCTTACCGTTAAGTGTTCCAACGATTGCTTCAGGGTGCGAGTCAACGACTCCGAGGAATCCTTCACCTGGGTGTACACCAACCCAGTTATCGTTGAAGCTTGAATCACCATACCAGACGACAAGACCTGTGTTGTACTTAACGCCGCGTGCATGCTCGAGTGCTTTATCCGAGCCTGCATAGTTACGCCATTCGAGGTAATACGCGTTATCCGCATAAGAGAAACCGTCTGAAGCAACGAAACCATCTAGAGTGAACTTAGGAGTACCCTCTGCATCATCTTCAAAGACGACTTTACCGTCAACTGTCAACTTCGCGTTATCAAGTGCAAATCCGTCTAGTGCAAGTCCACCATCTGTCACGTATTCAAATTTCAACGTGACTTTTTTACCAGCAAATTCGCTCAGGTCATATGATTTATCGACCCATGCGCCTTTTGTTGATTCAGCACGTTGATCACCATCTGTATCTTGATCGCCAATCGTGTCAATGACTTTCGATTGACCGTCAGCAGTAGCTGTGACTGTCAAGTAATCGTAGTTGAATTCAACATCGTAAAAGGCTTTGAAGTCGAACTTCGCTTCTTTTGCATTCGTCAAATCGAACTCTGGTGAAGTCATTGACGTATGAAGATCATCACCTTTCGTACTGTAGTAATACTTCTTACCGTAAGCCGGCGTGATACCTTTCACCGGTTTTTTCGGTAGATTTACTTTGATGATTCCTGGATTTTTTGATTTCGTTACGCTTTGGTCGAGGTACGATGCCGTCCCCGCCTTAGTGAGCGAATCAAAATCAATCTGTTGGATGTTCGCCCAGTTTCCACCCATCACGTTTTGGAAGAACTCTTTGTTTTGTGGCGAGAAACTTGTTGGTTCTGTTCCAGCAACTTTACCATTCCAGCTACCACCACTCATGATGGACCATGAAGCGACCGGTTCACCTTGACCTGTGTACTGTGTATCGTACTCATCAGGAAGTCCAAGATCATGACCAAATTCGTGCGCGAAGACGCCGACTGCGCCATCTTCTGGTTGAACCGTGTAATCATAAGCAGCCATTTTTCCGCCCCAGTAATTGACGCTTGCCGTCGTATCCGCTACAGGATATACGCTACCAAGTGTCCAGCGGTGTGACCAGATCGCGTCGTCACCGAGCTTACCGCCACCTGCTTCTTGTCCTGTACCCGCATGAATGATCATCAAGTGATCGACGAGACCGTCTGGCTCATTCAAGTTGCCATCGCCGTCCATATCGTACTGGTCGAACTTATCGTAATCTGCTAAATTAATGCCGGCTTTAACAGCAGCATTCAGGGAATCCTTGACGAGACCACGTGGTCCTTTTGCGCCAGGAAGGTTATCATTCCCACTCACAGGACTGTCAGCACCATAATCTTTAGCTGTTCCTGGAACAGTCAACCAATTGGACACCGTACCATCTACCGAATAACTACCACCTGATTGTTCTTCATAGAACTGTTTGAACGTTTTTACTTTGTCTCCGTTGAAGAGTTCGAACTCTTGATCACCAAACATTAAGTCTTGATAATGTTTTTGGTTGAAGTCATTCGAATACATATATCCAGGCTCCTGCACGACGTTATTATGCTTGAAGTCGCTATATTCGACGAGAAGAACGAGGACTTTATCCGTCCGTGTTGCTCCGTTATAGGCAGCCTGTTTCGCTTTATCAACTTTGACGAAGCCATTCGGATTGCCTTTTTTATAGTTGTCATGCTTTTTCTTTAATTGTTTAGCCAATTGATCTTTCTGTTTCGATAAGAAATCTTTTGTTTTCTTATCGAATGCGGCTTCTTTACTTGATTCATGATGATCATGATCGGCTGCCGGTTTCCCATTCGCCTTTTTATCAAGATACTTTTGAACGGCTTGTTGCTTCGTCGCGGCTGAAGCTGCTTTTGAAATGACCCCACGTTTTTCAAGCACTTTGACTAAACGATCCTGATCGACCGTATTTAAGTCCATTGGTGCACCAGAGGCTGCTTTTTCTGCTGCTTGTACGGATTTTACCTGCCCACCAGGTAAGACCGGACCGACAGCAAAAGCAGCTGCCGTAATTCCAGACAGTACGGCTAAGCTAAGCTGTTTCTTTTTTCCCACGTGAATTGACCCCCTATGTAGTAGTGAAAAGTAAAAGATTAATATACTTTTCTGAATATTCAAATCTTAGTTTATTTTACTTCCTTAATCAATCTTTTCTAAGATAATTAGTGCTTTATGACCATACCTATTTTTGAGTATTAATTTCAAAAGTTTTTCAAAAGATTCTTTCACCTTTTTTTCAAAAAAACATCCTTCCACCGTTTTAGAAAACGGTACGCTGAAAGCACTCTAACTCACTAAAGGGAGGATATAATGAGCGCTTTACAACGTTTTGAACGCCACTTACTAAGAAACTATCTGCTCGGTTCATTCATCGCGGTGTTCGGCGTCGGGTGTCTGTTTATTTTTGAGACCCTTACCTTCACGAGGAATGAACAGTTGATTTTAATGGGTATCATGGGTTTATCTGTCAGTCTGATGTTCTTACTCGAATATATGATTTATTCTCGGCACATCGGTGCCTTACGACGCTTCTTCCAAAACGAGATTCCTTCACTCGCCTCTTTCCAAGAGGCTTATCAAACGACCCATTACTTTCCGGTTCTGACTGTTCAACGCATCATGGGACCACACTTCTTAGGTCTCTCAGTTCCCGCATCACTCCTGACAGCACTCGCAATCTCTCAAGAGTGGTTAAAGATGCCGTACTACTTGATTGGTCTCGCCTGTTTTGGTGCTGTTCTCGTCGCGATTTTACACGGTCTGATTGAATTTTTTCTAACCTACCGCGTTACGGAGCATATGCTCCTCACGTTAGAGAAGTATGCCTTCGAACATGGCTTTGATGTTCCAAGAAAAACGACGGTCGTCACGTTAAAGCAAAAAATGCTGATCAGCACATTGATTATCGGTGTTTTTCCGATCATGCTGTTCGTGCTCGCCTCAGCCGTTCAATTAACGGAAAATGAAAGCCTCCGCTCTTATTGGAGCTGGTCGACGCTTATTTTAATCGTCATCTTATCCGTCGCGACGTTTTGTAGTCTTCTTCTTTATGAGAACATTCGAAAACCGATTGCGATTCTTCAACAAGGCATTCAAGATGTTGAAAACAATCGTCTCGTCTCGTTACCGAATCCGTATTCTGATGAATTCTCGCACCTCGTCTCTGGTTTTAACCTGATGATGGAAGGAATCAAAAAACGCGATGAACAAAATGAGCAATTGCTGGACAGTCTGTTTACGTTATTTGCCGCAACACTTGATGCCCGCGATCCTTATACGGCAGGACACTCGCTTCGTGTCGCTGCTTATTCAGTGGAAATCGCTACGGCTGCCAACCTGCCGTATGAACAAATCGAGCTATTACGCAAATCAGCACTATTGCACGATATCGGAAAAATCGGCATTCGCGACGATGTGTTATTAAAAGAAGGTCGCCTGACTGACGAAGAATTCCAGATCATTCAGCAACACCCCGTCATCGGTGTGCATATTCTATCCCAAGTTCAGCTCCCAAAGACGTTACAACCAATTCTTCCTGGGGTAAAGTACCATCACGAACGCTATGACGGAAAGGGGTATCCGGAAGGACTCGCAGGAGAGGACATTCCACTCTTCGGTCGGATCATGGCGATTGCTGATGCCTATGATGCGATGACATCCGACCGTCCTTATCGTAAGGGAATGCCAGTGGAAAAAGCTTTATCCATCTTAGAAGAGGGCATGGGTACGCAATGGGACGCCACCTTTACGCATCTTTTTCTAGACTTGAAACGTTCGCCGATTGAAGACGTGTCGTAAATACGGAAAGGAGTTTCTCATGCATCCTAAAATCGTGGAACGTCATGAATTTTATTTTGTTGGTCTTGGACTGACATGTGAAGAAAACGAACTGCATACGTTGATGCCGGAACTCTGGCGTGAATTTTCAAGACGCTCACATGAGATTCCTGCAAAACCAGATAGCTATCCGCTCGATATCTCACTCGAACGAAACGGAACCAAATACTCGCAATGTGTCGGATATCCTGTCTCGTCACTTGACGATATTCCAAAAGGAATGAAAGGTCACCGGATTCCTGCTGCTCGTTATGTCTTTTGGAAACATGAAGGACCGGATATTGAAATTTGGAAGTCCTTCGAAAAAATTCAGCGCTTTGCCTCGAAACAAGGGATTGAACTTGATCCTAATGACTTTAAGATTGATGAGACTCGGGACGATGTCCACCATCTCTACCAACGGATTCGTTGAACCATTCGCTTGAATGGTTCTTTTTTTGCGTTGAAATATCTTTCATACTTAATAATTCAGTACAGGTACTACGGACTATATTCAGAAAATTCGATTTAATTCGAATGACTTATTCTCGCTTTTTTAATTCTTTGGCATAGTTAGACTCAACCCAAACAAGGAGGCGATTTATTTTGAAAAAGTTTCTCGCTACATCGCTTGTCGCAAGTGTACTTGTCGTTCCTACGGTCGTAGGTGCAGAAGGTCTTCAAGCTGGTAAACTCACGAAAGCTTCGTCAGAACCAGCTGCAACGATCGTTAAAGATTTCGTGAACAAAAAAGGTGACTTTGCTGTTCAGAACGTCGAAAAAGACGGATCTTCACAGATCGTACGTCTCCAACAAGAAGTGGATGGCGTCCCTGTCTTTGGTAGTGTCGTCGTCGGGAACGTCGCGAAAGACGGTACTTTGAAAGCAGTCGTAAACGATGCGATCAACGTCAAAGGAAAACCAGGTCTCGCGAAAAAAGCAACGCTCTCTGAAAAGAAAGCCATCAAACTTTATCAAAAAGCAATCAAGGCTTCTGAATTCGAAGTCGCTCCAAAAGCAGAACTCGTCATCTATCCAGTAAAAGATGATGCTGTCTATGCATACAAAGTGACATCGACGGTCCTCGCAGGCAAAGAGCCATCACGCTGGACATACTTCATCGATGCAAACTCAGGTAAAGTACTTAACAAGTTCGACCAACTCGCTCACGCAACAGGTACGACAGTACTTGGCACAAGCGCAACGTTCAACACGACGTTGAGTGCTGGGAAATACTATCTTCAAGATACGACGCGTGGAAAAGGTGTCTACACATACGACGCGAAAAACCGGACATCACTCCCGGGAACACTCTGGGCAGATGCAGATAACGTCTTCAACGCGACATATGACCGCGCTGCTGTCAGTGCACACGTCAACGCTGCAAAAACATATGACTTCTATAAGAACACATATGGTCGTAACAGTTACGACAACGCTGGTGCACGCTTGAACTCAACGGTCCACTATTCAACGAACTACAATAACGCATTCTGGGATGGCACGAAGATGGTCTATGGTGACGGAGATGGCACGACATTCGTCGCACTTTCAGGCGCACTTGACGTCGTCGCTCACGAATTGACACACGCTGTCACAGAATACACAGCTGGTCTCGTGTACCAAAACGAATCTGGTGCGATCAACGAAGCCGTCTCAGATATCATGGGTACAGTAGCTGAGTATACAGTCGGATCGAACTTCGACTGGCTCGTAGGAGAAGACATCTACACACCTGGAGTCAGTGGTGACGCACTCCGTTCGATGTCGAACCCAGCTGCTTACGGTGATCCAGATCACTACTCTAAACGTTACACAGGTACACAAGATAACGGTGGTGTCCACATCAACTCTGGTATCATCAACAAAGCCGCTTACCTCCTCGGTAACGGTGGAACGTTCTACAACGTATCTGTCACAGGAATCGGCGTGCCGAAACTCGGTGCGATCTACTACCGTGCTCTCAACGTGTACTTGACTCCGAACTCGAACTTCAGCTCACTCCGTGCAGCAGTCGTTCAATCGGCGAAAGACCTTTACGGTTCAACAAGTGCAGAAGCAACAGCTGCAGCGAAATCATTTGATGCAGTAGGCGTCTACTAAGAAAATCTCCTCCCAAAGGATTTTCATATTTCCTCCCGAGTGTCGGACTCGGGAGGTTTTTTGCGCAAAAAAAGACGAATTCGCTTGAAGCAAATCCGCCGTTCATTCATTCTTGTCCAGGATCACGCGCAAGACGTAAACGCATCTTTCCGTTATCCGGGAACACTTTTAGTTGTAAGGATTCTCCCTCGTACCACGTACCATAGCTCGTATCGACGACGGGTTCACCCAGTGTCGATAATCCACCAGTCGAAGCATTCGTCCAGTCAATCGCTTCAATGATTCCATCCGAGACGACGAGCAGATATCCAGCATTCGAGAAGTAATACGTATTGACCGCGTCCTGTTGCGTATTACCAACAGTACCATATTTTGCTTCGAAGTCAGCAATTGGTTTTCCGAGATACTGCTCCGGCTTATCAATCGGTTGGTTGGCAACTGCTTGCGAGAGTGCCGTAAGGACTGCTTTATCTGATGTTCCTTTTGGTGCTTCTAATCGGACATCGGTCTCAGGCAAATACCCTTCGATACTATCGTTGAGTTTCAAGTGGACCATTCCGTCTTTTGCATCCAATACCTCATAGACATCACCTAAATCTGCTTTATAGATGACACTACTTCGGCTTGCATCGCGATAGACGTTCGCGAACGGACGTGTCACCCAAGCTGCTTGCGCATACTCTGCCGCCTTTTTCTTTGATTTCTTCTTCTCTTTTTTCGCTTCTTTTGGATCCTTTGTCGAGGCTGTCTCTTTCTTCGACTTTTCGTTTTTCGTTGCTTGATCCGTCGTTTTCGGCTTCTCAAGCGTCGATGTTGCTTGAGAGGCATCGTTATTCGTCAACATATACAACCAGCCACCTACGATGAATAGCGTTGCTAAAATACCGCCAAACGCAATCCCTCGGCGATTGCGTTTCTGTTTCCGTCGTTCTTGTCGAGACTGTCGTTCCTGTTGGTGTTCACTCATGTATGGTTCCTCCTGAAAAGTCGACACAGTTTTTCCCCACTATACCACCAATGTTTACTCGAAATATTTAAATTTCGATGACAGTTCGACCACGGTGACGAGAAGTCAGCAGAGCTTCTGCGATTTTAGGTAAGTCGTTCAGTGTTTTGACGTCGACTTCTGGTTCAAGATCGACGCGCCACTCATCCGCCAGCCGTTGCCATAAGATCTCTCGATATGCAATTGGTGTTTGTACCGCATCGATTCCAATCAAACGAATGCCACGCAGGATGAAGGGATAGACTGTCAGCGTCATCTCTGCCCCACCGACGTTACCACACGTCGTCACGACACCACCATATTGCACGAAGCGAATGACGGACGCGAGCAATGGTCCCCCTACCGTATCAATGACACCTGCATACGTTCCTTTTTTTAATGGACGGTCTGTTTCTTCTAAGAACGTAATGCGGTCTAATACCTCCGCCACACCTTTTTTAAGTAATCGTTCTTGTTCTACTCGTTTCCCGGTTACGGCGTGTACTGTATAGCCTAATCGAATCAGTAAGGCGATCGCAATCGTACCGACACCTCCTGTCGCTCCAGTCACAAGGATGGGGCCTGTCTCCTTGGAGACAATTCGTGACAGTTCATCGACTGATTGCGCCGCTGTCAATCCTGCCGTTCCATGCCGCATCGCTTCTAATGGACGAATGGATTCTGGAAGTGGCGTCACCCAATCGGCTGGTACGCGTATGTATTCTTGAAATCCGCCCGAGGTATTCATTCCAAAATCAAAGCCATTGACGACGACCGCTTGACCGGTTTGAAACCGTGCATCTGTCGTTTGTTCGATATATCCTGCTGCGTCAACGCCTGGTGTGTGCGGATAGGATTTCGTCACCCCTCGATTACCCGACATCGATAAGGCATCCTTATAATTGACACAGGAATGCGTGACACGAATTAAGACGTCTCCTTCCGGTAAATCATCGACTTGTTTCGCCTCAACCTTCCCTTCATAGTTCCCATCCACCTCTCGTACGACGAATGCTGAAAAAGTGTGTTTCATGATGTCTCTCCTTTCTCTTGTGCTTCTCTATACCCTGTTGTTTCCATCGACACACTAAAAATCCCTGTCGTTTCTCAAAGAAACGACAGGGAGCGGGGACGGAAAAAACATCAGCGTTCCATAGGTGGTCAAAGGTAACAGGTCAGTCTGTCAATGGTTCATGGTCATCGGTTTGCCGTCGCCATCTCTTCTCCACAGAGGAAAATTGAGGTCCGTCCCCTCTCCTTGACGTGGAGTCTCACCACGTCAAGGAGTTACATATAACGTCCACCATCAAAGTCAATTGTCGTTTGATAGTTCGCGGCATTGATCGCATTCGATACTTTGTGTGCTTGCCGTTCCACTTCCTCCGCTTTTAAGCGATAGGCATCTGGATCGAATAAGGCATGACGAATGATCGTCGTCCCTTCAAATCCGTATTGGAACTCGCGTTTTGGTCGACTTGCGAGCATCTGATAATTTTGTGCCTTTGCCCGCAATTGGGTCGCCCACTCGATTGCTTCGACGAGCGGCATTTCTCCTTCATCCGTCACGATGACAGTTTCTAGATTCGCCGCGTAGACGAGACGATCCAAGACTCGCATATCATGACGCACGATGTCCATGGCGGATTCGACGTCGGTTAAGCTCCGGCCTTGTTGCGCGGGGAGTGCTTCTCCCTTTTCTAAATCAATGAACGCTACGCGCTCCATCTCTTCAATCAGCTGATCAAGCTGTTTCCTCAAAATACTCTTTAATTTCACGGCATCTGCTAGGTACATCATCAACTCCCCTTTCCTATTCCATTTACGTCATTCCTTTAAAAAGGTTTCAATCAAACTGATGGACGAAAGCTCCAAATTCCCCCTGAATCGTTTGCTTGTCCATCTCCGATATTGTAGTAGCTCTGTCTGTATAGCGTTCTAAGAGATAGGCTTTTATTAGGACATGTGACGGTTGGAATCCGATACGCACGCACCATTCCTGAAGTGTTTCTGTGTCATGTCGTCGTAAGCGGGTCGGGAGTATGTGATTGAACTGGATGAGTTGTTTACGAATCCAGGCATCTGGCACATCGATTTGTTTCTCGATCGAAATATAATCGTTGTCTGAAGACTGCAACGGGATATCAGTTCTTATCCATACTTCATCTTGTTTCTTAATCTTTCGGCGTTTCCACCAAACGATATAGCCTATTGCGATTAGAAGGAGAACAAGCAGAGGTGTAAATACCACCGACGAGGAGGATTTCCCCTTTTCATTCGTACCTCGCTTAGCGTTTTCAACCCCTACAACGATGAGCTTATTCTTTTTCTTTTTCGGTTTGAGGTCTTTCTGCTTCTTCGGCTTTTCATTCGTGTCCCAAACACGTAAATCTTCGTCATTCTTCGTCTGCTTTTTCGGCAACCACGAAAGAAACGGAATATTTAACAGCTTGCCGTTTCTATTGCAGTTTGGTTTACACGATCCGTTCGTTTCGACTCCTGACATCTTTATCGCTTGTGGCTTCAATGCTTGAACAGCCGCTTCCGTCAGCGGCTTACTGATCCCTAATAGCAGCAAAATCAGTCCGATACCCATTATGAGTCGTTTGCGAAGTGACATCAGAAGCCCCCTTTTCAACATCCATTATAATCCAACTGTATAGTTTTAGTGTATTTTTATGGATGTCATAAAACGAGGAATGATTGTGCAAGGAGAGGGGAAAAGGTAGACAGACCTATTCAGAGAGGGGAACCATTTCATGTTGAAACTCGATCACACGCATGATCCGTATCAAAATGCGGCGTTGATTCAGGAATACGTTGAAACGTCAACCAACGAACAAGCAGTTCGACAAGCGGAACAACTGCTACACGATAGTCCATTCGTCGCACCAAGACGCAATCCTAACCTCAGTCGAACACTTCGTTCGATGATTTCGCCATTATTTTTGACGAACCGTGATAAACATATTTTACCGCTGACACCAGCTTTCGTAACGCCACACGATGAGATTCGACCGAGTTGGTTCGGGCGTCTCAATCATGAGTTCGAACGTTTGATCAGTGAAGTCGAAATCGTTGATATCACTTCCTATGGTGCGGTCGGTGATGGACAGACAGATGATACACAAGCGTTCATCGAAGCGCTCGGTGATGGACATCGACAAGTCCATGTTCCAGCCGGTACGTACATCGTTCGAGGAATTCGTTTACCTAGTTATACGATTTTAACGGGAGCTGGCAAAGGGAAAACGATTATAAAGATGCACGATGACGCACCTAAAGGTCGACGTCTTGTGACGAACCAAAATTATCTCCTTGGCAATCATCACCTGCTTGTTGAGAAAATGACGCTTGATTGGAATATCAAACGAATCGGTGACGCAAAGAAAAGTAGCACATGGGGCAATCACTCCAGTTGTCTCACATACGCACATGTCACCTATGGTTGGGTCTTTGATGTCGAAGCTGTCAATCCAGGACTCCATTGTTTTGATATCTCGACACCGTATTACAATTACAACGGGGACGGTGCTCGAGCGAACTTAAGTAGTTCATTCATCTGGTTCGATGGATTAACCGGTTACGGGTTCGGAGACGACGGGATCACGACGCATCATAGTGACCATCTCTTCATCTCGAACTGCTTCATGCATGACCCAAGTGGACGTGCCCATGCAGAAGGCTTCTCTAATTCAAATGGAATCGAAATCGATGATGGATCACGCGATGTCTGGTTATTCAATAACGCAACAAGTCGTTGTTTCGGTGGACTCGAAATCAAAGCGCATGCGACCTCTTCTGCTGCCTCAACCGTTAAAATCGTTGGTCATTTATCAATTGATGACCACCGTGCCTTTAATTTTCGCCATATCGGGCATCATCAAGCAAGTGATCCAACGTCTCAGACGGCTTACAATATCATCGCAACACGCTTGATTGCTCAGACTCCTCAATATACGGAGCTATATACGAATTCAAAACCGCGCGCACTCGTCGTTTCCGCTTATCGTAATGTCGTCATTCATGATTTCACGGTGCTAGGTGATCCGTATTATGACTACCAAGAACAGCCAATGATCGGAATACAATATAAGGCGCGCAACGTTACGATCAGTCAGTTAAAAATGAGTGGATTTCGCCACGCAAAAACGGATATTCAAATCTTTGGTGGAGAAAACGGAGCTGAGGATGTACGCCTTCGGGATATCCGGATCGAGGATTCTGCCAAACACGGGATTACGATCGGTCCTGACATCAATCGCGTTAAGTTAACGAATGTGGCACTAAAAGGAGATGGGACGGTTGGCTTGAATGCTAAATCGGAACCGGAAATGGAACGGTTCATCGCGACCGGATTTAAAGTACCGATTCGTGCTCAGTCGACGCAAGCATGAACAAAACGACAGGATGGACTGTGGTCCATCCTGTCGTTTTCATTGGGATCGAATGTACGCGAGGACACGTGTATCAATCGCACGATCCGCTTGTTCGCGCATCTCAAAGTTTTCCGTATGAAGATATGTCCGGAGCGCTTCTTCGAAATCACCGCGATAGCCAAGTGTCAATAATTTATCCATCAACTCCGACTCTAACGCATCATCGATGGGCTTGATTTCTTCCGGCTTACTCGGTTGTAGGTAAAGTGTGTGCAATTGATAGATGCGTTCGAGTTCTTCAATTGGATTCGGGTGATCATCAACACGTAGATCAATATAGCGATCGTTGAATCCACCGTACCCGCCACCTTCCTTGACGACGAGCAGTGCTGCTGACTGCATTCCGCGTGAGTCCCCGCCTGCTGCTTGACCAGCTGCTAACGCACGCAACAAACGTTCTGCAAGCGGACCTTGCGTTGATTCAAAGACCCGTGCCATCTCTTTCACCGTATTACCGTCTACTAGGATATTTCCTTGCGCTGCAAAGTGTTTCCCGGCAATACCGCCTGCCCAGTCGTTACATCCCTCTCCCGTGAATGTCGCACTCTTGCCATTCGCATCGATGATCCCGACCTGGCGATCCGCTCGTCCTTCATCTGCTTCCGTCAATCGACGAAGCACTTCGTCCGCTGAAGCGCCTTGTTCGATCATCTGCAACCCTTCAGGACCATACGTCGTGTTTGCAAACGACTGTGTCGCTACCGCACCCACTCCTGCCTTCGCAAACGGAACAGCACTCCCGACCGCTAAAAACTTCGACTGAACGGCAACGCCCCATGCTTGTTCTTTTTCACAATACCCAACGATTGAATATGTCACTTCAGTTCCCCCTTTAGTCATTACCTATTCCGTTCGTGATAACGCTTCCCGATTCCTGCAACTGAAAAACCTTCCAGACACATGTCCGGAAGGTCGACTTCATTGAATACCAAGTGTCACAGCGAGTAATAAGGCAGCACATGCCAAGGCAATCCAAATCGCGAAAAGTTTCCAAACGAAGCGTAACCATTTCTCATACGGAATGCCTGCAATCGCGAGAAACGCCATCAAATGTGCGCTCGTCGGGAAAATCATGTTCGTCAATCCATCCCCATATTGGAATGCCAAGACAGCCACTTGACGCTCGATTCCTAATAAATCGGACAATGGTGCCATGATGGGCATCGTCGTCGCCGCTTGTCCACTTCCCGATGGAATGAAGAAATTCGTAATCAATTGCACGGCGTACATCCCGATGACGGCAAAGAACGTCGGTAAATGTCCTACGGCATTCGATAAGCCGTAAATGACCGTGTCAATGACACGACCTTCTTCAAGAATGACGACAATCGCACGAGCAAAGCCAACGATCAATGCACCGAACGTCACGGCTTTCGCCCCGTCAATCAAACTCTCGAACGTACCGTTCACACCAAGCGTAACGATTCCCGCAATCATCCCGATGATCAAGAAGGATGCGGTTAATTCCGTCAAATACCAGCCCCACTCAAAGATTCCGATCACATTGAGCGTGATCCCACCGATTAAAACCAGTAAGACGAAAGCATGACGTTTCGAAAAGCGCGAAATCGTCGTCGCTGCTTCTTCCGAACGACGTTGTTCGAGATCATAAACAAGACTGCGCGCCGGATCATGTTTGACTTTCCGTGCGTAGTTCATGACATAAAGAATTGTCACCGCTAAAAATACGATATACACAGCCGTTCGATACCCGAGACCACTAAAGAGCGGTACTTCCGCAATTGATTGAGCGACACCTACCGTAAACGGATTCAGCATCCCGCCAGCAAAACCAACCGCCGCTCCTAAACTAACGATTGCAGCTCCTGTCATCGCATCATATCCAAGGGCACGCGCTAACATGATCCCAATCGGCACGAAGATGATCGTTTCCTCTGCCATACCAATCGTTGCTCCGGCAATCGAAAAGACGAACATCGTCATCGGAATCATGATGTGCCCTTTTTGACCAAATCGACGGATTAATTGATTGATTCCCGCTTCAATAGCACCGGTTTGACGAATGATACCGAAGACACCGCCAACTAAGAAAATGTAAAAAATGATCGCAGCACCCGCTTCCATGCCTTGCGGAATTGCTTCAAATAAACCAAAGAGATTGACAGGCGCAGACTCTACCGCGCGATATGTACCATCGATGACGACAGTCTGTCCGTCTTGCTTTTCACGATCGAATTGTCCTGCTGGAAGTGTATACGTCAAGATGACTGAGATGATGAGAATTGCCATGATAATGGCGTAAGTATGAGGCATCTTGAAGAATGATCGCTTCGACCCTGGTGCATTCGTTCGTTCATTCATGATAAAAGCCTCCTTTTTGTGTCTTTATAAGAATAATGCCCTAATCAGGGAAAAACTAACAGTTTCAATGAAATGTCATATGATTGTAAAAGAAAAGTGGAATACTGCTAACTTAAAGTTTCGTTAAAAGTAGAGGCTTTGATCAACCGTGTCGCATGAAACAAAAAAGGAAGGTATTCTAGGCCATGAACCCCGAATACCTTCCTTATGTGTTACGTCAATCTCTTATGATTATGCTTGGAATGATTGAACATCCAATGGTTTAGCAAGAGCTGTTTGAGCAAATGCAACGAATTGTCCGAAATGAGCACTTGTGTTATGAGCTTCGATCGCAGCTTGGTCTTCCCATTTTTCAATCATCATGAAGACATTTTCGTCTTCTGTACTTTGGAACAGATCGTAGCTGATGTTTCCAGCTTCAGCACGCGATCCTGCTACTAATGTTTTAGTTGCTGCTAAAAATTCTTCTCGTTTTGCGGGTTGTACTTCTAACTTTGCTTCGATGGCGATCATCGGAAAGCCTCCTTTGTAATTTCGTTAACTTAAGCATCGTAGCACCTCCCGATTCGTTACGCCATAAAGATGCTCGGACGATTGATGATATATAATTACGGGTAATTACAGAGGGAATTATTACTTTGTACCACATCAGAGAAGGGAGCAACGAAGATGCGTGTTGAGGTATTTTACTTTGAGGATGACGGACATATTCCGAATAACCCTAATTTTCTGGTGTTGATTTATCGGCATGCATTTGAAGAACCGTCACGCATCGAACAGACTTTCCATTCACATGACTGGCGTAATAGCTGGGTGGATGGCATTTTTGATTTTCATCATTATCATAGTATCGCCCATGAAGTGATTGGTATTCTCGAAGGACATGCGACCGTCCAACTCGGTGGTCCACTCGGTAAGACCTTCACCTTGACGAGTGGAGACGTTCTCTTACTTCCTGCAGGCACAGGACACAAAGCACTTGATACAAGTCGACACTTCCGTGTGATCGGTGCCTATCCGAATGGTCAAGACTACGACACACTGACAGGTCAAACAAGTGAACGTCCGGAAAATCTTCAGCGTATCCGCCAGGTAATGCGTCCCAAAAAAGATCCCGTCCTCGGCGATCATGGTCCCTTATTTGAGCATTGGTGACGTCTCTTTCTCTTGAAGAAGACGTTTTTGTTCAGAGTTCGTGTGGTAAACCCTACTATTGTCTCTCTACTTAAAGGAGGAATTCGATGAACGCAACAGAAAAGACGCTAATACTCGCTGCATTAAAGCAAAAAACAGTGACGTTTCCCGATCAGACGCACGTTCGGGCACTTGGACAAGGCACATGGCGGATGGGAGAAGAATCGGAGAAACATGAAGCTGAAATCGAAGCACTCCGCGTCGGTCTCGACAGCGGGATGGAACTCATCGATACGGCAGAAATGTACGGGGAAGGTGCTTCTGAAGAATTAATTCGCGACGCGATCGCTGATCGACGAGAAGAAGTCTTTCTTGTCTCGAAAGTCTATCCTCATCATGCTGGTGGGGAAGCGTTAAAAAAAGCTTGTTCCAAATCGCTTGAACGTCTCGGTACGGATTATCTTGATCTCTATCTTCTTCACTGGCGTGGCGACATTCCACTAAAGGAAACCGTTGAAGGACTGGAAGCCTTAAAACAAGAGGGCAAGATTCGCCGTTGGGGTGTATCGAATTTTGACGTATCAGACATGAAAGAACTGTTGGCACTACCAAACGGTGACCAGTGTGCTGTCAATCAGGTACTTTATCACCTCGGCTCACGCGGAATCGAGTATGAACTGCTCCCGTTACTACGCGAACATGGTATTCCAGTAATGGCGTATTGCCCACTAGCTGAAGGTGGTTCACTGCGTGATCAACTCCTGAATCATCCGACCGTCGAGGAACTCGCTGAGACACATGGTGTTGAACCGGCACAGATCTTACTTGCTTGGGCGATGCGTGAAGGTGACGTCATCGCAATTCCTAAAGCAGGACAAGCACATCATGTCGAAGCCAACGGTCGCGCCGCACTTTTGAATTTAACAAAAGAAGAGCTAGCTGCACTTGATCAAGCGTTCCCAGCACCAACAAAAAAAGAACCACTCGATATCGTTTAAGGAGGTCATTTTCATGACAAAACATGTTCAACTCGGTCAATCTAATCTATTCGTTCACCCAATCGGTCTCGGTACGAATGCTGTCGGTGGACACAACTTGTATCCAAATCTCGATGAGCAAGCCGGACGCGATCTCGTTCGTGTCGCGTTACAGCAAGGGATCAATTTCCTCGACACAGCTTTCATCTATGGACCAGAACGTTCAGAGGAACTCGTCGGTGAAGTCTGGCACGACACGGTCGCTCGAGAAGATGTCGTCCTCGCGACGAAAGGTGCGCATCAGTTCGTTGACGGAAACGTCGTCATGAACAACTCACCTGACTTTCTCCGTCAATCGGTCGAAGATAGTTTAAAACGTCTTAAAACAGACTATATCGATTTATATTACATCCATTTCCCAGATGAATCGACACCGAAGGATGAAGCCATCGCTGCACTTGCTGAACTAAAAAAAGAAGGAAAGATTCGCGCGATTGGTGTCTCGAATTTTTCACTCGAACAACTGAAGGAAGCGAACAAGGACGGACATGTCGACGTCTATCAAGGAGAATACAATCTGTTTAAACGGGATGCGGAAAAAGAGTTACTTCCGTACATCGTTGAGAACGGTATGTCCTTCGTTCCGTACTTCCCACTCGCCGCTGGGTTATTGGCAGGGAAATATACGAAAGAGACGACGTTTGATGATTTACGAAAAAACGACCCGTTGTTCCAAAAAGACGTCTTTGAACAAAACCTCGCAAAAGTTGATCAATTGCGTCCGATCGCAGACGCACACGATGCGGAAGTCGCACACGTCGTACTCGCGTGGTATTTGGCACAAGATGGCATCGATGCCATCATTCCTGGTGCGAAACGCCCGGATCAGGTGACAGATACGTTGCGTACGTTAGACGTTCAGTTGTCGCAAGAGGATATCGAAAAAATCGACCAAATTTTTAGCTGATCGTTCTCTTCTTATGCAAATGAGCAGAATAGGCGAAAAATCATGCTGAACTTCGTATGATGGAGGCATGGAGGCGATTGATCATGAAGCACCATTTTCATTTAACTGCAGACTGGCCGGGAAATCGCAATGATGTCGGTCAGATCGAGACAGGTGAGTTAAAAACAAAAATTTCAATTCCGGACGCTATGGATGGTCCAGGGGTTGGCACGAATCCAGATGAGATGTTGCTTGGGGCAGCTGCTACATGCTATATCATCACGCTTGCCGCAATGCTTGAGCGTAGTAATATCCCAAAAGTTTCCTTAACGATGGAATCTGAAGGCATCGTTGATGTCACGAATGGCGTCTTCACATACGATGCGATCATTCATCGTCCGAAACTCTTATTACCAGCCGATCTGTCGGATCGTGATGTGGAGAAGGCGCAACGTCTCGCTGAAAAAGCAGAAGGTTCGTGTATGATTACGCGGGCACTGGCTGGTAATGTCAAAGTATCGCTTGAGGCTGTGGTAGAGAGAATCTCAAATTAACAAACAAAAATCATCGTTTAACTTTTTAGTTGAACGATGATTTTTTACTTTATTTGTCTAATTATTGGTATATTATTGATGATTTAATCATTCTAAATACCATTTACTATTATTCGGAGGATAACCATGTCTTATTATGAAACATTACGTTCTTCAACTGAAACTAACTCACAATCCGATGCAATAAGTGTATCTGTACCAGCACATGACTACACAACAGAATTACTTACACACCTCAATCAAGTACTGTATCAATCTTTAGACCATTTCCAAAAACAAGATAAACCTGATCAAATGGTTGAAACGGTCAATGAATGGCTCATGCATTTAAATCAACCTCTGATCGACTTGCCACTTCATCGTGAACTCACTACTAGCACAACACATGCTTTACCTACACAATATAAAAATTCTTTGCGTGCTTGGGAACTCATTGCTCCTGGCCAACTGGAACAAGAACAGTTATTGCATCATATTAGTCAAGAATTATGGACAGCATCTGCTGCCGATTGGATGGTGAGTTTTACACGTCATTCTGGAGTACAGACGCTTGTCCCAGCTTTGAAGGAAGCAGAAGCTCAAAGCAAATCAATCCGCATTTTGACTTCATTTTATATGAACATTACAGAAGCGAAGGCTATCCGACAGTTGATGGAATTCAGAAATATTGAAGTAAAAATTTATGAACCGATAAAAAAAAATCATGCGTTCCATCCGAAAGCCTATTTATTTTCTCGTCCTGATCAGTTGGATAGTGCTATTGTTGGGTCCTCTAATTTATCAAAGTCGGCTTTAACGCACGGTATGGAATGGAATATTCGTATACCTTCTACACCCGTCACAACATTAGTCACTCAAGCGAAAAACTTATTTGAACAACTTTGGAACAGCCCAGAAGCGACTATTTGTACAGAAGAATTATTACTTCAATACGAACAGTACCAACAAGAAACCCCACCTATAAAATCATTTTCTATCCGCGATACAATTGCCGAATCCGCTGTCGATTACAACGTTATTGAACCGAACCTCATGCAGATTCCGGCTTTAGAAGAACTGGATCGTTTACGCGAGCGAAAAGAAACAAAAGCAATGGTCATTGCGGCAACTGGAACTGGAAAAACGTATTTAGCAGCATTTGATGTCCGTCAAACTCAGGCTAAAAAAGTATTATTTGTTGCACATCGTGGAAAATTACTATCACAAGCTGAGCATACATTTAAACAAGTTTTTTCAAATGAAAATTATACATTTGGTAGATATTCAGGATCACAACAAATTCAAGATGCACAATTTACCTTTGCTACCGTTCAAACACTTTCAAAAGAGGTTCACCTTAATCAATTTTTACGGGATGCGTTTGACTACATCATTATTGATGAATTCCATCACGCTTCATCTGCTTCTTACCAAAACATTCTTGACTATTTTACGCCTCAATTTTTGCTTGGAGTAACAGCAACACCAGAGCGTATGGATGGTCAAAATATCTTCCGGCTTGTTGACTATAATATTGCTTACGAAGTTCGTCTGTATGATGCCTTAGCACAAGATTTACTTTCACCATTCCATTACTTTGGCATTCAAGATGATGAATCGATTGATTATTCTCTTATTCCTCAACAAAACGGCTTTTATGTAGAACAGGATCTGGTTGTTGCACTCGAACGCTCAACGCGAACAGATTATATTGTTGAAATGATTCGTAAATTTGGGTTCAGTGGTAATCAGGCGGTTGGATTAGGATTCTGTGTCAATATCAATCATGCAGAGTTTATGGAGAAGGAATTTAAACGACATCAGATTGAAGCAATGGCTGTTACAAGTAAACAGTCCGAAGAAGCACGCGAAGAAGCCATTCGCCGACTAGAGGATGATCAAGACCCACTGCAATATATTTTTACCGTTGACTTATTTAACGAAGGAGTCGATATTCCAAAAGTCAATCTAATGCTATTTTTACGTCCAACGGAATCCCCTACTATTTTTATTCAACAATTGGGTCGAGGCTTACGTAAACACAGCTCAAAAGAATTTGTTACGATTTTAGATTTTATCGGAAATAGTCAAAAAGCTTTTGTTGCACCACTTGTGTTATCTGGTCAACAATCGTTTCATTCTATTGATCGTTATAAAATTGCTACTGCTGTAAAACAACATTTTCCGATTCTACCCGAAGGATCTTTAGCTATTCTGGATTCAATTACAGAAAGATTTATTATTGAACAAATGAAAAAAATAGAGTTTTCAGCTAGCAAACAGCTTCGTGAAAGTTATCAACGATTGACACGTATGATCGGAAATCCTCCGAGTTTAAATGATTTAGTTACGCACAAAGACGCACCAGCTATTGAAAATATTGTTCAGCAGTGGAGAAGTACATTACGTCTTAAACAACTTGAAAAACATGCTACCGATGAAGAACTATGTTTACTGCAAGATGATACTACACGCAAAATTGTTGAACAGCTCGAAGGACTATTCCCAATTCGTGAGCCTTTCAGCTTACTGATTTTAAAACAGTTACTGCGTCATCCTTCTGCTTCAGTACAAGATATTGAACAAGAAGTTTTCAAAGAATTTGCCTTATCGACGAATCATTCTTTTTCAAAGCGCCCTATTATTCATCATCTATTTAAACGCTGGTCTACTGCGTTAAAAAATGATCGTATTCAATTACTAGATGCTGTATCAGAAGAGCACTATCGCTTTTCAAATACAGTCGTCCAAGCACTTCAACAATCAACTGAATTGCGTTCATATATGATGCATTTTATCCAAGCAGGTCTACTTGCATTTCATCAACTACCAGATCGAATTAATTGGTTGATCGAAGACCAGGCGTTTCTATTACATCAAACATACAATCGTTCCGTTATCCAACGTCTTCTATGTTCATCAAGTCAGGAAGGTTCTTGGCGTGAAGGTGTAGCTCAAGCTGGTAACGACTACATTTTATTTGTGAATTTACACAAAGATGAAGCCATTGATGAGCAACTGAAATATAACGATTATTTCTTAGATCAATATCGTTTCCATTGGCAGTCTCAAAGTAATGCAACTGCTACAGGTAAAGCGGGTACTTTATATCAAAACCATGAGAGCGAAGGAATTCGTATTCATTTGTTTATGCGTAAAGCAGATAAAGAACAAGGAAAAACGCTACCGTTCACATACTTTGGCCAGTTAAAGCATCTTCAAAGTACAGGTTCTAAACCGATTAGTGTGACTTGGTCACTTCATTCTCCACTATCAATTGAACTGTTTAAGGAGTGGCAAACTCTTTCTTGATGTACTCAACTGCAGGTATATCGGCAGGAGCCCATTCAAGCTGATCAAGGTCTGAAACAGCCACCCAGCGAAGCTCTGCATGTTCTACGGCAATCGGTTCTCCTGTTACGATTTCAGCTTCAAACGTATGCAATGTAACAATAATAGCATCGTACTCGTAAGTCGTTTTTTCGATTGGTTGCTTGACCTTAATATTACATTTTAATTCTTCATTGATTTCACGAACTAACGACTGTGATGGCGTTTCATGTAACTCAATTTTTCCACCAGGAAACTCCCATAAGTTGGGCAATGACATTTGGCTACTACGAAGTGCACACAATATTTCATTATGATCGTTGCGAATGACAGCACCTACGACTTGAACTTGTTTTTTCATTTTTTATGTTTCACTCCAAATCATTATAGATTTTTTAGTTCTCTGCTTATCATAACAAAAACTGTTCTTCCTTTGACTTATGCAAAGAATAGCGGTTTTATTTATATACCAGTTATCCACATGTGGATAACTCCATTTATGGTATACTTATGCCACTTATCCACAAGTAGAAATGAGGAAACTTACATGTCTCGTGAACTTTATCCGATCGTTGTCAAACCAGAATGGATTGAATCGATTCGAAGCGGGTATCCCGCGTTACGCAAGGAAATGTTCGAAGCCTTACAACATGTCAAAGAGGCAGGCGGACTGCTCCATCTGATGACAGAACATAAAGAATACCTCGCGACTGGTTATTTTGGCAAGCAAGAAAAAGGTGTCGGTTGGACTCTCTCCATGGACGAGCAAGAAGCGATTGATGTCGACTTCTTCAAACAACTTTTTGAACAAGCATTAGACAAACGAAACGAATTTTTTGAAGAGTATTCAGAAGCCTTCCGTATCTTTAACGGTGCAGGAGATGGTATCGGTGGTTTGACAATTGATTGTTACGATCATCATTACCTTATTACATTCGAAAATGAAGGCATCTATACATTCCGTCCACTGATTCTTGAAGCTCTTGAATCACTACTGAATTACAGAAGCATTTATGAAAAACGAGATTTCCTCGTCGATCTTCAACCCGTCAAAGGCGACGACTTTTTGAAAGGGGAACGAGGCGATTTTCCTGAAGTCGCACAAGAATACGGTGTGTTGTATGAGTATGACTTGGATGCTGGTATGCGGACTGGTTTTGACATTGCCCAACGTGAACTTCGCCGAATCCTTCTCGATTCCGTCGAACGAAAAACCGTACTTAATCTCTTTTCTGATACAGGAACATTAACGGTAGCTGCCCTTTATGGTGAGGCTGCTCAAACGACAAGCGTTGATTTCTCGACACGTAGTCGAAATAAGACAAAAGATAATCTTGTGTTGAACAGTTTTCCTCCTGAGAAACAGAAGATTTTAGTTCAGGATGCGTTCGACTACATCGAACAAGCCGATAAGAAGACTCGTTTTGACGTCGTCTTATTCCATCCACCCGTACAAGTCAATACACGAACACGTCAGTTTCGGACTGAACAGGATCTCGCTCTTTGGATCCAAAAAGTCATTCATTTGGCGAATCGCGGAGGACTGCTTGCGATTACGACAGACAGTCCCGCTCTTGATGCGTCACAATTGAAAAAAGCTGTGGAGCAGGCGTTCAACAAGTTGCGTCAAAAATTTGAAGTCGTATGGGAGCAGCCGGAGCAGAAAGATTTCCCGACTCCTCCTTCCATGCCACAACTCGCTCCAAAAAGTATTCTTGTTCGCCGTAAATGACGTGTTATCTAAAAAATCCGCTACTGAATTTTTCAGTAACGGATTTTTTATATTTTTAACAGGAAATGTAAAATGAATGGAGAATCATTTTTAATGGGTTGGATATACACTCACTTTACCAAAGTGTGATGTTCGATCAAATCGTTGATAGAGATCGTTTAACGCATCGCGTTCATAGGGAATCTGCTCTTCAATCCGTATTTCAATCATTCCTTCCTTCACTAAATGCATGAGTTCTGCTAAGTGACGTTGCTGTTGTTTCATCTCCTCTACTTTTCCTTTCAGCAACGGAAGCGCGACGAACACAGCTTCAAGTGACAAGACTTTACTATGCATCATCGTTAAATCTTGTGTCGTCCGTGTCGCGATCGAAATGATGCGTCCCCGCTCTTTTGCGAGTATGAACGATTCTTGTAAATGGTCACCGCCGACTGTATCAATGATGACGTCGAATCCATCCAGATCGAGTCGTTTGAGCAATGTTTCAGCTGATTCTTCCTTATACCGGTGAACGTGAATCCCTTTTGCTTCTAGCCAAGCTGCCTTCTCGTCAGAAGAGGCACTTGCTGTAACGTCACACCCATAATGACGAGCAAGTTGAACGGTAAGATGTCCTACTCCACCCGTTCCGCCTGCTACATATACGCGGATTCCTGGGGTAATCGCGATTCGCTCTTTTAAAATTTCCATTGCTGTCAATCCAATCACCGGTAAACAACCAGCAACCTCAGCCGATACCCCTTCCGGTCGTAAGACTGCCATTTGTTCAGGCACAAGCATTTCTTCCGCTAACGCACCGGCGCGTTTTCCAAGTCCACCGCCGAATGCGACGATGCGATCGCCGACAGAAAAAGACGTCACCCCCTCCCCGATTTCAATCACTTTCCCCGTTACATCACCCTGGAGAATTCCAGTCGTTGAAGCCGCCGCCACATGTCCGAAAAACATCTTCGTATCAAGTGGATTGATGCTTGACCCCTCGATTTGAACCCGTAATTCGTACTTCCCCGCTTTTTCGGGTGTGACGTCTTTTTCTGTAAGTGATGCATTTTTTCCGTACTGATCGACTACGAATGCTCTCATGAAGAATTCCCCCTTTTTCAATATTAGTCTATCATGATTCAGAATTCTCTCACATTAGTCGTTCATGCTATGATGAAGATATCTTATGACGAGAAGGGACGTTTTTGATTTGAAACAAGAATTGATTGATCGTCTAACTACATACGTGAAAGTCGATACACAGTCGAACTATGAGAGTATGACTGTTCCAACGACAGAAGGGCAATGGACACTAGCTCGTTTGCTCGTAGAAGAATTAAAGACAATTGGCATGGAAGAAGTCACCGTTGATGATAATGGTTATGTCATGGCGACATTACCTGCCAATACAGACGCAGACATTCCAACAATCGGTTTTCTCGCTCATCTCGATACAGCGACAGACTTCACAGGTACGAATGTCCGTCCACAACTCGTGGAAGCGTATGACGGACATCCCATCACGTTAAGTGAAGTGCCATCCGTCATTCTATCGCCAACTGATTTTCCTGCACTGCACAACTACGTCGGTCACACCTTGATGACGACAGATGGGACGACATTACTCGGAGCCGATAATAAAGCCGGAATCGCAGAAATCATGACAGCCATGCATCATTTGATTTCACATCCGGAAATTAAGCATGGTCGTATTCGTGTTGCCTTCACACCTGACGAAGAGATTGGTCGTGGACCACATCACTTTAATGTCGAAGCGTTCGATGCCACGTATGCTTATACGGTCGACGGCGGTCCGCTTGGTGAGCTTGAATACGAGAGCTTTAATGCGGCGGCGGCTAAAATCGTCTTCCACGGAACAAATGTCCATCCGGGAACAGCAAAAGATAAGATGGTCAATTCGCAGAAACATGCGATGGCGTTCCACGATCGTCTTCCCGGAGAAGAGTCTCCTGAATTCACGGATGGTTTTGAAGGATTCTTCCATCTGATTTCATTTGACGGTTCGGTCGAAAAAACGACGCTCGACTACATCATTCGTGATTTTGATCGTGAAGCCTTCGAGGGACGGAAACACTTCTTGTCTGCCCTTGTCGATGAGTGGAACAAAAAGTATGGTGCTGGTAGTGTGGAAATCGACTTACACGATCAGTACTACAACATGCGTGAAAAAATCGAGCCCCACATGCACATCGTCGATATCGCTCATGCAGCGATGGAGTCGCTTGACATCACACCGATCATTAAGCCGATCCGTGGTGGAACGGATGGCTCACAACTTTCATACATGGGTCTTCCGACACCGAACATCTTTACCGGTGGCGAGAACTACCACGGCAAGTTTGAATTCATTTCGGTCGATAATATGGTCAAAGCAACACAAGTGATCATTGCCATCGCTCAAGGATTTGAACAAGCTTCGCGCTAATCAAAAAGCAGATTCTCAGCGCTGAGAATCTGCTTTTTTTCATGTCTGGCGTTGTGGTCTTTATGCGGTTTATCTTAGACATATTTCAATTAGTTTTTTTCTTGTGTCGTACCGTCAGGAATCGGTAGTTGAACCATACTCCCTGATCCACTGACGAGTGGTGATTTCCCGTCCCACTTCTTGACGGCTTCATATTGAATCATTTCTTTCGTCAACGTCTTCTGTAATTCTTTTTGTGCTTTTGCCAATCCTTGAGCTTCGATCAAACGCGCATCGGCTGCTCCTTTTGCTTCTACGCGAAGACGTTCTGCCTCTGCTTTAGCGATTTCAAGATCCGTTTTCTTTTTATCGAGTTCCTGCGACGCTTTGACACGCGCATCGATTGCTTCCTGTGTCTTTTCATCTGGTTTTGGTGCACCGAGTGCGACATCCTCGATGATGAACCCGATGTCCTTGACGTCTTCTGCAAACTGCGTCTGAATGCTCGTCGAGACGTTTCCTGATTTTTCACCGAACAGTTCAAGGACGGTAACTTTCGAGATTTGCTCACGAGATGCATCATAGAGTCGTTGTTTCAAGTAACCTTTGGCAATCTCATCGATTTCGATTGGTCCGAACTTGTTGAAGACTTTTGTCACCTTATCCGGCGAAACGGAGAAGCTGTATGTAAAGTCGACGACGATGTTCTTTCCGTCTTTAGTCGCAAGCGTCATGTTATCAAGCGATTTCGTCTGTGTACGGATCGGATACTCCGTCACCCGTGTGATCGGTGAAACGACATGCCAGCCTTGCGATAACGTCTCATCTTTGACACCGCTTGACGGGGTATAAACGACACCAACTTGTCCGGGTTCGATTTGTTCGACGACGAACGGCGTTGTAGCCAGCAGGGCTAATACAAGTACACCGGCGATGATCATCGATGGACGAATTTTTTTCTTCGGTTTGATTTCTCTCATTCTGAATCTCCTTTATCAATCTTTTCTTGGATATAGCGATAGAGTTCCATGCCAAGCAAAACGATGAGGGCGAAAAACAATAACGTGAAAAAGATGGCCATCTAACCCCTCCTCTAGCGAATTCCTTACTTTCTTCTACGCATCCATCTGGAAAATGTTTCATTATTTTAAATGTCCGGTTGCTTATTTTTAATTTCTGTCCTAATATGGAAAGAACTTTGCCTGCTCTACGACAGATCACGATTTGTGGTACACTCGAATGAGCACATCACTTACTAGAAACGAGGGTTCATCTCTATATGATTACAGTACAAAACGTCGGTCTTCGCTTTGCGGACCGAAAATTATTCGAAGACGTCAACATCAAGTTCACGCCAGGTAACTGTTACGGTCTGATCGGTGCGAACGGCGCTGGTAAGTCGACATTCCTGAAAATTCTCGCTGGTGACATCGAAGCACAACAAGGCGATGTCATCATCACACCAGGCGAACGCTTAGGCGTCCTTCGCCAGAACCATTATGAATACGAAGAATTCCAAGTCATCGAAACAGTCATGATGGGACACAAACGTCTCTATGAAGTCATGAAAGAAAAAGATGCCATCTATATGAAAGAAGATTTCTCAGACGAGGACGGCATGCGTGCTGCTGAACTCGAAGGTGAATTCGCTGAGATGAACGGTTGGGAAGCGGAGTCGGAAGCAGCGATGCTTCTTCAAGGACTCGGCATCAAGGAAGACCTTCACTCGAAAACGATGGCTGAGCTGACAGGATCTGAAAAAGTTAAAGTCTTGCTTGCGCAAGCGTTGTTCGGTAAACCAGACATTCTCTTACTCGATGAGCCGACGAACGGACTCGACCTGAAAGCTGTCAAATGGCTTGAAGAATTCTTGATCGGATTCGAGAACACGGTCATCGTCATTTCCCACGACCGTCACTTCTTGAACAACGTCTGTACGCACATGGCGGATCTTGATTACGGTAAAATCCAACTGTATATCGGAAACTATGATTTCTGGTATGAATCAAGTCAGCTTGCTTCGCGTATGGCAAGTGACCAAAACAAGAAAAAAGAAGAGAAGATTAAAGAACTTCAAGCCTTCATCGCACGTTTCAGCTCAAACGCCTCAAAAGCGAAACAAGCGACGTCACGGAAGAAATTGCTTGATAAAATCACACTCGACGACATTCGTCCATCGTCACGCCGTTATCCGTTCGTCGGCTTCACACCGGAACGTGAAATCGGAAATGATCTCTTGATGGTCGACGGCATCTCGAAGACGATCGATGGCGTCAAAGTCCTTGATAACGTCCGCTTCTCGTTGAACAAGACGGATAAAGTCGCGTTCATCAGCCAAAGCGATATCGCGATCACGACACTATTCAAAATCCTTATGGGTGAGATGGAACCGGATAGCGGTACGTTCAAATGGGGCGTCACGACTTCCCAGTCATACTTGCCGAAAGATAACTCGGAATTCTTCGAAGGCTCGGATAAGACGATCCTCGATTGGCTCCGTCAGTATTCACCGGCAGATGAGAGTGATACGTTCCTCCGTGGATTCCTCGGTCGGATGCTCTTCTCTGGAGAAGAAGTCATGAAAAAAGCATCTGTCTTATCCGGGGGCGAAAAAGTCCGTTGTATGCTTTCAAAAGCGATGCTCAGTGGTGCTAACGTCCTTGTACTCGACGATCCAACGAACCACTTGGATCTCGAATCGATCACGGCACTCAACGATGGTTTGATCGCTTATAAAGGCGCAATGCTCTTCAGCTCGCATGACCACCAGTTCGTCGAAACGATCGCGAACCGCATCATCGAGTTGACGCCAAACGGTATCGTCGATAAAGAAACGACATACGATGAGTATTTGAACAACGATACGATTCAACAGCAATTAACAGCGTTATACGCACAATGATTTTAAAAGAGACCGGAACTGTCGTTTCGGTCTTTTTTTGAACATGTTGAAGGAGGAATGCGATATGCGACATCGGGTATGCGCTGCGTTGATTGAAGAGCAACAGATCCTAATGGTCGAATTACATACCCCTTCCCGGACATTTTGGACGTTACCCGGCGGAGGTGTCGCGAATGGTGAAACAAAAGAGCAAGCCATCATGCGAGAAGTGTTAGAAGAAACGCATCTTCACGTCACGGTCGAACGGAAACTTTACGAGATTTCAATGGATCAAGGAACAGAGACATGTTTTCTCGTTCGCCGTGCCTTAGATAGTCCTGGACCTCGACTCGGGATCGATCCTGAACTATCGCTTAATCAACAAGAATTACGAGCTGTTCGGTTTCGACCACTGAATGAGATGCAAAATGATTCACAGATTTCTCGTTTGCGTCTACTATCGTAACGATATAATCTTTGGATTAAATGAAAATTTAATAACCGTATTTATACTTAAAAATAGTAGTCGGTAACTAAGCATTTTGATAATCCAAAATCGCTCGATCCAGCGATAGAAAACGAGAACGTTATCAAGGTGTCGACTGCCTATCCGTTTTACCGAGTGATCATAAATCGTATACGAATCGATAAGATATGAAAAAACGGATTCCCCAGTGCGGGAATCCGTTTTTTCATGCATTGTTCTTCTTTTGTTTCGCTGCCTCTTCTTCGACACGTTGCAACAAGCCTTGAACAATTTTCTCGTTTTCTCGTTCGCCACCGAGTGACAAGAGACTTTTCCCAACGAAGTTCACTCCTTCATTTTTTCCTGTATAAATCAACAGACAACGATCGTGTCCAAGTGGTTTGAGCGTAAACGTCATCTCGATCTTGAATATTTTAGCCAATGTGAATCCAATCGTATTTTGCTTGAAGTCAGGCTCGTTCGTATAGGCTAAATCGGTCACGATATAGGTTTCGAGTCGATTACCCTGCATGTATGTTTGACGATACGTCGAACCGACGACACCCGGTTTTCGTTCAATCACCTCGTGCTGGACGACGTTTGGAATCAAACGCTGCAATCGCGTGTGATCAAACAAGTGCCATGCTTCCTCAATCAGGATGTCGAGCTGTCGTTCTTCTCTCCACGTAATCATAGATCCGCCCCCTTCTTTCTATAGAAATACCCCATCATCCGGTCTTGTAACGTCCGGTGACAGGGCGGAAGCCGATTCTTATTTTACTGTACTTGTTTCAAGTGCTGTTCCGAGGAACTTGGCCAGTTCGAGCATACCGTAGCGTCCTGCAGCTGCCTCAGCATCCGAATTGTAATTCGTATTCGTATTGACGTCATACGTATAGATCGTACCTGACGCATCCTTAATGAACTCGATGCCTGCGACCGCGATTTGGTTCGCTTGGAGGAATGCTTCATACTTTTGGATGATCGGGTCATCGAAGCCTTCAACGATTTGGAACTTCATCGGCGTTTGTGGCGCTTCTTCACCAACTGGGCAGAACAAGTCGTCGATCACACATGCATCCGCTGGGCAAAGCTCAAAACCTTCTGATGTATCGACTCGAACCGCGTAGACGAACTTTCCACCTACGAATTCACAGCGCGTGATGTACGGTTCTGGTGCTTGGATATACTCTTGAATCAATGTGATGCCATCGACTGGTTCGTCGAATGTCGGACCATCGAGGTAAGCTTCAAGTGCTTCAATCGAATGGAATAACTGGACGCCGAGACCTTTCCCGGCACGGTTGTGTTTCGTGATGAATGACGAAACACCGATCTCTTTTGCTGCTTGTACGATTTGATCGCGTCCGACGGCAGCCGTCGTCTTCGGTACACGAATCCCAGCCTTCCGCAACGCCGTGTATTGATTGACTTTGCTGACTTCAAGACGAAGCGCACGCGTTCCGTTAAAGACGGTCCGGTCATGCTCTTCTAACCAAGCGAGGACCCCTTCCGTCAACTCCGGCGCGTAACGATGCCCCCGCGTATGCGAAGACGCACTCATACGACTGTAAAAGACACCTTCTGGCGGCAGTTCATCTAACGGTACGATTCCTTCATTTAAGTGCCACTGCTCGTACGGCAACTTGAGTTCTTCGAGACGTTTGATGAGATGATCCGTCCATTCTTGGTTTTCGTGGAGAATATGAATTTTTGTCATGATTGTTGACCTACCTTTCGTTTCGCTTCGACCAGTGGCATTACGTCACGGGCAAAGCGTTCCATTTCTTCAAGTTGTGGTGAGAATTGTAACAAGAGCAACGTGACACCAACGGCTTCGAACGCTAGAATCCGTTCGGCAATCTGTTCTGGTGTTCCGATCAAGTTCGGTCGCAGACCACGGTTCGAGACGGAATAATCATTTCGTTCGACCTGTTGTTCGAGTTGCGATTTACTGATGAAATCTTGATAACCGGCATAACCGGCGCTGTCTTCCTTAACGTCCGTGATGCGTTGCCACTCAAGAAGCGCTTCTTCTTCCGTATCCCGACAAATGATGTAGGCAGCAAGACCGAAGCTCTCAAGCGGTGCGTGTCCCGTCGCTTCCCGGCGTACTTTCATATCATTAATTTTATGAGCTACTTCTTCAACAGTGCCTCCATGCATGACGTAGGCATCACAATGTTCGACGATCGTCCGTTTTCCGGCTTCACTCTCTCCACCAGCGTAGAGCTTAATCCCCGGACGCTGGACGGGTTTCGGATGGAGTTCTGCCTGTTCGATCGTGTAGTGATGACCGAAGAAGCTGTACGGTGACGCATCTGCCCATAGTCCTTTCATGACCGTGACGAACTCTTCCGTCCGGGCATAGCGCTCATCATGTGCAGTAAAAATACCGTTGTATTGTTTTGCTTCTTCTGCCCACCAGGCTGAGACGACATTGAGCGTAAATCGCCCTCCACTCAACTGATCGATGTTTGCCGCCATCTTCGCCGTCGTCGCTGGATTATGGAACCCGGGACGAACCGCTGTCATGATCTCAAGGCGTTCTGTTGTTGCAGCAATCGCCGCTGCCGTTGTCCATGCCTCAAGACTCGGTTCCTTGATGCCTTTGATATCGTTCAAGTTCAATTCCGCAATCAACGTCGTCGAGAAGCCGATGCGTTCAGCTGTTTGTGCGACTTGTTTCGCATAATCGAATGTTGCTGGCATCTGTTCATCCTCGACGTTACGTAACCATCCCCCAAAAATCGGTAACCAAAAACCATACTCCACTCCATCGTCCCCCTTATCATAAAAAAACGCTCTTTTCGAAGTTCGAAAAGAGCGACGGTATCTTGTCCTGTCCGCTCTTATCTTCAGAAGGTATTCCTTCCTGGAAGTAGCACCTTCCGCCATAGCGGGGTTGCTGAAGTGTCTTCGGGCCAGTCCCTCGACTTCTCTAGATAAGATGTGTTGCATTCATCGTACAGAATTCATTGAACTAAAGCAACCATTAAACCGTCTTTTCCTATCGGATTTATTTCAAAGAAAAATCCCGACGTAGTGTCGGGATTCCGGATTAATATGGTGCGACGAAATCTGATGTTGGCTCTGGTGCTTGTTCACCACGAACACGATCATAGAATTTGGCAAGCGTGACGCTGAAGTATGGTCCAACCCATAAGACAGCAAGACCAAGTGTAACGATTACAAGTAATGCCCAACCAATGAATGATAGGAAGAGTAAGAATGCTTCCATCTTATGACCATCCATGAGTTGGCGTGAACGCGTGATGGCCTCGAGGATACCGATCGATGGTTCATCTCGAAGGATGTAGAACGTCAACAAGTAAGAGAATGACTTGATGATACCAGGGATGATTAAGAGTAACGTCCAGAGCGCGATAAAGATGAACTGAACAATGGCCAGCCCCACCACTTTCAGGAACATACCATATGGCTCAAACAAATCCGTCACTTTCGTTTCTTCGCCACGAGCAATCGACATGGCAATCCATGTCCAACCGACTCCTACTGGAATCAATAAAATCGACACCAATGATACAACGAGATCTATACTACTAGACGGCTCATCGATATCCGATCCAAATAAATTAGGAACACCCTGAATAATACTAAACAGCAGAAAAGCTAGGACTGCAAATCCCCAACGACCCCTGAGCGACTCCTTCGCTGCTTTTTTTAATTGAGATGACATGAGTAAGGTCCTCCTTAAAAAATAAGTTCTCACCTTACTCTACGGCTTAAAATTTCTAATGTTTCACTCTTTTTTCAATAATTTCCCGTCTCGTTGCTGGTTGAGCCAAGCACGCTCAAGTTGTCGTCCACATGTTAGAACGAACGTTGAACATCGAAGCGCTTCATCGCAAACGAAATGTCATGTTTTTCGTCTATGTACGCTGATATATCTCCACAGCCGGATCCTGACGCTTGTATTTCGCGACGATGACGATCAAAACCGTGATGATCACAAGCAGGAACCAAGAAGACAATTTTCCAAGATCAACGACTGCCCAGCCTCCTTCCTGATGCGGATAGACCCAGCCTTTAAAGAACGTCACGATGTTCTCCGCAATCCAAATGAAAAAGGCAATCAGTAAAAAGGATAGGACGAGCGGCATCCGGTAGATCGTCTGCTCGATCGTAAAATGAACCCATGACTTATAGAAGACAAGGACGACGAGGACCATCAATAGCCAGCGTGCATCGAAGATCCAATGGTGGGTGAAGAAGTTGAGATAGACGAGACTGCCTACGCTGATCGCAAGCCAAGGCGGTGGAAATGCTGTGAAGCGTAAATGAAATCTTCGGAACGCTTGACAGACATAACTTGCGACACTTGCATACATGAATCCTGCATACAAGGGAACACCAGCCACTTTCGTTAGAGCCTGTTCCGGATAACTCCAAGACCCAACGTTCACTTTGAACAGTTCAAGTGCTAGACCAATCACGTGAAAGAGTAAGATCAGTTTGAACTCTTCCAGCGTTTCATAACGCGTGACAAGTAAGACGATTTGGACGAGAAGACACCATAGCAACAGGAGATCGTATCGCGCGATCGGTTCAGCAGGAAGATAACGTGAAAGAGCAAGCGCTGCGAAAATCATGACGGGAAAGACGCAACAGACGGCTTCTATGTATGTAAAACGAATCAGGTGCCGGATCGCTTTCATCCTGTCATCTCCTTTTTTCTTCAGTATACGTTTCTCTTTCGACCTTCCCCTCCTTCTTAAGATGGAAAAAACGGAAAATTTCGTCTTTCTTCTTCTACTTTCCTCATGATACAGTTAACGAATCAATTATTTTTAAGAAATGAGGTGTTAGACATGACGCGTCATCGTGCTTCCTGGTTATTACGCGCTACGTTAAAGTGGGGACTCTTCCTACTCGGTTTATTTTTACTCGCTCTCGGCTCATCGATGATGATCACGGCTGAACTCGGTGTCTCGACGTGGGATGTATTACATCTTGGTCTCCAAAAGAAGACGCCGCTATCCGTCGGAACGATCATCTTGCTTGTCGGTCTATTACTCGTTTTCGTGAAGTACGCGTTAGACCGCGTCACACCGCAAATCGGAACGCTCGTCAACGCGATTTTCGTCGGTGTCTTCATGAATCTTGTTCTTGGTTCTCATCTCTTACCTTCTTTTGAGTCGATCTGGTTGAATACGCTCTGGCTGATTTTCGGTATCTTCATCATTGGGATGGGCGCTGGTCTGTATGTCGCTGTTGGATACGGGGCCGGTCCACGTGATGGGTTGACGCTGACACTTGCAGAGCGCTTCGGAACGTCAATTCGTCTGATGCGGACGATCATGGAAGTCACGGCATGCGGCATCGGTTGGTTGCTTGGAGGACCTGTTTTCTTCGGTACGATCCTCTCGATTTTCCTGATCGGACCGTTCCTGCAATTTTGGTTGTTCTATTTCCGCCGGATCATTGCAGCGATTGATGCAAAAGGACTTCCAGCGTCTGAACGCCAAATTAGCTAAGTCGCCTGACTCGATATCATTCCGCGTGAATGATATCTTTTTTTATGTCAGAAGCAGATAAGTTGCGTCATCAAAATAAACACGTTATATTCGTTTACATATCAATCTTTGATACGTCAAAGGTTTCTTCGAACGAAGGGAAGGATGTGATGGATTGAGTATTTCCTGCACCGAAAAAGGACGTTTGATCTATGCACTCGTCTCCGTCAATAAGACGATTGCTCAAAAATTCGATCTCTGTACGGATGGTTTCAGTCAGACGCGAATGGACCTACTTGCTCAACTACAAGTCGATCAAACGATCAGTCAAAAAGAATTGCAAAAACGCGTCAATGTCGATCACGCGGCGGTGACCCGTCACCTCAAACACCTGGAATCGACAGGGATGATTGCTCGCGAGCGTTCAGCCGCTGACAATCGGGTGATTCTTGTTTCCTTAACGGAACAAGGGGCGACGCGCATTGCACGATTACGCGAACAAAAAGAGGAGTTCCTCGAGAACTTACTCGAAGGATTCTCTGCTGAAGAACAACGGACGTTAGCTGAGATGATTCAACGCATCGAAGCGAACGCCGAAACATTACCTAAATTAAAAGAGGAGTCGCTTTAATATGGCAACGCAAACTCAAACAGACTTCATGGAAATCGTCAAAGGACGCCGTTCGATTCGTAACTACGATACAGACGTGAAGATCTCAAAAGAAGAAATGACACAAATTCTTGAAGAAGCAACACTCGCACCTTCTTCTGTCAACATGCAACCATGGCGTTTCCTCGTCATCGATAGCGAAGAAGGCAAAGCGACACTTGCACCACTCGCGAAATTCAACCAAGTCCAAGTCGAAACATCTTCTGCTGTCATCGCCGTCTTCGGTGACATGAACGCTGTTGATCAACTCGAGAACATCTACGATACAGCTGTCGCAAAAGGGCTCATGCCACAAGAAGTACGCGATCGCCAAGTACCAGCGATCCAAGGGATGTACAGCAGCGTATCAGCAAACGACTTGAAAGACAGCATCTTGATTGACTCGGGTCTCGTCTCGATGCAATTGATGCTCGTCGCTCGTGCACACGGTTATGATACAAACCCAATCGGTGGTTACGAGAAAGATCAAATCGCGGAAGCATTCGGTCTTGAAAAAGATCGTTATGTACCGGTCATGTTGCTATCGATCGGTAAAGCGGTGGACGCTGGATATCCATCAGTTCGCCTACCAATCAACGACATCGCAGACTGGAAATAAGTTTTTTTACACTATAAAAAAAGAAAACACACACAAGGGAGATTGAATAATTATGACTACTCAAACAACAACGGACTTCATGGAAATCGTCAAAGGACGCCGCTCGATTCGTAACTACGACACGAACGTAAAAATTTCAAAAGAAGAAATGACACAAATCCTTGAAGAAGCAACACTTGCTCCATCTTCAGTTAACATGCAACCATGGCGTTTCCTCGTCATCGATAGCGAAGAAGGTAAAGCGACACTCGCACCACTCGCAAAATTCAACCAAGTTCAAGTCGAGACATCTTCTGCTGTCATCGCTGTCTTCGGTGACATGAACGCGGTCGACAGCATCGAGACAATCTACGACATGGCTGTTGAAAAAGGTCTTATGCCACAAGAAGTACGTGATCGCCAAGTACCAGCCATCAAAGGTTTCTACCGTCCAGAAGACGTTGAAACATTACGTGATAGCATCTTGATCGACTCAGGTCTCGTTTCAATGCAATTGATGCTCGTCGCTCGTGCACACGGTTACGATACAAACCCAATCGGTGGTTACGAAAAAGACCAAATCGCAGAAGCATTCGGTCTTGAAAAAGAGCGTTACCTCCCAGTCATGTTGCTTTCAATCGGTAAAGCCGTGGACGCAGGATACCCATCGGTTCGTCTACCAATCGCTGACATCGCAGAGTGGAAATAAGCGATCTCACTCAGTCCGGATTCCTTTCATAGGAATCCGGCTTTTTTGTATACTCAAAGAAAAGGAGGCGTCAGTAATGTATGATGTGACGATTATCGGAGCCGGTGTGGCAGGAATTTTCCTCGCCCATCAGCTTGTTGAAGACGGGCAACGCGTCTTACTGCTCGATGCCGGAAAACCAATCCGTGAACGAACGACAGAAGATGCGTATCTTGGATTCGCAGGGCTTGGCAAATCAGAAGGAAAGTTCAATTATGCGACAGGATTCGGCGGGGAACTCGTCTCAAAAATCGGTGAAGAGACGACACGACGACTGTTCCAAGAAGTCGATGATCTTTTATGTACATATGGTGGAGGTACAGTTGAGACCTACTCGACGCACTCCTCTACTGTAGCGTCTCGTGCCCGTCGCGCCGGTCTACATTCGGTCGAGACGACCGTCCGTCATTTAGGCACAGTACGGACAGCTGCTGTCTTCACGGCGTTTGAGGACGCCTTATTACCACGTCTCGGTACCCGGTTCGAAACGACAATCGAGCAGATCACGAAATCAGAGCCGTTTACGATCAAAACAGCGGACGAGATCTTCGTCAGTCAACGGATCGTGTTCGCGACAGGTCGTTCTGGTGCAGACTTTACGTTGCAACAGTTAGCGACGCTTGGTGTCACCCCACAGCGGACTCGACTTGATCTCGGGGTGCGGATTGAGACGGATGAGGCACTATTTCGGACTTTGTTACAGGAGACGTTCGAGACGAAGCTCGGTTACGACTCACCTTACGGTCAAGCCGTCACCTATTGCATGAATCCACGCGGACGGATCATCCGCAAATATCAAGAAGGACTCGTCATGCCGGACGGCCAAAACGTCCACGAGACGGCAGACGGCTCGACGAATCTGAACTTTACACTATTTCTCCCGCGTTATTTTTCGACGCTAGCGAAAGCGAATGCGTATGCCGCACGCATCATTGGCGGAATCAACCAAGGTGGTGATCGCATCCTCGTTCAGCGACTCAGTGATTTCCGAGCATCGCGAGCGACGGCAAACGATCAACTGAGTCGTAACACCATTGTCCCTTCCCTAACCGCGTCCCCCGGTAATTTGCATGCAGAAGTGCCTACAGAAGACCTGCTCGTCTTAGAAGGGTTTTTAGAGCGCCTTGAGCAACTCCTTGAAGTGGAACTTCCGGGAGATACGTTGCTTTACGGATTAGATGGCAAGTTTTACGCACCGATGCTTGAGACGTCAGAGACGTTTGAGACGACATGTCCCGGTGTCTATGCGATCGGGGATTGTTCCGGTGCCACACACTCGCTTGCCCAAGCAGCTGCTAGCGGACTCCATCTTGGACATGCCTTGACGCAAAACAGCCGGTCCCTCTTCGCTTAAGCGGAGAATGACCGGCTTGTCTTATTTCTTGAATGCTTCGTACACTTTCAATTGTTTCCCTTTGACCTTCGTCGTCTTCATCGCCCGGAGGACAAGCGGACCTTTCCCGTTGAGGATATCGACATACGTCAACGTATCCTGAATCGAGATGATGCCGATGTCGTCTGCTGTGACGCCTTCAATCTTCGCAATCGTTCCAACGAAGTCGACGGCACGGAGTTTTTTCTTCTTCCCACCGTTAAAGAACAATTTCATGATGTCCGCATCAAGCTGTTCCGTTTTCGAAGAACGCGTATCTTCCGTCGCCATTTTCTCTTCGAATGCATCCGCTGTTCGCATCAAGTCCTTTTCCGTTGGTGCTTGGCGACGTGTCAGTTTCCCGTGATACTGCTCGATTTCCTTTAGGCGACGTTCGTCTGCCGGTGTGACAAGACTGATTGCTTGTCCGGCTGCTCCTGCCCGCCCCGTCCGACCGGTCCGGTGAACGTAGCTTTCTCGTTCGACAGGGAGATCATACTGGATGACGTGCGTGATGTTCTCGATATCGATGCCGCGTGCTGCGACATCTGTTGCGACAAGAATTCGGAACTTCCCGGCACGGAAGGCTTTCATCGCATCGAGTCGATCGTCTTGTTCCATTCCACCGTGAATTGCTTCAACCGGATAGTCATGGGCGCGGAGACCATTTGCGACGAAATCGACATGTTCTTTCGTCCGACAGAAGATCATGCAGCGATCCGGGTTTTCAGCGACCAGGACATCTTTTAAAATGGCGAACTTCGTCTTGTCCGTCACCGGAATATAACTATGCGTAATCGTTGAGACGACGGTCTCGCCCGCTTCGATTCGTTTTGGTGCCTCCATGTAGCGGTCACTCAACTGTTCGATATCTTCTGGGAAGGTCGCAGAGAATAACAGTGTCATTCGCTCTTTTGGTAACTCGGACAAGATGGCATCGACTTGATCGAGGAAGCCCATATTCAGCATTTCATCCGCTTCATCTAAAACGACGTAACGTACTTTCTCAAGCGATAACGTGCCCCGCTCGATATGATCGCGTACACGTCCCGGTGTTCCGACGACGACGTGTGTCTTTTGTTTGAGCTCCGTGACTTGCCCGCGGAACGGTTGCTTGCCGAAGACGGCTGTCGCTTTGATCCGCTTATAGCGTCCGATGTTCATGATATCTTCTTTGACCTGCAAGGCAAGCTCACGTGTTGGCGTCAAGACTAAGACTTGTGGTTTATTTTCTTCCCACTCGACGAGTTCACACAGTGGAATCGCAAACGATGCCGTCTTTCCGCTTCCTGTCCGTGATTTGACGATGACGTCTTTTCCGGATAATACGACGGGGATGACCGATTGTTGGACTTCGGTTGGTGTCGTATAACCGAGTTGCTCGATCGAATCGAGAATCGGTGTGCTTAAGTTAAAATCATTGAATCGTGTACGTGTCATAGAATGTCCTCATTTCTTATCGTAAAAAAAGCTTCCCACCGAAACGATGAGAAGCCCAACGAATTATTTGGATGCTACTTTATCTTTTTTGATTTGCTTACTACGTAATTGACCACATGCCGCATCGATGTCTGTTCCGTGCTCGAGACGAACACCACAGTTCAAGCCGTTCTTTTTCAACGTATCGTAGAACGTCGTGATATCTTCAGACGTACTGCGCTGATATTGACCGTGCTCATCGACTGGATTGTACGGAATCAAGTTGACATACGTCAGGTGACGTTTGTCTTCGAACAGTTTTGCTAGTTCGACTGCGTGTTCTTTTTGGTCGTTGACGCCACGAAGCAAGATGTACTCGATCGTGATTTTACGGTTCGTCGTTTGAACGTAATAATCGATCGCTGGCATCAATTTCTCAAGCGGGATCGCCCGGTTGATTTTCATGATTTGCGTACGCAATTCATTGTTTGGTGCGTGAAGCGAGATGGCTAAGTTGACTTGGAGTTTCAAGTCAGCGAACTTGTAGATCTTGTCTGCCAAACCACTTGTTGAAACCGTGATGTGACGTGCACCGATCGCAAGACCATTGTGGTCCTTGATGACGTTCAAGAAGTCAACCATGTTGTCGAAGTTATCGAACGGTTCACCGATACCCATGACGACGACGTGGCTGACACGTTCTTCGTTACCGACTGCATCGAGGTGATGTTGGACGTTCATGATTTGCTCAACGATTTCGCCTGCTGACAAGTCGCGGCTCTTCTTGATCAGACCACTTGCACAGAAGCTACAGCCGATGTTACAGCCGACCTGTGTCGTAACACAGACAGAAAGACCGTACTTATGACGCATCAGAACCGTTTCAATCAAGTTGCCATCATATAATTTGAAAAGGAACTTGATTGTTCCGTCTGCTGATTCTTGCTTGACCGCTTCTGTCATCGAGTCAATCGTAAAACTCTGATCTAACAACTCAAGGCAATCCTTGTTGACATTCGTCATTTCCGCGAAAGTCGTGACACGTTTACGGTAGAGCCAATCCCATACTTGTTTGGCACGGAATGGTTTGTGCCCTTGATTCGATAACCATTCTGTCATCTGCTCAAGCGTTAATCCATAAATGGATGGTTTATTCATTTCGAAAGACCTCATTTCTTTTTCCAGAACTACAACATTCCTTTATCTTAGTAAAAATCAGCGCGTGACGCAACGTTCAAATCCTAAATGTTCACTTTCTGTAAAGTTTTTGCGCCACTTTCGATCAAATCGACAGACTCCGACGTCCGAATTGAACGACTGCTCCAGTCAAGAACACGAGGCAGAGGACAAGTAAAAGAATGGAATGAAGAAGAAAATGATTCGTTCCTTCTAGTAATTGCGTCGTATTGAATAAGGAGAAGACGGATAGATAACGGAGCCACTCCGTCTTGTCACTTAGCTCCGACAGAATCGTCAAGACGATCGATAGAACCAGCACACTACCGGCAAGCGAAAAAGCACGACGTTCTTCGTCAAATAACGTCGCAACGAATAACGTAAAGGCGCCGATCGCCAAGAGTAACAATAGCGCATTGAGCTGAATCCGCCATAAGATGACGTTATTGATCGAAATATCTGTCATCCACCAGTCGGATACCATCAAGACAAGTCCATTCAGTCCTACGAGAACCATACTTGCGATACCCATGACGATCGCGACAGCAAACGTATACGCATTCCGGGTGATCGGGGCTGCGAGATAGACGATCAGCTCTCCGTTGTCGATCGGTCGCGCAACGAGGCGCGCTGCTAATGAGAGCAAGAATAGACTCGCAATGACTTGAAAGATCAATCCATAATAGTTCCCTCCGAGCAGATCCAGTACATTATCGAATCCCGTCACCTTATCGTATTGAAATGCTTTTAAGACTTCTGGAGGTAACGCTTCTAGTTTTGTTTCTAGTAAACCAGTCTTCATCATCGATGGATAAAGCAACGCAAGCATCAATAAGTAGAGACTCGTTCCAATCGCATAAGCAAGCATGGGCTTTCTGACCTGCTTGAATAAAGAGCGGATCAACAATATCACGACGATTCCTCCTCTCCATAATAATGCAAGAAGACCTGTTCTAAATCATCTGCTGACGGACGAATCAGCCGTACATCGTACTGGGTTAAATAAGCGATCGCCTGATTCAAGCTCAGCGTCTCATCCGTTTGAAAACTGACTTCCAGCCGCTTCGGTTCAACACCGACTTGCATCGCGAACTGTGCTGCTTCCACCTCCGTTCGGAAGACGATCGTATACGTCTTTCGACTCGATCGAACCAACTCATGAATATCCGATTCGACGATGATGCGCCCTGCTTTGATTAAAGCCGCTCGATCGCACGATTTTTCCATCTCCGGAAAGTGGTGTGAACTCATCAGAATCGCTTTTCCAGCATGCTTCTCCTGTTCGATCCACTCTAAAAAACGCTCTTGCATCAAAGGATCAAGTCCACTGGTTGGCTCATCAAGTAGATAGACCGGTGCATCTTTCATGAAGCAACCGACAAGTGCCAGTTTTTGTTTCATCCCTTTTGACATCTTGCGGATTTTCGTCTTCGTCTCAAAAGGAAATCGTTTCAACAACAGTTGTCGCCGTGCCGGATTGCTACCGTGTAGTCGTTGCATCAAATCCAGCATGTCTGCTCCCGTCATGTCTCCAGGTAAACTAATCTCCCCCGGCAAATAACCGACCAACTGCTTCACCTCTTTACTTTGCTTCCAGCAATCAAAGCCACCGATCGTCGCCCTTCCATCGTCCGCAACCATTAGTCCCATCAAATGTCGGAGTGTCGTTGATTTTCCAGATCCGTTTGGTCCGATGAAACCGAATATCGTACCCGGATCAACTGTAAAACTGACATCGAATATTCCACGCCCCGGCGCAAATTCCTTCGTCACATGCTCCAAACGGATCATCATCCGACCTCCCTATTTTTTATTTCTTTCCTCACTGTATTCATACCCGTTTTGAAGCAGTTTGTTCGGATCAAAGCGATAGATGACGAACCGCTCGTCATGATTTTTTTCATAGAGGTCTCGTAATCGAATCTCATCGATTTGCTCGAATACGGTATGGCGCTCCAGGTACTCCCGGTATTCATCGGTCGGGTAATACAAGATGAGATCAACCGAACGCGGGGAACGTTCGACCGAACTTAAAATGTGATCGATCACTTTCATGAAAATTTGTGAAGAGAATGGATTAAAGAAATAAAACTTATTCGCCTCATCCGGAATGGTATACTGCTCGGCATACGTCTGTTCGAATCGCAAACTTCCGGAACGCCGCTTCCTTCGACTTTGGTATTTCGCCATATTCCGAAGTGCGTCCTCGTAAAATTGTCCATTCATCTCGATTCCGATGACGGAACAGTCGAATCGGTCATGTAAGTAAAAGTTTAAACGCCCTTTCCCACACCCGAAATCGATGACAGTATCCTCTTTTTGAAACGGATAGGTTTCGCATAATTCGCCGAGTGCCGCATAAGGCGTCGGTTCATAGCGATTGTAGTGACTAAACACACCATAAAGGTGTTGCATCTCAATGGTCTCAATTCGTAATCGTTGATCATATTCCTGTTCATTCATCTCTTTTGTTCCTTCTTTCCGGCATTCTTTCCCTCATCGTACTATACTGAAGAAGTACGTTGCTCGTTTTTTGAAAGGGGATTTTATGATGATCGTCGTTACGAACCGGATTAAAGTCAAAAAAGGGATGGCTGCAGCTCTCGCTCCTCGTTTTACGCGTCCAAGTGGACTCGATACGATGGACGGATTCATCCGCGTCGAGGTCTTATTGACGCAAAATATCGAAGAACACGATGAAATGAACGTCAACATGTACTGGGAAGACATGAAGAGTTTTCAAGCATGGCGGGAGAGTGACGATTTTAAAGCGTCACATAGTCGACCTGCGAGTAGTGAGGCAGGAGAATCGCCAATGCTCGGCAGCGAGATTCTGACTTATGAAGTCGCTTCGGTCAAAGAACGCGCATGATGCACGAAAAGGACTCGTATCGAGTCCTTTTTTATATACCTATATACAAATAGTGAAAGGGTCGAATTGTCACAAATGGTATTATTTGTTATCATAGTGCCATTACAGAGAGAGAGGGTCCTTCATGAATTCATTAACTATATTTGAACAAGCCATTCGTAGCTTACCTGACGATCGTACGTTACGACGTGATGAATTATGGACGGACGATTTTTTATTGCAACAGGAGAACGAGCTGAACGTCTATTACTCTCCGATTGGCGAATATGTCAATACTGAAGCAAAAGTCGTCATCATCGGGATCACACCAGGTTTTGAACAGATGCGAATCGCTTTCGAAGAAGCGACGGATGCCCTCCATCATGGTGTTTCATTAGAAGAGACGGCACGCCTCGTCAAATATACAGCAAGCTTTGCTGGAACGATGCGACGTAATCTCGTCCAGATGCTTGATACACTCGAGCTTCCAGCATTACTCGGAATTGAGACGGCTACTAGCTTATTCCATCAACATCAGAAATTATTGCATCCAACGTCACTGTTAAAGCAACCCGTCTTTTATCGCGAAAAAAATTACTCGGGTCATCAACCGAAGATCAATCGTAGCCCTTTATTGAGGCACTACGCGGAAGAACACTTCGTCGCTGAGATCAATCAGTTACAAAAAACAGCGTTATTAATTCCACTCGGTCGGGTCGTCGAGACGCAAGTCCGTGGATTGATTCATGATGGACGAATCGAACAGCATCAGCTTCTTTCCGGATTCCCCCACCCATCTGGCGCGAACGGTCATCGAAAAAAACAATTCGAGGAAAACCAAGCCTATTTGATGAAACAGCTCATTCAACATTTTGCTGAATAAACAACTTTATCTTAAATTATCAGAATATATGGTTGAATCGCTTCTGAAATACATGATAAAGTGTCCATAAGAACAGAATATGACTATTCTATCGATGAGGTAGAGGCGCGATTTCAATCAGTACTTGGTCCGAGGATGACAACGAAGACGACTACAGGAAAGGTGACATCGCCGAAATGACAGTATGTGTCGAGCATATCGTCGTTGGTCGATTCGGGAAACACCCGATCGATTGCCATACATAACAATTGTATGGAGCGCTCCAATTCGGCTAAGAAAGACGCATCCAGCGAGGGTGTCGGCTTTGTTGCCGGTGCCCTTGCTTTTTTTGTGCCGCGGGGTCTCATCTTTAAGCTATTTATTAAAGAGGAGGATATTTTTCATGGTCAACTATTCAGATTCCATCATTGCCCTTGTACCTGCTTTACTAGCTATCTTATTAGCCATCTTTACCCGAAAGGTCGTTCTTTCGTTAGGTGTCGGCATTCTCGTCGGTGCCCTGTTACTCCACCGTTTTAATCCGATCGATACGGTAACCTATCTCGGCAAGAACATCTTCAGTCTCTTTTGGGCAGACGGTGCCTTGAACGAGTGGAACGTCTTATTGCTTGTCTTCTTGTTATTGCTCGGCGTCCTTTCCACGCTCATTCAGACATCAGGTGGCGCTCGTGCCTTCGGTGAATGGGCTTCTACTCACGTCAAGACAGCGCGTGGTGCACGCTTAGTTGCCTTCGGACTCGGTATCTTGATTTTCATCGATGATTACTTCAACAGTCTCGCTGTCGGCAACGTCAGTCGTCCGTTAACGGATCGCCGTGGTGTCTCACGTGCGAAGCTTGCCTATCTGATTGACTCAACAGCTGCGCCTGTTTGTGTCATCAGTCCGCTTTCGAGTTGGGGCGCATTCATCATCTCCATCATCGCCGGTATCTTAACGACGCACTCGATTACGGATTACTCAGCGTTTAGTGCTTTCATGATGATCGTTCCAATGAACTTCTATGCGATTTTCGCGTTACTTTTAACACTTTACATCGCTTACTCTGGCGTCTCTGTCGGACCGATGAAACAGCATGAACGCCGTGCCGCGAATGGTGAACTTTTTGATGCGTCAAAAGGAACACCGATGGGGATGGCAAAAGAGGTCAACGAACATACGAACGGAAAAGTCCGGGATCTCGTCGTTCCGATCGTCGTTCTCGTCATTGCTACGATCAGTGCGTTGCTCGGAACAGGTGCTCAGGCACTTGCAGCCGACAATCGCCCGTTTACTTTAATTGGAGCATTTGAGGCAACAGACGTCACACGTTCACTCGTCGCAGGTGTCGTCATCAGTTTAATCGTTGCTTTCCTGATGCTGATCGGACGGAAAATTCCGGGCCGCGATTACCGTGCAAGCATCGTTGCTGGTATGCGTTCGATGTGGCCAGCAGTCGTGATTCTGTTATTTGCTTGGACGATCATCGCTGTTATCGGTGATATGAAAACAGGCGATTATCTCGCAAGCTTCATCAGCAACTCGATTTCTGCTTCGTACTTGCCGTTCTTATTATTCTTGATTGCCGGCTTGATGGCATTCTCGACAGGAACAAGTTGGGGCACATTCGGGATCATGTTGCCAATCGGTGCGGATCTCGTCATGGCTGTCGATGCTTCACTCTTGTTACCGACGCTTGCTGCTGTTCTTGCTGGATCTGTCTTCGGTGACCATTGTTCACCGATTTCCGATACGACGATCCTCAGTTCGACAGGGGCTGGATCCCATCATATCGATCACGTTACGACACAATTACCATATGCGCTAGTCGGTGCCGTCACTGCGGCAGTCGGTTATTTAGTCATCGGTTTCACGGAGTCTTCGGTCTTCGGTTTCATCGGAGCTCTTGTCACATTCGTACTCTTTGTCGTCGTCTTGAACGTTCTCTCGAAAAAAGGCGAAACCGCTTCGGATTTACAAACGGATTGATGAAACACTTTACGTAAAAAGGCATTGGATGCGCGCATCCAATGCCTTTTTTATATCTATTCGTTTCACACCATCAATAAACACACATCATTCGCGAACGCTACTGGATCCTCGAGTGGGAGTCCTTCGACAAGCAATGCTTGTTGATACATTAGTTTTGTATAGCGCTCGAATTTTGAACGATCGTTTTGATACGCCGTTTCAAGAGACTCGAACACTGCGTGTGACGGATTCAATTCAAGAATCTTGACCGCTTCTACCCCTTCATTATTCGGCATCGCCTTCAGAATTTTCTCCATCTCGATCGAGACAGCGCCGTCCGTCGCAAAGCAGACAGGATGCGATTTTAGACGTGTTGAGGCTTTGACTTCCTTGACTTGCCCACTTAGCACTTCCTGCATGGCTTGGAACATCTCTGCTTGTGCGTCCGTCGTCTCCGCTTCCTCCGCTTCAATCCCTAAATCGCTACTCGTGACCGACTTGAACGTCTTCTCGTTGTACGTCACGAGCATCTGGATCGCGAACTCATCGATCTCTTCCGTGAAGTACAAGATATCATACCCTTTATCACGGACGAGCTCGGATTGTGGTAATTTATCCAGACGATTCGTACTCTCACCAGCGGCGTAGTAAATATGTGCCTGATCTTCCGGCATCGCTGCGACGTATTCTGCGAGTGTGATCAACTTCTTTTCCTTCGCCGAGTAGAAGAGGACCAGATCCTGCACCTGTTCTTTATGCATGCCATAATCATTATACATACCGAACTTCAGCTGGCGTCCGAACGCTTGATAGAATGTTTCGTACTTCGTGCGATCCTCGCGCAGGAGGGCTTCGAGTTGTGTCTTGATCTTACTTTGGATATTTTTCGCGATCAATTTCAATTGACGATCGTGTTGCAGTAACTCGCGCGAGATGTTGAGCGATAAGTCTTCCGAGTCAACCATCCCTTTGACGAAACTGAAGTGATCCGGCAACAAGTCGCTGCATTTTTCCATGATCAAGACACCGTTGGCATAGAGTTCAAGACCCTTTTCAAATTCCTTCGAATAATAATCGTACGGTGCCTGCTCTGGAATGAATAAGATCGATTGATAACGAACAGCGCCGTCGACACTGATATGAATGTGTTTCGCTGGTGTGTCGAAACCATAACGCTTCTCTTGGTAGAAGTTCGTATAGTCCTCGTCTGTCAATTCCCGTTTGTTCTTCCGCCAGATCGGCACCATGCTGTTGATCGTCTTGACGACTTCGACCTCTTCCGTCTCGTCACTGCCTTCGATCGGCTGACGTTCGAGTTCCTTCATCTCGATCGGATAACGAATGAAATCTGAGTATTTTTTGATGATACTGCGCAAACGATACGTCTCGAGGTATTCGTCATACGATTCTTCTTCCTCGTTCGCCTTGATGTGGAGTGTAATCTCCGTTCCGACGGTTTCCTTGTCGACTTCCTCGATCGTATAACCTTCGACACCACGCGATTCCCATTTATAAGCGACTGCACTGCCGAACGGTTTCGTAACGACAGTGACGACGTCTGCGACCATGAAGGCAGAATAGAATCCGACACCGAATTGTCCGATGATATCATGACCATCTTGTGCTTCATTCTCTGCCTTGAAGGCAAGCGATCCACTTTTTGCGATCGTACCGAGATTCTCTTCTAGTTCTTCCTTCGTCATTCCGATTCCCGTATCACGAATGATGAGTTGACGCGCTTCTTTATTTGGTTCGATCGTAATTTTGTAGTGTTCCTTTTCGAACGAAATCGTCTCGTCCGTCAATGCTTTGTAGTACATCTTATCCATGGCGTCACTTGCATTCGAGATCAATTCGCGCAGGAAAATCTCCTTATGCGTATAGATGGAATGAATCATCATCTCCAGCAATCGTTTTGATTCCGCCTTAAATTGTTTCGTTTCCATGCTCATTCTGCCTCCCCTTTTTTAGCACTCATTCATATAGAGTGCTAATTCATCTCCTATTATTAGGGAGTTCGAAATATCTGTCAATCTTCTTTCCCGCTATTTTTTACGACTTTTTCACGGACGATTTTTCCGATTTGACGTAAGTGCTCTGCTGACCCGTAGGTGCCATGGCTGACGCCGTTTTCATCTTTTCGATTACCGAGACCGATGAATTGCTCACTTGGTTTGAAGTGGAGACCGACCACGGGCACCTGAAATCGTGACGAAAAGCCGACTTGAAAAATCGCGTCCGGATAATCTGTTGGTTGATACATATGCCAATCGATTGCTGGTTCAAGCTTTGCAAATCGTTTCGTATGTTCCTTCCCGAGCAGGATGATTCCTTTTATCGAAAATAGTTCAAGCAGGCGCATTAGAAATGTTTGACCAAACGGACTATCTTCCAACACGCTGCGTTCTTTGATCGCTCCCATGTAGTGGTGCGTCGGAAACGGAAAAAAGTCCAGATGAACGACTGGATCAAGCGCCTCCTCGTAAAACGACGCACCGAGTCCGTTCAAGAATCCTTCAAGCTTACCGCCACCCGGTCGACCGAACCATGTCCGGTAAATGTTCGGTTGTTTGAAATAATCATTGAAGCGCCGGATTGAATCTGTCAGCGTCTCCTCCTGGAGATAATCCTCCCATGACATCGACTTCGGACGAATAAAGAGCGGACCGGTCTCGTCGAATCGTAATGCGCCCGTCCGGTCTAAAAACTGCGTTCGGGATGGGTTCGTCGCGATCGTCACCCAACTGCTACGCGTCGCATCACCAAACCAAAGGACAGGTGTCGTTTGATCAATCAGTTGATCTGCGAACGCACTTTTCTCGAGCGTCATTTGATACTCGACAGCTTCCTGTAATAATTTTTTGGCAAGTTGCCATTGATCGGATGTCAGCGTTCTCATCTCCCTTTTTACAGCGATTATGCTGTTGTAGATGTACCCCTTATCTTCTATTACTAGACGCATCGATGGGTTTAACCTCCATTTCTCCGGGAATGTTTCATAAGGTGAACGATACGACTTAGGAGGGATTTAGCAATGGGTAGACTGGATCAAAAAATAGCTGTCATTACCGGCTCGGCAACAGGAATTGGACAAGCGACTGCGCTTGTATTCGCAGAACAAGGAGCAACGGTCGTTTGTGCCGATGTCTCACTTGAAAAAGCACAACAAACAGTAGAACAGATTACACAACAAGGCGGGAAAGCGGAAGCCGTCCATGTTGACGTCTCAGACGTCGAGAGTGTTGAGCAACTTGCGAAGCATGTCAAAGAGACGTACGGTACGGTCGACGTCCTCTTCAACAATGCCGGAATCGATGAACAAGGTGGGAAAGTCCACGAGTATCCAATCGATCTCTTCGACCGGATCATCGCTGTCGATTTACGCGGTACATTCCTCGTCAGTAAATTCTTGATTCCACTCATGCTGGATAACGGTGGTTCGATCATCAATACGTCATCGATGTCGGGTCGCGCAGCTGACTTGAACCGGTCTGGTTATAACGCGGCGAAAGGCGGGATCGCGAACTTCACTCGCGCGATGGCAATCGATTACGCGCGTCATGGCATTCGTGTCAATTCGTTATCGCCAGGAACGATTGAAACACCACTCATCGATACACTCGTCGGTGAAAAAGAAAAAGAACAAGGCAAACAGTTCCGCGATGCGAACGCCTGGATCACACCACTCGGTCGACTCGGTAAACCACGCGAGATGGCAACGGTCGCCCTCTTCCTTGCTTCTGACGACAGCTCGTATGTCACAGGTGAGGACATCACGGCGGATGGCGGCATCATGGCTTATACATGGCCGGGAGAGATGTTAATCGATTCGAAGTGGAAAGACGAAGCAGAAAAAAGTGAATGAGCAATGCGCGGTGTAACCCTTTGGTTGCACCGCTTTTCTTTTACCTCAAGACGTTCAGTACCGCAAATTATTTTCTGAATTAGTTTACCTCCCTGAAGTATTTTTATCAGGGTATAGGACAGGTAAAGGGGGAAAAAATCATGCAAACAGCGATTGCTTACTTACAACAGTGTCTTCAAATTCCAAGCGTCAATCCGATGGACGGAGAAGAAGCCGTCGCACGTTACGTATACGATGTACTGGTCGACCATCAGATCTCGACAGAATGGATTGAAGTTTCACCAAAACGAATTTGTCTCGTCGCGACCGTTCCTGCGAGCGAAGATGTTTCACGTCCTGCCGTCCTCGGTCTATCTGGTCATCTCGATACGGTTCCAGTTCAAGGAGACGGCTGGACGAAAGATCCATACGGCGGCGAAATCGAAAACGGCCGCATCTATGGTCGTGGGACTTCTGATATGAAATCAGGTGTTATGGCAATGGTGCAAGCACTGATTCAATATAGAGAACGTCAAGACCGACCAAACACTATCAAACTTCTGATTACATCCGATGAGGAGAATGGAATGACGGGTGCTCGTCATTTGACCGAACAAGGACACGCGGATGATTTAGACGCTTTACTGATTACAGAACCAACAAGCGGAATGATCGGTTATGCACAAAAAGGTGTCGTTGGGATCGAAGTGACATGTCGTGGGAAAAGTGCACACAGCTCTGCCCCTCAACTCGGACGTAATGCGATCGATGACGTCTATCGCGTCATCCAGGAAGTGAAGTCGGAACGCTTCTCGATTACGGCGAATCATCATCCGGCGCTTGGTCCGGTCGTCGCGTCAATCACATCCATAAAAGGAGGCGAAGGACCGAACGTCGTTCCGAGTCAGGCTTCGTTTTATATGGATATTCGGACGATTCCCGGGTTCGATCGAGCGGACGTTCTTGCTGCCTTTACAGCTATCGAACGTCGTCTTGTAGCAGAAGATTCCGAGTTTGATATGAACGTGACCGTCATCAAGGATATTCCTTCTTGTGAAACCGATGAACAGGCGCCTTTCTTGCAACAGGTCGCGGATACGATGGAGCAGGTTAGCGGCGTGACACCACGAAAAATCGCTATTCCAGGTGGAACGGATGGTGCGATGTTCAGCCAAGCGAAAAAGTCATTTCCAATCGCAATCGCTTCATTCCATGATTTCCGTCTCGCACACCAAGTGGATGAATCGATTCCGTTATCCGAATATGAAAAAACGATTGCGTTTTGCTTCAACTTGATCAACACACCATTACATCAATCGCCCCCATCACATAAAAAAAAGAAGGAACGACATTCGATATTGTAACCGAATGTCGTCCCTTCTTTTTGTGTTAGCGCCTTTCATCAGCTGATTCAGTAGACGCCAAGTTGTGCTAACGCCTCACTTAAATAACTTTGATCACTGCGAAACTGGTGACTCGTTTGTCCGTCAGACCAACTGATGAAGACACGACCAAGTCGGTCATAGCGTAAGTGGAGACGAATTACTCCCTGCTCGAATACGACTTCACCGTGTAACGACTCATGGACGTGAGCAAAGTTACGGATGAACGCATCATATTGATTGAATGTAACTGAAAACTGGTGTTCACTATTCCGCCCTACCATCTGAATCGTTAGTTCTTCTTGCGTTGGATGTACGTGTAAGATTTCCCATAGTACACTGCTTTCTTCTCCTCGAAACACGATACGATGCTTCATTCGATTTCCACCTCTGAGCCACAGGATATTTACTAGTACTTCTCGAAAGTAACCCATATCTTCTTCATCCGAAAGGAGTCTGCTTATGCCTGATACGCCAAAGACAGGTCCTACCGAACAGTCCGTTGATGCCTTTCTGGCACAAGTCGAACCGCCGCAACGTCAAGCAGATGGTATCACACTACGTCAGTTCTTCGAAGATGTCACGGGATATGAAGCCGTCCTTTGGGGTTCATCCTTGATTGGTTTTGGTTCCTACCATTACCGCTATGCCTCCGGCCGAGAGGGCGATAGCTTTTATGTCGGCTTTTCTCCGCGGAAGACGAACCTCGTCCTTTATCTCGCACTTGGTGAAGACGCAGTCTCAGAACGACTGCTTGCCAGTCTCGGTACGTATCGACGCGGTAAGTCCTGCATCTACGTCAAACGACTGACTGACATCGACTTAGGCATACTTCGGGAAATGATCGAGCACTCGATCCGCACGTTAAAAACCATGTACCCCTCTTGATTTCAATCAAAAACAGCCGAAGCGAATGCGCTTCGGCTGTCTTGTTATCGAATTAATGTCCGCCTTCCGTCCGATCGATATGGCGAATGTGTTTGAGATTGACCCCGATGATGATGACGGATAAGAGGACGAAGCCACTTCCGACATAAAACGGTAGATTTGCGTTGAAGATTTCAGCCAATTTACCGGCCATGAATGGCGCAATGGCTGCCCCGAGAAAACGTAGGAAACTGTATGCCGCAGATGCTGTCGAACGTTCGACAGGTGCTGCATCCATGACAGCTGTCGTGATGAGCGTGTTGTTATTCCCAAGCACAGCTCCCGCCAAGATGACACAGACGATGACGACGGCTGGAGTTTCCGTGAAGATCCCCATCAACAGAAGCAAGATCGCGAATGTGATCAACATCATGATCATCGCTTTGATCGTTCCGAACCATTGTTTCAGTTTCGGAGCCGTTAAGACTGATGTGATCGCAAGCAACATCCCCCAACCGAGGAAGACGAATCCGAGTCCTTTCGCTGGTAGTTTCATGACGAATGGTGCATAAGCCATGATCGTAAAGAAACCAACGTTATAAAGCGCTGCAACGATTCCGAGTGTCAGTAATGAACGATGTTTCATCGCTTGGAACGGTGCTTTTAATGATAACTTCTGTTTCGGTGCAGCAGATGCTGCTTGTTTTGGCATCAAGAAAAGTAAGACAAGAAACGCGATGATCATGATCGTCGCAACACCCATGAATGGGGCGCGCCATGTGATCGAACCGAGCGTTCCGCCTAATAGCGGTCCGATCGAAATCCCAAGACCAACGGCTGCTTCATATAAAATAATCGCTTTTGCTGTTCCGCCTGATGACAGCGAAACAATCGCAGCAAGTGCTGTTGCGACGAATAAGGCGTTCCCAAGTCCCCATCCACCGCGTAACGCGACGAGCGTCCAAATGCTGTCTGCTTGTGAAGCAAAACCAGCAACAGTTGCGATGACGGCAATCCCGAGCATCAATGTTCCTTTTTGACCAATCCGTGATGAGATCGCGCCTGTAATTAACATCGCGAATGCCATGACGGCGTTATAACTTGTAAATAAGAGCGTTACTTCACTTTTGGACGCTTCTAAATTCTCAGCAATCGTCGGTAAGACGGGATTGACGAGCCCCATTCCCATGAATGCTGTGATACTGGCGAAAAAGACTGCCCAAACAGCAACCGGTTGATGGAATAATCCATGTTTGCTTTCCGCTAATACCGTTTCCGGCTCAAGCGTCGTTGTTTTTTCAGCAAGTGCCATAGTGTCCCTTCTTTCTATTGGATGTGTTACATGAACTGTTTAAACGAATGGCGGATGACGTCACCTCGACTAATGATCCCAACAAGACGTCCTGCCTTGAGGATTGGAAGCTTTTTGATCCGTTTTGCGCCGAGTGTCGCTGCAATCTCTTCCATTTCTGTGTCAGCGTCCGCTGTTACGACTTTCCGGCGTGCAAGTTCCATGACAGGTCGATTCAAGATATGACGAATTCGATCTTCATAATCTTCTTCGTCTCCTTTGATGACATCTACATATAAGAATGTATCGACGATGATGTCCTTGTGTTTTCCGATCGCTCGCATGATATCTCCGTCACTGATATAACCGACGACCTCTTGCTCGGCATTGATGACAGGTACGCCGCTAATACCAGATTGAATGAATCGTTCGATGACCGTACGAATCAGATCTGTATCGTTTACCGTGATGACCTCTTGTTTCATCGACTCATAAGCTTTCATCTGAATTCTCCTTTGTCGTTCGTTTCTCATCTACTAAAGTTGTATGATACAATTAAAAGAACAAAAATAATTGTATAATACAACTACAACTCTGTCAAGCCTCCTGCTTTTCGCATTGACAGCTTATCCACATTGGGTAATCATGAGGGACAGAGAGACTTTTTTGAAAGGGGAGATACCCGATGTCTCAACAATCACTCGAAACCATTGAACTCGAGTTAGCGATCCTGATCCGGCGCTTAACGACGGCGACGGCAGACAATCGTAATTTGGACCGTGCTTCTTATCTCTTACTGCGACAATTAGCGGATTCCGGCAACGTCGGTGTTAAAACACTTGCCCGTGAACTTCAGCTCGATGTCTCGACCGTCAGTCGCCAAGCAGCGGCACTCGATCAGAAGCAACTCGTTGAAAAAGTAAAAGATCCGACAGATGGGCGAGCCTTTTTCTATCATATTACAGATAAAGGACAACAAGAACTCACCATCTACCGAACCGCACGTCTCGCGAGCATCGAACGTCTACTGACAGACTGGCCAGCGGATGATGCAGAAGATTTCGGACGCCTATTGCAACAATTCAATCGCGCCTTGCGCGAACGGTAATGGAATCACACCATAAAAAAAACGGACGCGAAATCGATTGATTTCGTGTCCGTTTTTTCGTCATCATTCATCACGTATGAGAAACCTGGCAAACCGAACGAATTTGCGCGATATGTTCCGGTGAAGTTCTACAACAACCGCCAATCAATCGTGCTCCAGCTTCATACCATGTCTTTGCGATGGCTTGGAACGACGTACACTGATTATTCGTACCTGACCATGTTTTTGCGACCGGATCATAGACCTCACCAGAGTTCGGATAGACGATGATTGGCACATCCGTCAACGCCTTGACGTGACGGATAAAATCGGTCGCGTAAGATGCTGGAAAACAATTTGCACCGATTGCTGCGAGCTGTGGATGTTGTCCGACCGTTTCAATACACGTCGCAAGTGCCGTTCCTTCACTAATGTGCGTCGCATCTTGAAGCGAGAACGTCAGCCAAGCAGATACTTCCGGGAACGCTTCGAGAATCCCGAACAACACGACAGCTTCCTCAAGCGACGGAATTGTCTCGAATGCCAACAGATCAGCCCCCGCTTCAATCAATGCTTCGATGCGTGGTCTGTGGAAGGCTTCTAGCACATCTGCTGACACACCATAATGACCGCGATACTCAGAACCATCTGCTAAGTAGGCACCATAAGGACCAACTGATCCCGCGATCAATGCGGCACTCTTTCCGCTACGCGTCCGTGCATCTTGCGCTAAGGTAACCGTTTGTCGAATTAACGCTTGTGCTTCCTCGGTCGTGATGTGACGTTGCTTGAATCCTTCGATACTTGCTTGATAGCTTGAGGTGATCGCAACATCGGCGCCCACTTCAAAGTAATCGTGATGGACACGCTCAATCTGTTCCGGTGCTTCAATTAAGAGGCGTGCCGACCAAAGTGGATCGTTCAGGTCGAATCCCTTTTGTTCGAGTTCGGTCGCAAGGGCACCATCTAAAATAAGAAAAGGAACTTCCTGTAATCGTTGGTCAACTGGATTTTTGATTCGGGACATCTTCAACACTCCGTTTCTGAGAAGAATTCGTGAACGCATGAACGACATAACAGATCACGATGAATGGGATACCGCAATACAAGGCGACTCGTTGCGTCGGATCAAATCCGATACCAATCAGGGAAATCGAACAGACGACGAAAGCGGCGATCGGTACCAATGGAAAGAGTGGTGTACGATAGACCAATTCGTCGACCATATGCCCTTCGCGGAGGAATTGTTTCCGGAAGCGATACTGCGCAACGCTGATACTCATCCAGACGACGACAACAGCAAGACCGGAAATCGAGACGAGCGCGATATAGACACTTCCTGCTGCATAGATGCTAGAAAGCAAAGCAAGTCCTCCGCCAAGCATGCTGAACAATACAGCTCGAAGTGGAACCCCACTTGGTGTCACCTGGGCGAAGAAGCGCGGAATCATGCGTTCGTTCGCAAGCGACCAAAGCATCCGGGAGGCAGCGTAAAGCCCAGAGTTCGCTGCCGATAAGATCGCTGTCAGAATGACGAAGTTCATCACGTCTGCCGCATACGGAATCCCGATTCGTTCAAACACCGCAACGAATGGACTTTCGAGCACGCCCTTCCCTTCCGTTGGCAATAAGACGGCTAATACGATGATCGTACCGACGAAAAAGAGGACGAGTCGCAAAATCGTTGTTCGGATCGCAAGCGGAATCGTCCGCTTCGGATCGACCGCTTCACCCGCTGCGACGCCGATCAATTCCGTTCCTGAGTAAGCAAAGTTCACGGCAAGCATCGTCATGAAGATCGCAAATGCCCCATTTGGAAACAATCCTCCTTCCGTTAAGGAAGAAAAGAATGGTGCTGGGCTACCATCTTGTAATGGGATGAAGCCAACGATGGCTCCCGCACCAAGTAAAATGAAAGCAATGATCGTTACGACCTTAATGGCGGAGAACCAAAACTCGACTTCAGCAAATACGCGGACCTTCAAGACGTTGATACCAAGGATCATCGCAGCGAATAATGCACTGAACACCCAGACTGGAATCGACGGGAACCAACGTTGCATTAAAATGCCTGCTGCCGTGAATTCTGAACCAAGGGCGACCGTCCACGTCAGCCAGTAGAGCCAGGCCACCGTATAACCGGTACCGGGTCCGATATAATTTGTTGCGTACTTATGGAATGATCCGGTTTCCGGCATGTGTACAGCGAGTTCGCCAAGACTTAACATGACTAAGTAGACGACGACGGCTCCGATTAAATACGACAAAATCGTTCCGACACGTCCCGCTTGTTCCAACGTATAACCTGTACTTAAAAATAATCCTGTTCCAATGACGCCTCCTAACGACAGCATGATCAGATGACGTGATTCCATCTTGCGTCGAAACGCTCCGCTCGTTTTCATGAATCCATTTCCTCCTCGTTCCACCTATTTCAAACAAAAAACGCATCCTCACGGATGCGTCGGTCGACAATTCGGAAATCTTATCGATCGGGTGCAACACCCGCAGGAATTAGCACAGTATCTTTCGACCTGTTGCTGAGGTTTCATAGGGCCAGTCCCTCCACCTCTCTGGATAAGTATGTAATTGTTCCTAACCCTATCAAGTCTTTTCCGAATTGTCAACGCAATTCAGAATACTCCTACCAAAAAACATTCCGTATCGTAATGATCCGGAATGTTAGAACGTTTTATTTTTTAGCAAATAAATCCGCTGTTTTTAAGGCTGCCCGAACCGCTTTCCGGTTCAATGTTCCTTGCTGATGCTTCATTTTCTTCGTTTGAGCAGCAAGTTGTGCTTTGAGTGCCGCAATTTCTTGATCTTTTTGAGTCGTCGTTGTCTGTTTCTGCAATGCTTTGATTTTCTTATCTTTTTCGGCCAATTGCGCTTTTGCCTGTTTTTGCGCATCCGCGATCTTCTTCTCTTGTTCCGGGAAGAACCGTTCGAAACGGGCGACTGCTTCTTCGAGACTCACGCCAGAAATCGGTTGAACCGGTGGAAGTAGTTCCGCTTGCGCCATTTGACGGTCAAACGGCACATTCTCAGGATAATTCGTCTCTTGGTAAATGTGTTCAAGATCATTCACGTTCAAGAAATCAACGAAGTTGTCGAAGTTACGTGCTTGAACACGTGCCGGACTTTGGAAATCAGCATTGGCTACGACGTCGGATAATTGTGTATCCGCTTTGATGTCGTTCGCCCAAATATGCGTCAACTGATGATAATCCGTTAGTTCGCGCATTCGTGCATCCTTTGGAATGAGGATACTCGGCGTACCCGCAAGCGTTGCTGTGATATTTCCATGCAAGCGCGCACCAAAACTGAGGTCTGCCTGCCCGATGAAATCGAACCATGTTTGTGCGTTCAAGAAGAAACGAACACGATCGTTCATGTAAGCAGGATCCGACATCTTCACCGGATAGTTCGTCACGGACAAATCTGCGATCGGATGCGTTCCTGTATACGTCAATTTCAGTTCCTTCATCCATTGGGGAATGAAGTAATGATTCGGATACTCTTCCATTCCGCGCGTAATGAAATCAAGAACATTTTGTGGTGCTAAACGTGACGAGTTGACCGTAATCATCGACTCGGGCGTAATGTTCGTTTCACGAATATGTAAGTCGCGACCAAACGCGTACATCGAAGGACATCCGATGACACGATGATCAATGCCTTCGCGGAAACCGAGACGCGTCAAGTATTTCGACGTGATTTCCCCACGAAGACCAAGCATGCTTGAGCGCTCAAGAACAGCACTGACGAATGCTTTGACATCTTCATCGAACGGGAATCCGCCGTCTAGATCTGGTTCAAACGGTGCATGTAAGCCTACACCGATGACGACGACTGGAATTTTTAATTTCTTGATAAGGCGTGTGTACTTCCGCAATGTCGGTACGAATTCTTTTCGGAATGCGTCCGCTAACGGAATGACGTAGAGATCGAAGTTAGCATTGATCTCATCTGCCCGTTCTTCATCATAATAGTAATAGTCCGGTGTAATCGTCGTTCCTTCTGTCATCAATGTCCGAAAGATACTGTATTGATAAATGAGATTTCCAACGTTTCCTCCAATGGAATTATGTTTCATCAAATAAGGAGCATCGAACTGTTCGAATGGTGTCATACCTGCACGAATAATAATACGTTTCATAATGGATAAACTTCCCCTCTCGTCTGCTTCATTCGTCCTTTTAAGAAAAAAATACGGAAAAATATATTATCACTTTTTTTCAATCTCATTAAGGATAGATTAACTTTATTTCGAAAGTCAACGATTCCTAGGAGAAACAGGTCTTTCGTCATCAAAACGAAACATTAGCATCACCCCATTATTTTTCTAAAATAGAAAAATGTAACTATTTAATCGTTCTAAGATACATGCGTAAGTTTGCTTCGACTAATTTTAAAGCTCTGAACCGTTCTGTCGAAGTAGGTTCTAACAAGGCACTGAAAAAATGTTCCACTTCGACTGGCTGACCTTTTTCCATATCGCGCAACATCGACGATTTCATCGTATCTTCCATCGCATGCATCTGCTTCAATAGCACCGTTTCTGTATCGTCATTGAAGACAGCGCCCTGTTCTTCCATCGCCTGTTTCGCTTCGTTCATGACGTCTACAATCATCTGACGCCCGACAGCTTCTTCCCGAATCGAACCGATCGCTGAACGAAATAGCGTCGTCACACCCGCAAATGTCGAAATGAAAAGATACTTTTGCCACATGTCATCCATGATATGCATCGAGTACGCCATCGGTGCCTTCGCTTTCGCAAAACGTGTTGCGATCTCCTGCAAACGAGCTGTTGGTTTACCGGTTCGTGAGCCGAACAACAGTCGATGTGACGGACTCGTCTGTAAAATGCGTCCTTCTGCATCAAGTGTTGATTCAATGAAGCAAAGACCGCCCAGTACACGCTCTTCTCCGAAGACTTCTGTTAACCGACGAATATGTTGCATGCCATTCAATAAAGGAATGATATACGTCTCGTTCGAAACGAATGGCGTAAGATCCTCTAAGACATCATCTAAGTGATAGGCTTTCGTCGAAAGCAAAACGACATCAAATACGTGATCCGGTCGCATGTCTCGTGTCACTAACTGAGGCGTGATCGTGATATCGCCATGAGGACTAGTGATCTGTAGACCTGTTTTTTGTAATTGTTCATATCGCTTCGGACGGACGAGAAAGGTCACCTGTTCACCTTGCTCAGCAAGACGGCCCCCGAAATAACCTCCGACTGCTCCTGCACCTACAACTAAAATGTTCATATGTACTGTCTCCTCCTTACCCGTTCTGGTTATTGATTACTCCTTCACCCTAACATATTTGGAACCGATTTCCTGATGTCCAGTTGAATCTCTAAGATTTAAGTAAAGCGTTTGCATTTTAGAAAAAAACGTATATACTAACTTGTATACAAGTATACTCACTCTAGAAATCAGGTGATTTTATGTCAGAACTGTTATACCCCTTGAAGTGGTTGTCAAAAGCTTCTGCCGGAGATCGTGTCGCGTACGAACTACGGATGCGGATCATTTCAGGAAAAATTGAAAGCGGTACCATCTTATCTGAAAACAAAATAGCCTCTGATTTTTCAGTCAGTCGCTCACCTGTCCGTGACGCGTTAAAGGTCCTTGCAGCCGAACATTTGATTCGTCTCGAACGAATGGGGGCGGTCGTCGTCGGTTTATCCGAGCGCGACATTCAAGAGATCTATGATGTCCGGTTACTCATCGAAACGTTCGTCTTCGAGCGACTTGTTAAGGTCGAACGGGCAGAACTCGTCCGTGAACTCAGCAAAATTCTCGAAATGATGAAGGTTGCTATCAAATATAAGGATGCTGATGAATTCTCTTTCCAAGACGTACTGTTTCATGAAACAATCATCCGCTCGATTGATCATGGGTATGTCAGCATGATTTGGCAAAATCTCAAACCAGTCATGGAAAGTTTCATCCTCCTATCGATGCGGGTACGATTCGAGGAAGACATCGAAGACTTCGAACGCATCCTCGCGAACCATGCCTTGTATATCGAAGCGATCGAGACAGGAGATCGTGAACGGATGGTTACTTCCTTACATCAGAACTTTGATGATGTTCAGGAAGTCGAAGATCTCTGGAAAACGCAACAAATGATGTCGAAAGGAGTCGATTCACATGACTGAATACATGTTAGGCGTCGATATCGGAACGACGAGTACGAAAGCAGTCTTATTTACGACAAAAGGAGAGGTCATCGGACAAACGAACGTCGGTTACCCACTCCACACACCGAACCGTTCGACGGCGGAACAGGATCCGGAAGAAATTTTTGATGCCGTACTCGAATCCATCCGCTTGATCACAAAACGTCATCCGAGCATGCCACCGAAGTTCGTCGCGTTCAGTAGTGCCATGCACAGTTTGATTGCGATGGACGCACAACATCAACCGTTGACTGCCTGCATCACATGGGCGGACAGTCGGAGTGAAGCATGGTCGAACAAGATTAAGGAACAATATGGTCTCTCGATCTATCACCGGACCGGGACACCGATTCATCCGATGTCACCGCTTAGCAAAATCAGTTGGCTCGTCGAAGATCGTCCGGAGCTCCACGCTCAAACGAAAAAGTATGTCGGGATCAAGGAGTTCGTGTTCCAAAGACTGTTCGGAACATATGTCATCGACCACTCTCTCGCTTCAGCAACTGGTCTCTTTAATATTCATGAATTAGGTTGGGATACGGGCGCATTGCATGTCGCGGGTATCGATGCAAGCTATTTATCGGAACCCGTACCGACGACGTCGTCATGTACCGGACTCAATACTGATTACGCACGACAAATGGGACTATCCGTCGATACGCCGTTCTTAGTCGGTGCCAGTGACGGTGTCCTCTCCAATTTAGGTGTCAACGCGATTCGCAAAGGGGAAATCGCGATCACGATCGGAACGAGCGGTGCCATCCGAACGATCATTGATCGTCCACAGACGGATGAAAAAGGACGAACGTTCTGTTACGCACTGACCGAGGACCACTGGGTCATCGGCGGCCCCGTCAATAACGGTGGAATGGTCTTACGTTGGATTCGAGACGAACTCGCTTCAGCAGAAGTCGAGACAGCAAAACGCCTCGGCATCGATCCGTATGCTGTCCTGACGAAGATTGCCGAACGCGTCCGCCCGGGGTCCGACGGTCTGTTGTTCCATCCTTACTTGTCCGGTGAACGAGCACCGCTATGGAATCCGGACGTCAGCGGTTCATTCTTCGGTTTGACGCTCTCACACAAAAAAGAGCATATGATCCGGGCGGCACTAGAAGGCGTCATCTACAATCTGTATACCGTCTTCCTCGCACTCGTCGAATGCATGGATGGTCCTGTGACGCGGATTCAGGCAACCGGTGGGTTTGCCCGGTCCGAAGTCTGGCGCCAAATGATGGCGGACATCTTTGAATCAGAAGTCGTCATTCCGGAAAGTTTTGAAAGTTCATGTCTTGGTGCTTGTATTCTCGGACTGTATGCGACAGGGGAAGTCGATTCGTTCGAAGTCGTCTCTGAGATGATCGGGGAAACGCATCGCCATGTACCAAATGAAGAAGCGATGCATGAATATCGTCAGCTCTTACCAATTTTCATTAGTCTAGCGCGGACATTGTCTGAAGATCACAAACGAATCGCTACGTATCAACGGAGCTTGATTCAAGAAGAAAACTAACTTAATCTTTTGGGGGAAGTCATCATGCCTTTAGTCATCGTAGGAATTGGGATCGTCGCGTTGCTCGTTCTCATCATGGGGTTGAAATTAAATACGTTCGTCTCACTCATCATCGTTTCCTTTGGCGTTGCACTACTACTCGGCATGCCGCTCGATCAAATCGTCAAGACGATCGAAGCCGGTATCGGAGGAACGCTTGGTCACTTGGCACTGATCTTTGGTCTCGGTGCCATGCTTGGAAAGCTGATTGCTGACGCCGGGGGGGCGCAGCGAATCGCCATGACGCTTGTCGCCCGATTCGGGGAAAAGAACATCCAGTGGGCAGTCGTCGTCGCTTCGTTCATCATCGGGATCGCCCTCTTCTTCGAAGTCGGACTCGTTTTGTTGATTCCAATTGTCTTTGCGATTTCACGTCAACTTCGTGTCTCGATTCTATATCTCGGGATCCCAATGGTCGCAGCACTGTCTGTCACGCACGGCTTCTTACCACCTCACCCGGGTCCGACCGTCATCGCTGGGGAGTATAAAGCCAATATCGGGGAAGTCTTATTGTATGGTTTCATCGTTGCTGTTCCGACAGTCATCATCGCTGGTCCTGTTTTTACGAAGATCGCGAAACGACTCGTACCTGAATCGTTTACACGCACAGGAAACATCGCGTCACTCGGGGAACAAAAAGAATTTGATTTAGAAGAGACACCAGGCTTCGGTATCAGTGTCTTCACGGCGATGCTACCGGTCCTCTTGATGTCGGTCGCAACGATCTTCACGCTTTTACAAGAAACACTCGGCTTGGGTGAGAGTAGCGTCATCTCGGCGATCGAGTTCATCGGGAACGCCTCGACGGCGATGTTGATTTCGTTACTCGTCGCGGTCTACACGATGGGGATCGCCCGTAAGATTCCGATGCAAACGGTCATGGAATCTTGTACGACGGCCATCGCCCAAATCGGGATGATGCTATTGATCATCGGTGGTGGCGGTGCCTTCAAACAAGTCTTGATTGACGGCGGCGTCGGTACATTCGTCGCACAATTATTTGAAGGATCGGCGTTATCTCCGATTCTGCTCGCTTGGTTGATCGCTGCGATTCTCCGGATCTCACTTGGTTCTGCGACAGTCGCTGCCCTTTCGACAGCAGGTCTCGTCATTCCGTTACTGGAGCAATCTGACGTCAACTTAGCGCTCGTCGTCCTTGCGACTGGTGCGGGTAGTCTGATCGCTTCACACGTCAATGATGCGGGCTTCTGGATGTTTAAAGAATATTTCGGTTTATCATTAAAAGAAACGTTTGCGACATGGACTGTGCTTGAGACGATCATTTCCGTTTGTGGACTTGGGTTCGTTCTTCTCCTCAGCCTCGTCGTCTAAGAAAAGGAGTCGTTCTACTTATGCAACATTCTATCGGAGTCATCGGGCTTGGCGTCATGGGACGCAACTTAGCACTGAATATGGCGAGTCATCAAGAAGAAGTCGCCATCTATAACTACACACGTGATTTAACGGACGATCTCGTCGCACACGATGAGGGATTACCACTTCATCCGTACTACGATATCGAAGCATTCGTACAGTCACTCGCCCGTCCGCGTAAAATCTTCATGATGGTCACGGCCGGCAGCGCGATTGATTCAGTCATCGAATCGTTACTTCCACATCTCGAAACAGGCGACATCATCATGGATGGTGGGAATTCCCACTTCCTTGATACGGAACGTCGCTTCGACGAACTCCAACGACACGGCATCGAATACATCGGCGTCGGTGTATCGGGTGGTGAAGTCGGTGCACGGACCGGTCCTGCGATCATGCCGGGTGGATCGAAAGAAGCCTACGAACATGTCGCACCGATCTTGACGAAGATCGCCGCTCATGTCGAAGGCGATCCATGTTGTGTCTATATCGGTCCGAAGGGCGCTGGTCACTTCGTCAAGATGGTCCATAACGGGATCGAGTACGCTGACATGCAACTGATCGCTGAAGCGTATAGCTTCCTCCGTTTCCGTCTCGGACTCGACGTCACGGAAGTCGCGGACATCTTCGCTGAGTGGAACGCGGGTGAACTGAAAAGTTACCTGATTGAGATCACAGCGGACATTCTCCGAAAAACCGATGACGAGACAGGGCAACCGTTGATCGATGTCATTCTCGATCAAGCCGGTCAAAAAGGAACTGGAAAATGGACGAGCCTGCAAGCAATTGATAATGGAATCGCCTCTTCAATCATCACGGAAGCCTTGTTCGCACGTTACCTTTCAGCTGTTAAAGAAGAACGCGTCGCAGCGTCTGCTGTTCTGAAGGGACCTGAAGACTTGTCATCGCTTGAGCGGGACGCGTGGATCGAACGGATTCGTCAAGCGCTTTATATGGGGAAAGTCGCCGCATACGCGCAAGGCTTTACCCAGTACCGGACATCGTCTGAACTATACGACTGGAACTTACGCCTTGAAGAAATCGCCTTGATTTTCCGTGGTGGATGTATCATCCGGGCCGACTTCTTGAATGTCATCAGTGAAGCGTTCAAAAACGACGCGAACCTCTCGAACTTAATGCTCGCCCCATTCTTCGCTGAGAAAGTACAGGCGTATCAAGAATCGTTACGCCACGTCGTTGCCGAGGGTGCGCTATCTGGTTTTGCGCTCCCATGTCTATCGACGTCGTTGACGTATTATGATAGCTACCGGACAGCAAACTCGAATGCCAACATGTTGCAAGCCCAACGCGATTATTTCGGTGCGCATACGTATGCTCGAACAGACCGCGAAGGGATCTTCCACACGGACTGGCAATAAAGAATACAGCTCCCGACTCCTGTTTCATTTAGGAGTCGGGATTTCATTTTTTGTTCACACAATTTTTCCTGAAATAAGAAATTGCCGATTATACCTTGACAAAAGTGTTGGTCTATATGAAATTAGTATTAGATTAGAATTATTCTAGTGTGATAAATACAGATTATCTGTATGCACTAGAACAGATTCTAAAAATAGAACCCTTGAGGAGGATTTTTATCATGTCTTTAATCGGAAGTGAAGTAAAACCATTCAGTGCATCAGCATTCCACAACGGAGAATTCGTTGACCTAACGGATGCCAACCTTCGCGGTAAATGGAGTGTCGTATGTTTCTACCCTGCAGACTTTACATTCGTTTGCCCGACAGAACTCGAAGATCTCCAAAACCAATACGCAACACTCAAAGCGCTTGACGTTGAAGTTTACTCTGTTTCAACAGATACGCATTTCACACATAAAGCATGGCACGAAACGTCAGAAACAATTGGTAAAATCGAGTACGTCATGATCGGCGACCCATCACACGTCATCTCACGTAACTTCGAAGTCTTGAACGAACAAGATGGTCTTGCTGACCGCGGTACGTTCATCATCGACCCAGACGGCGTCATCCAAACGGTTGAAATCAATGCAGGCGGTATCGGTCGCGATGCAAGCACGCTCGTCAACAAAATCAAAGCAGCACAATACGTACGTAACAATCCAGGCGAAGTCTGCCCAGCGAAATGGGAAGAAGGCTCTGCAACACTCACACCAAGCCTTGACCTCGTCGGAAAAATTTAAGGAGCGGATTCGCGATGGCTTTAGCACCAGACATTAAAGCACAACTCGCGCAATACCTCGAGCTTCTCGAAGGCGATCTCGTCCTAGCCGTTAGTGCTGGGACAGACGCCGTCTCGCTTGAGATGAGCGCACTCGTCGAAGAGATCGCAAGCATGACACCACGCATCTCCGTCGAGCAGGCAAGCCTTCCCCGGACACCAAGTTTCACAGTCAACCGTGTCGGTGAGACAAGCGGCATCACGTTCGCGGGAATTCCACTCGGTCATGAGTTCACGTCCCTCGTCCTCGCTCTGCTACAAGTCAGCGGTCGAGCACCGAAGGTCGACGCGGACGTCATCAAGCAGATTCAAGGCATTCAAGAAACGTACCACTTCGAGTCGTACATCAGCTTGAGCTGCCACAACTGCCCGGATGTCGTACAAGCGTTGAACGTCATGAGCGTCCTCAACCCGAACATCACTCATACGATGATTGATGGCGCGGCATTTAAGGCAGAAGTCGAACAAAAAGAGATCATGGCTGTTCCGACGGTCTTCGTCAACGGCGAAGCGTTCGGTAACGGACGGATGTCACTTGAAGAAATCTTGGCGAAGCTTGGCACAGGTGCCGATGCTTCTGATTTCGCTGATAAAGATCCATACGATGTCCTCGTCGTCGGTGGTGGTCCAGCTGGATCGAGTGCTGCCATCTATGCAGCCCGTAAAGGCATCCGGACAGGAATCGTCGCAGAACGCTTCGGTGGACAAGTCATGGATACGATGAGCATCGAGAACTTCATCAGCATGAAGTACACGGAAGGACCAAAACTCGTCGCAAGTCTTGAGGAGCACGTCAAGGAATATGGCATCGACGTCATGAACCTGCAGCGGGCAACTCGCCTTGAGAAGAAGGACCTCCTTGAGCTCGAGCTTGAGAATGGTGCCGTCTTGAAGACGAAAAGTTTAATCCTTTCGACAGGTGCACGCTGGCGTAACGTCGGTGTCCCAGGCGAACTCGAATTCAAGAACAAAGGCGTTGCCTACTGCCCACACTGTGACGGTCCATTGTTCGAAGGAAAACGTGTCGCAGTCATCGGTGGTGGAAACTCAGGGATCGAAGCAGCCATCGATCTCGCGGGAATCGTCAAGCATGTCACGGTCCTTGAATTCGCACCGGAACTAAAAGCAGACGCTGTTCTTCAAGAACGCCTCGCTTCGCTTCCGAATGTCACGGTCGTCGTCAACGCACAGACGAAGGAAATCACAGGAACGGACAAAGTGAACGGTATCACGTACATCGAGCGCGAAACGAACGTCGAACGTCACGTCGAGCTCGAGGGTGTCTTCGTCCAGATCGGTCTCGTACCGAACACGGACTGGCTCGGTGAAACAGTAAGCCGTAACAAGTTCGGTGAAGTCCAAGTCGATCGCCACGGCGCAACGAACGTACCAGGCGTTTTCGCAGCAGGAGACTGCACGGATAGCGCGTATAAACAGATCATCATCTCGATGGGATCTGGTGCAACAGCTGCACTCGGTGCTTTCGATCACTTGATCCGGAATTAAACGAAAAGAGCGGAACTCAGACGAGTTTCGCTCTTTTGTATTTCAATAGTAGATTTCACCGTACCATGAACAATGATATTCTTTCGTGATGTGATGTCTGGTTAAGATGCCTTGCTTTGCGTATGTACCACTGACCGTTACGACCATCGTTTGCAAAGCATCGATTGGAGTACCGGAGAATCCGGTTTGCGTCCACTTTCCACCATCGATCGCAAGAGACGTCATCGAAAAGACATCGGATAATCGTTGGCGTTTACTCTGTTCCAAGAGTTCTGTCTCGAAATCCCCGATAATCCGGACATCGTTTCCACGTTCTGTGCGTTCAAGCGTTCGTTCACTATCCCACTCTAAGCTCGTTTGGACACGTAACGGCTTCAACCGTTCGAGTGCCCGTTCCTGAAAACGTTTTGGTGACACCCAATCCTCATCTGCGAATTGATCTGCTGCAAGCAACGTGACGTCCGCATTTTCATGTGACCGATTCAATTCTTGCACGATTTTTTCGTATGCTGCGTAATAGCGTTGATGTTGTGTTGTCTGGTCCTTTGCCTCTGATATGACTGGTGATGATAATGAAGCAAGTATGACAACAGCTGTTGCGATCTGATATTTCATTGACTTCCCCTTCCCTTCTCTGTTCATTGTATGAAAAAAATGACGGGTACATTCGAAAAGAGCGACTGTTTTATAGATTTTTTCATTCTGAACTGTATCAATAGATCGTATTCTTCTGGAATTAAAAACAGATGAGGATTTGTATTCAAATCTGACCCCTATAAATAATTCAAAGTTGACACTTTTGACTAGTCCAGGCATCTGATAGATTGAAGATATCTTAAAATCTATCATAAAGAAGGTTAGTCACATGCAAAAAGCAGCACCGTATTCTAGCACTCGTACCCGCCAGCTCGTCATCACTGCGATGTCAATCGCACTTGTTCTTGTCGCAACGATGTTAATCAAGATTCAATTACCAATCGCACTAAACGGTGGTCTCATTCATATGGGAACAGCAATGCTCTTTCTCATCGCGATTTTATTCGGTCCACGGACAGCATTGATTGCCGGTGCTGTTGGAATGGGGTTATTCGATCTTCTAACGGGTTATGCGATTTGGGCACCTGGTACGATCATCGCACGTGGACTTCAAGGATTGATCGTTGGTTACATCGCGTGGTCAGGTGGTCGTAACGGAACGAATGTCACATTCAACTTGATCGGGATGATTGCTTCCGTTCCTGTCATGCTACTCGTCTACTTCGTGCATGAAGGGATTATGTTCAGCAACTGGGTCGCACCAGCCACTTCAATTCCAGGAAACATCACACAAAACGTCATCGGCATCCTCGTTGCGATTCCAGTCGGGATTGCACTGAAGAAAACACGTTTCTTCCGTAACTTCCGCTAAATCAAAAAACCGTCCGGCTCCTCGTGGAGTCGGACGGTTTTCGTTTAGCGAATCGGTTGACCTTGTTCAAGCTCAAGCGTTTTAGCTGTTTCGGAATGGATCTGTTCGAACAGCTCCGGATGTTCAACGAGTGAGATGCCGTAAGACGGAATCATCTCCTTGATTTTTGCTTCCCACGCCGGTAGTTCGGATGGGAAACATTTCGCGAGTACTTCGAGCATGACGGGAACCGCTGTTGAGGCACCTGGAGACGCCCCGAGTAAAGCAGCAACAGATCCGTCGGCTGCGCTGACAACCTCTGTTCCGAACTGGAGTGTCCCTTTTCCTTGCGGTGTATCCTTGATGACTTGGACACGTTGACCAGCGACGACGACATCCCAGTCTTCCGTCTTCGCATTCGGGATGAACTCCCGTAATTCATTCATCCGTTGCTCCGTCGACAAGAGGACTTGTTCGATCAGATACTTCGTCAATCCCATCTCTTTCGCTCCCGCAGCAAGCATCGTCAAGACGTTGTTCGGTTTAACGGACGCGATCAAATCAAGATTTGATCCTGTCTTAAGGAACTTCGGTGAGAAGCCAGCAAACGGTCCGAAGAGAAGTGATTTCTTCCCATCGATGTATCGTGTATCCAAGTGTGGTACTGACATCGGCGGTGCTCCGACTTTCGCTTTTCCGTAGACTTTCGCATGGTGCTGTTCGATGATCTCAGGATTTTTACAAACGAGGAATAAACCACTGACCGGGAAACCACCGATTTGCTTCGATTCCTCGATGCCTGTTTTTTGGAGCAACGGTAGACTACCGCCGCCACCTCCGATGAAGACGAACTGCGCCGTATGATGCTCGATCCGGTGATCGCGCTCATTCTTCACTTTGACTTCCCAACCCCCATCAACACGCTTCAAATCCTCGACACCATGCTGATAGTTGATCGCTACATCGTGTTGTGCGAGATATTCAAACAGGATTCGTGTCAACGCACCAAAGTTGACGTCCGTTCCTGAATCGATTTTTGTCGCAGCGATCGGCTCTGGTGACGTCCGACCGTTCATGATGAGTGGAATCCACTCGGCTAATTTCGCTGGATCCTCTGAATATTCCATCCCTGCAAACAACGGATTCGCTGATAGCGCTTCCAATCGTTTTTTCAGGAATTCGACGTTTTCTGTTCCTTCGACCATGCTCATATGTGGAATCGGCATGATGAATTCTTTCGGATTCGGCAAGACACCTTCCTTGACGAGATGCGACCAGAATTGACGTGACAGTTGGAACTGTTCGTTTACTTTGACCGCTTTACTGATATCGATTGAACCATCGGCATTTTCCGTCGTATAGTTCAGTTCGCATAATGCGGCGTGACCTGTTCCTGCATTGTTCCACTCGTTCGAGCTCTCTTCCCCGGCACTCGCGAGTTTCTCGAATACCTTGATGTTGATCTCAGGCGCGAGTTCTTTTAATAAGACCCCTAACGTCGCGCTCATGACTCCGGCACCAATTAAAATAACGTCTGTTTTTTTAGGCATACTGCTCATGATATCCTTCCTATCCCCGTTGATATTATGGACTACCTGTCATGAAAAACTTCCCCCTCATGACGACAACTTACCTTTCCATTATAACCCTATCATAGCTTGCACAGAAAGGAACTTCTTTTACATTCAGAAATGTGTAAAAGCAACGATTCAGGTAAGAAGATTTTCGTCAGCCGGCATACAATCAGGCATGACTTTGACGAAAAACGGTAATCATATAACGAAAGTAAAAGGAGGAACACTCATGGCGACACGCTGGATATTCGGCAATCAATTGAATCACGATCTCCCTTTATTGAAGGAAGCAAACAAACAAGACGACGTCATCCTGATGGTCGAAGCGACCTCACGCTCCAAGTGGAAGACGTACCATAAACAAAAACTTGTCCTCGTCTTCTCAGCGATGCGACATTTTGCGGAAGAACTGCGCGAAAAAGGCTTCACCGTCGATTACCGGGAAGCTGATTCGTTCGATCAGGCATTTAAGGCGCACCGGAAAGATCATGATCCGGATCATGTATTCTATACGGCGATCACGGACGAACCGATGCGAAAGGCGATGCACAAGTGGCAAGACGCTTTACCGAAGAAAATCACAGTCGATATCTGTTCTGACGTACCGTTATTTTTACTGACACAGGAAGAAGCGGTCGAAGCAATCGGCGACAAGCCCTACAAGATGGACCGTTTTTATCGCAAACTGCGCAAGGAACGAAACGTTCTCATGAACGGCTCTAAACCGATCGGTGGAAAGTGGTCGTTTGACGCCGAGAACCGGAAACCGGCGAAGTCCGGGACGACGTTTAAGGGTCCAATTCAGTTTCGTCCCGATCACATCACAAGGGATGTCATCGATAAGGTCGAGCGTGATTTTTCCGATCATCCAGGAGCACTTGATTCCTTTCATTGGCCGGTTACGCGAAAGGAAGCGATGCAGGCTCTCCATCGCTTCATCGAAGAACGACTCGAGACGTTCGGGACATATCAAGACGCTATGCTGACCGGCGAAGATACGTTATCGCATTCGCTCTTATCAGCAGCAATCAATCTCGGTCTATTGACACCGGAAGAGGTCATTCGTCAAGTCGAGGCAGCCCTTGAAGATCAAGATGCTCCGCTCAATGCGGTCGAAGGTTTCATTCGGCAAATCCTCGGCTGGCGCGAGTACATGCGTGCCGTCTACCTAGCCGAGATGCCGGACTATGCTTCCGTCAATGCGCTACGGCATGAAGCGGATCTACCCGACTTTTTTTGGACCGGGAAAACGAACATGAACTGTGTCGCTGAATCGTTACGTCCCGTCGTCGAACATGCGCATAATCACCATATCCAACGCTTGATGGTGCTCGGAAACTTCGCTAATCTGTTTGCGATCTCGCCGCAACAGACAGCAGACTGGTTCAATGAGATGTACATCGATGCCTACGACTGGGTCGTTTTACCGAACGTCCTCGGGATGGCGCTTCATGCCGACGGGGGAACGTTATCGACTAAACCGTACATCGCTTCGGCAAATTACATCCATAAGATGAGTGATTATTGCAAGGGATGTCCGTTCCATCAAAAGGACATGCTTGGCGAAGATGCCTGTCCGTTCAACGCCTTGTACTGGGACTTCATCGACCGGCACGAAAAGCGCTTTGCTGACAATCCGCGGATGTCGATGATGTATCGGCAATGGGGAAAGCGCGATGCGGACAGCAAACGCGATATTCGAAAGAAAGCGAAAGCACTTCGGAAACAACTACAGGATGGTGCTTTCGATACACCATGAAACAAGCCGGTCGGATTAGATCCGACCGGCTTGTTTTGGCTTACGCACTTTTTTGTTCAGCTGCTTGTTGTTTCTTTTTCCGGAGATGATACAGTCCGAATAGTCCGAGGAACCAGACCGGTGTCAGCAACAAGGCTGGACGTGTATCGTCAGCAAACAGCATGACGACGAGAATGACGGCAAACAATCCGAGCACGAGGTAATTGACGAGTGGTGTCAATGGTGCTTTAAATGTCGACGCCGCATGTAATTCCGGATTTTGTTTTTTGTACCGGAGATGACAGACGAGGATGACACCCCAGACCCAGATGAAGCAGATCGCACTGATCGTCGTGACGATACTGAACGCTTGTCCTGGTAACAGTTTACTGAGCAAGGCACCGACCGAGACGACGATCGTCGAAACGAACAAGGCGTTTGCTGGGACATGGTTTTTATTCAACTTCGAGAACTTGTTCGATGCTTGCTGTTGATTTCCCAGGTTATACAGAATCCGACTCGTCGAGAACATCCCGCTGTTACACGCAGAAGCAGCTGATGTCAGTACGACGAAGTTGATGATTCCTGCTGCGAGCGGTATCCCGATCAGACTGAACGTCTTGACGAACGGACTTTCTGTCGCACTTAATCCTGTCCATGGGTTGATCATCAAGAGGACGAGTAAGGCACCGACATAGAAGAATAAGATCCGAAGCGGAATCTTATTGATCGCGGACGGGATGTTCTTCTTCGGATCCGCTGTCTCCGCTGCGGATACCCCAACGAGCTCGACGCCGACATAGGCAAAGACGACCATTTGGAACGAGAGCAGGAATCCAGAAATCCCGTTTGGCATCCATCCGCCATGTGACCAGAGGTTCGACACTGTGACGGGACCCGCATCCGTTTTAAAACCGATTGCGAGCAGGACGATTCCGACACCAATCAAGGCAAGGATCGTCACGACCTTGATCAAGGCGAACCAAAACTCGAGTTCACCGAACAATTTAACAGTCAATAAGTTAAAGCCAAGTAAAATCAAGAGAGCGAGAACGGCTGGAATCCATTGCGGGATATCAAACCAATACTTGACGTATACACCGACGGCGATGATGTCCGCCATCGCTGTCATGATCCAACAGAACCAGTACGTCCAACCGGTCACGAATGCGGCACGTGGTCCGAGATAATCTTCTGCGATATCCGTAAGAGACTGATAACCCGCTTTTGACAATAACAATTCCCCGAGTGCGCGCATGACGAAGAAGATTGCGATCCCGACGAGTAAGTAGGCAAAAATGATCGATGGTCCGGCGAGTTGGATCGCTTTACCTGATCCTAAAAACAAACCCGTTCCGATCGTTCCACCAATGGCAATCAACTGTACATGACGATTCGATAAATCCCGTTTTAATCCTTGCTGTTCCAAACCTGAACTCCTCCTTGTGATGGTTTCTCTACGCTTCAGACCGTTCTGTCGGTCCTGAAAAAGAAAAAAAGAGACTGGACGAATGTCCAATCTCAACAAAATCAAAGGAATAACCCATACACACCACTACGACATTCCATGAATGCCCGTCGCTGCATGTGATTACTCTTCTGTCCGTTTGCCTGAGATTGTGAACCCTTCGGCGCCGTGTCGACACGGTCTCTCCAGAAGCTGCTCCTGCCATAGTGTGACCCATGACAATCATAGCTTTCTCTTTATTTGATTATCCGATGCGTCGCTGCATCGATGAATTGTTTCTAATTCTAGTAATCTTAACAGCATTTGTCAACGCCTTTTTCAAAATCATTTTTCAATCTATGAAAAGGACTTTACCATATTTTCCAGAAATCATACAGCACCACTTGATCATGAAAGGATGAAACATTCATGTCGACGATTTACTTGATTCGCCACTGTGAAACGACCGGTCAGGAACCTGATGCCCTATTAACACCTCGTGGAAAAGAACAGGCACGAAGACTGTCCACACAGTTACTTGAGCTTCCGATCACGCATCTTATTTCGAGTCCGTATCGCCGTGCGCTCGATTCGATTCAACCACTTGCGACTGCCCTGAAACTTCCCATTACACAGGAGGATGCTTTGAAAGAACGACAGTTAAGTGCTGTTCCACTTGACAATTGGCAGGATCACCTCCGACAAACGTTCATCGATCCAAACTATACGTGTCCTGGTGGTGAATCTAGCCGAATAGCAACTGAGCGCATCACGCGTGTCGTCGATGAAACGTTGCAACAGCATGATGGATCCATTCTCATGACACACGGGAATTTGTTGTCTTTATATTTGCATTCGATCGATCCAACATTTGGATTCGAAGAAAGCTTCCAGCTCAAAAATCCGGATATTTTTAAGGTGACACGTATTCAAAAACAAACAATTATAGAACACTTAGTAGCCTTTTGAAATTCTATTTATCTTAGGCATATGAACCGATAGAATCTATTTTTTTATTTATAAAAAGCATAAGAACTACCTATTTTACTTCCCTTCGAAACGGCTTTATATTAAACGAATTGATAACAAAATTAAGTGGTTTTTGATTCATGTATGAAGCGGAACTTCGAAAATCTACTTAATCAATCAACAAGCCCTTCCGGATCACCGGAAGGGCTGTCTTTATACTTCATTATGAGCACCATAGCTATGGCGAAGGACAAATAACAGTCGAATCAATGATTCATGATAACCGATGAACCATCCTTCTTCGATCCCGTTGACAATCGCTTCTTCTGTCATCCAAGCGACACGCTGAACTTCTTCTTCCTGCAGTGTCAAAGTCGTCAGATCCACTTCCCGTTCGACGAGATAATAATCATCAAAACCGATTTCAAATGGAATCGTCAGATGGGGGCGGACACCCGTGAAATCAATATCAAGTCCAAGCTCTTCCGACAGTTCCCGTTGCGCTGCCATCTGACTCGTATCCCCGCTGATCGCACTGCCCCCGACCGTCAAATCCCACATGTTCGACCAACCAGATTTGAACGGTTGCCGTTGTTGGACGAGCATCTCTCCCTTGGCGTTAAAGACACAGACGTGAATCGTCATATGATAATCGCCGGCTGTATGTGGCGTTCCCCGTGTCCAGAGCCGTCCTGTTTTCTTGCGATCTGCTGTGTATACATCCCACTGTTCCATCTTGCATCATTCCCCTTTTTAATTGATGAAAGACGAGTTATTCGAGCTTTCCTCCGCTTTGACGCAATCAATCGCGACGACGAGGGCGATCAATAATTCTTCCATCGCTTCATCTTCGACTTCGATCATGTACTGATCGGTCCAAGAAATCCACTTTTTCTGCACGCGACCAATCCGTTGTCCCTGTTGCAGGACTTCAAAATCGACATCCCACCAGTCGCCTGTGACTTCGAACTGATCCGAGTTAATTGTATAGCGGTCTTTGAAGAACGTGAACTCTTTGATGATTTCAAACGATTGTCCCGCTGCTTCGACATAAAAGACCGGACGAAAACTGAACGTTTTTTTCTCGATTTCAGCGACGACTTCTCCGTTTTGATTCGTTACGGTGAAGGTCTTCGGTAATTTCATAAAACTCCCCTCAATGTGATACGCATCGTTTCCCTCTTCGTCCTGAATCGCAAATCGTCCACGCAAACTGAAGGCTTTTTGTTTCATATAAAGTGTATGCATACCGGTCTCCTCCTTTTAATGTATAGTCTTATTTACGACATTACTGACAGAAAAGATTCAAAATCTGGAAATAGTCAGTTGGTGCAGTTTGTAACAGAAGCTTCAGTGGTATCAAGTTACATAACACGAATCTACGGGAAAGAAGGAATTTTGATGTCTATCGATACGATTGTGCTCTTCATTTTACTCGCAATCGCCCTGTTGATCATCCTTGTCCCACCCATCCTCTTTTGGCACGTCTGGCGCGCCGATCGTCGCCAGCAAGAACATGCGGTTCTGCGCAACTTCCCCGTTCTCGGAAAGATGCGCTATATCCTCGAAAACATGGGACCGGAACTCCGCCAATACTTATTTCTCAACAATAACGAAGGCAAACCCTTCTCCCGCAATGAATACAAGACAGCTGTCCTTTCTGGCAAATACCAAAGTCGGATTCTTGGTTTTGGCTCGGAACGTAATTTTGAAGAAGCTGGTTTTTATGTACAAAACGCCCTCTTTCCAACGAATCGACAGGAATTACGGATCGATCAATCAGAACGTGTCGATACGCACATTTATCAAATTGATCGCGATGAACTGTTTACGCGGAAAGAACATCTTGTTGCCAAGCAAATCTCACCCTATCTCTTGAAAATGGAGGATGCACCGATCATCGGGGCGAAGACATGTCGTCAGCCTTATCAAATCCAAGGACTGATCGGTCAATCGGCAATGAGTTTTGGTGCACTCGGTGACCGGGCCATTACCGCTCTCTCGATCGGACTTGGTCGCGCTAAAGGAAGCTGGATGAATACCGGTGAAGGTGGTTTGTCCGATTTTCATCTCAAAGGTGACGTCGACATCATCTGTCAGATTGGTCCCGGTCTGTTCGGTGTCCGGACGGAGGACGGTGATTTTTCGTTCGACGAATTCCAGAAAAAAGGTGAGTTACCGCAAGTCAAAGCCTTCGAACTAAAGCTTGCCCAAGGGGCTAAAACGCGCGGCGGACATTTAGAAGGCGCAAAGGTCACAGAAGAGATTGCCGCTGTCCGGAAGGTCAAAGTCGGTGTCGGCATCGATAGTCCGAACCGGTTTAATGAATTCACGACACCAGAGACGATGCTCGACTGGGTCGAACGTCTACGTGAGATTGGCGGAAAACCAGTCGGGATCAAAGTCGTCGTCGGTAATCTTGAAGACATGCGTCAGTTGATTGCTTATATGAAAGAATCCGGTCGTCATCCAGACCTCATGACGGTCGACGGGGGCGAAGGAGGGACAGGCGCGACGTTCCAAGAACTTGCGGATGCTGCCGGCCTACCACTCTTTTCCGCATTACCGTTCGTCCATCAACTTTTGACAGAAGCCGGTTTACGCGACAAGGTCAAAGTGTTCGCATCTGGTAAGCTGATCAGTGCTGATAAGATTGCGATCGCTCTCGCCCTCGGCGCTGACTTCGTCAACATCGCGCGTGGTTTAATGTTTAATGTCGGCTGTATTCAAGCCCAAGTCTGTCATACGAATCACTGTCCAGTCGGCGTCGCGACGACTGATCCGAAACTGCAGAAGGCGCTGATCGTCGACGAAAAAAGTTTCCGCGTGACGAACTACATCATCTCGTTACGAGAAGGACTCTACAATCTGACGGCGGCAGCAGGACTCGTCTCACCGACGGAACTTCGCCCAGAACACGTCATCTATAAGGACGAAGCCGGACACCTGATTCCGGGTCCGGACTGGATGTCACGGCATATGATGGATCGCTCTCTTTCCTCACGGTAACGAATAGCACTCACTTGCACTTTTTAGCCAGAGCGCTTAAAGTGTATAGTTGATGAAATTCTTTAACCACACATGTGCATTACCTTAAGGAAAGGGTTTAATATACTATGAAAAAGAACTTTTGGCAGGACCTACCACGACCATTTTTCGTCTTAGCACCGATGGAAGACGTCACCGACGTCGTCTTCCGCCACGTCGTCGCAAAAGCGGCGCGTCCGGACGTCTTCTTCACGGAATTTACGAATACAGAAAGCTATTGTCATCCGAAAGGCAAACAGAGCGTCCGCGGACGTCTCGAGTTCACGGAGGATGAACAACCAATGGTCGCTCACATCTGGGGCGACAAACCGGAATATTTTCGCGAAATGAGCATCGGCATGGCAGAGATGGGCTTTAGCGGAATCGACATCAACATGGGCTGTCCCGTCCATAATGTGGCCGTGAACGGCAAAGGCTCCGGTTTGATCAATCGTCCGGAAGTTGCAGCTGAACTGATCCAAGCTGCAAAAGCAGGCGGTCTCCCAGTCAGCGTCAAAACGCGTCTCGGCTATACGAAGGTCGAAGAGTGGCACGATTGGTTGCGCCACATCCTCGAGCAAGATATCGCGAACCTCTCGATTCACCTCCGGACACGTAAAGAGATGAGCGCCGTTCCAGCGCACTTCGAATTGATTCCGGAAATCAAGAAGTTACGCGATGAGATCGCACCACAGACGTTACTGACGATCAATGGGGATATCAATGATCGCCAACACGGGCTTGAACTCGTCGAGAAATACGGTGTCGACGGCGTCATGATCGGTCGCGGGATCTTCCACAATCCGTTTGCATTCGAAGTCGAGAAAAAAGAACATTCGAGCCAAGAACTCCTCGATTTGTTACGTCTCCAGCTCGATCTGCACGATCATTACTCGGCTCAATTCGAGCCACGTCTCTTCAAACCATTACGCCGGTTCTTCAAGATTTACGTCCGCGGTTTCCGCGGTGCGAGTGAACTGCGGGTCAAATTGATGGAGACGAACTCAACGGACGAAGTGCGTGCCTTACTCGACGCCTTCGTTGAAGAAGAAGGGATTCACGAGGTCAACTCGTTTTCAATCTAACAGCAAAGCACGCCTCCTCGACTTGAGGAAGCGTGCTTTTTTCGTGTCACCAGTGTTCGATAGTTTGACGTGTATCTGCACACCATTGTTCAAAATCAGACTGATGCGTCAGCGATAGGAAACGTCGTTTGCCGAGTCGCCGATCGAGCCGTGCGATACCACGGATGAAAGGATGTGGATGAACGAGTGCTTGTTCAAACGCAAGATTCGGATACTCTAACAAATCTTGTTGCATCTCATAGTTCTCTAGATACCCATCTTGTTTGACTTGTTGTTCGATCTCAGCGGATAACGCATGCGACTGTTCCAACCAGTCGGACTGCCATAACGCTCCGTCAGGTTTTTCCGGTAACTGTGCAGCCCGTAACGCGTAACGCCGATCGACTTCCCGTTCGAAGCGAAAATCGTCTGCTCCAAGAATCTCTTCTCCGTCAAACGTCATCCAGACACGACTGGGGTTATCTTGAATCCGGTAGACAGTTGCATGAAAAGCAATCCGTCCCTGTAACGACGGGGCGAGCAGTTGCTCGACCCGCTTTTTGATGATGGAAAACTGCACGCAATCCGTCCTTTCCGTCCGGCTAATGTGATTAGCCGTTCTTCATATGAAACGATTCCGCAAGCGTGAACGTCAACTCTTTTAACTCCAGACCACCGAGTGCAAAGTAGAGTTTTAAATAGTTATGCGGATTGAAGACGAAGACATCCTTCGTCTGACTGACCCACTCGCCGTTCGTTCCGTTGAAGGTGAAGGTTGCAACCGGCATGTTGTTCGCAAATAGTGTCACCGGCATTTGCGCCCGTTCACCGGCATTCGAACGTGCCGTCAACGTGACCTGGTACATTCCTGTCTCTTCCGCCGTGACAGCGAAGACGTGACTGCTGCCTGTCGTCGTCGTGACGTCCGTTAACGGGAAGGCATCTCCACTGACGAGACGTTGGTGTGAGACGGCTTGATCTTCGAGCGTCTCTTCTTCGACCGGTGCCCCGAGGACCTCAATCGATGTTGCTGTTCCCATCACGCGGTCCATGACTGGTGAACGCAACAGGAACTGACAGATGTTCGCGGCACTGCGCAGTAACTCGGAACGTCGAAGTGTTCCGTCAGCGAGAGCCGTCAGCGTATCATCCTCGAACGGATTCGTTCCTGGTTCACCGACGACCATATAGAGATCGTTTTGCGAACAGACCATCGTCGCCGTTTGCTGACGATTTGCTTCTAACCCTTCAGCGTTGATCTTCGCCCACCAGTCCGTCATGACGATTCCGTCAAAGCCCCATTCATCACGTAGAATGCGCGTGTTCTGATCGTATAAGCCAGCAGTCCAGATGCCATTGACGGCACCATACGTCGTCATGATCGAGTAGGCTTTCCCGTCCTTGACGGCCATCTCGAACCCTTTCAGATACAACTCACGTAACGCCCGTTCTGATACGATTGAATCCAGATCGTGTCGGTGGAACTCTTGGTTGTTGGCACTGAAGTGCTTCAACGTTCCTGTCACACCAACCCGGTGCATTCCGTCGAGCTGTGCCACGGCCATTTTTCCAGTCAGATACGAATCTTCCGAGAAATACTCGAAGTTCCGTCCGTTGAGTGGATGACGATGGAGGTTCATCCCGGGTCCAAGCAACGTATCAATCTCGTTCTTCCGTAACTCGAGACCTGTCATCTCAAATAGATCGGCAATCAATGTTGTGTTGAACGTCGAGGCAAGCAACGTTCCGTTCGGTAACGAGAAGGCTTTCGTTCCGATGTCCATCCGGATCCCAGACGGACCATCTGCGCAACAGCCTGCTGGAATACCGAGTGCTTCGAGTTCTGCCGTCACGCCACCAAAGGCGCCCGCCGTTCCCGGTGTAACGCGCGGTGAGTTCATCCCTTCCCCCCGGACGATCGCGGCGAGATCCGCATTCGTCAATTGATCGAGGAACGTCTCGAGCGTAACACGCTCTTCTTTGACGTCGCGTAACTTCCAACCGGCATCTTCCGTCTGTGTCCGGTCAATAGGACGCTCCTGTTGACGGCGTTGTTCCGGATCGATCGTCCGTAGTGGTGTTGTTTCATACGTCACCGTATATCCCGTTTCGGTCGCTTGCGGTTTGATGCGTTCAAACGCCGTCACCGGTGCCATGTTCTCCGTTAAGACGTCCGTGACGTCAAGCGTCTCGACGGAATGGCTTGCGACTGGAACCGCCGACCGGACGTCCGTTCCGAGATAAAGCTGATACGTGCCAGGTTCGATGACATAAGACGATTTATGCCCGGTGACACCACTATCGTCATAACTCGCGAACGAGGCGAACGGTACGACGAGTGTGAGAGATTCTTGCTCGCCCGGTGCGAGTTCTTTTGTCTTGCCGAACGTCACGAGTTGACGCGTTGGGTTACCGAGTTGTCCTTGTGGTTTCTCGAGATAACCTTGTACGACTTCCTTCCCGCTCGTCTGACCGGTATTCGTCACTGTCGCTGTAATCGTCCAAGCATCAGCTGACGTCGTCACATCTGTCGCAAGGTTGAACGACGTATACGATAATCCGTACCCGAACGGATACAAGACCACTTCCGGTGCGAACGTCTCGAAGTAACGGTACCCGACATAGATGTCTTCTTGATACAACGCGCGATCCGCATGACCGAAGTATGGTGTCGACGGATAATCATCGAGTGAACGAACGATCGTATCCGGTAGTTTCCCAGACGGCGAGACGCGGCCGAGCAAAAGATCACTCAGTCCAGTTCCGCCTTCCATTCCTCCTTGCCACGCGTAGAGGACAGCACTTGGCGTCGTCTCTTCGACCCAGCGCATATCGATGATATTCCCGACGTTCAAGACGACGACGGTCTGTTTGAAGTGTGTCGTCACGAGTCGGAGCATCTCCTGTTCCGTCTCCGTTAAAAAATAACTCCCTGGATCTGCTGTATTGTCGCGGTCTTCCCCAGCCGTACGACCAATCATGATCAAGGCAACATCGGAGTCAAGCGCTGCTTGCTGAACGAGTGTCGCGTCAAGCGGCATCTCTTCTTGCGACCACGGCTCGGCTGCCCAACCTTCCCCTTGGTCAAACGGATGGTCTTCAAGCCAGTTCTCGTACGCCTTGAGGACGTCTGCGTTCAACGTCACGTCTTCGCGTAGCATGTCGAGTGGACTAACGAGGTTCGTGACGTTGACCATCCCGCCTGATCCTGTGCCACTTTTATAGTAGTTGAACTGGTTACGTCCAAAGACTGCGACCGTTGTTTCGGGTTGCAACGGAAGTACACCATCATTTTGTAAGAGGACCGCCCCTTCAGCGACCGTTTGTCGTGCGAGTTTTGTATAGGCTTGCCAATCGAGCGTGTATGTCATGCGTCATCCACCTTTGTTAGTTAGTTTGAGAAAAGAGTCGTTTTAAGTCCTTCGCGATTTCGTCTAAGCTGTCTTCGGCTTGCGGATACAGACCGAGTTTATCAAGAAAGGCATGCTCCATCCCGCGGTAGTGGAGATAACGGGTCTTGACGCCAGCGCGCGCGAGCTTTTTCGCGTACGCTTCTCCTTCGAGACGTAAGTAATCAAACTCTCCCGTAATGACGAGTGCCTCTGGTAAATCGGTGAGCGTCGCGAACAACGGCGAGATCCGTCGATCCTTCGAATCACTTGCTTGGACATACCATTGCTCGAGAACACCCTCTTCATCTTGCAGCGACAAAATGATCCGTTCGAGTAGCTCCGGTTCCGTCTGTCGGTCATACGCTTCAAGCGTCCAGTCATATTCCGAATTCGGATGTTCCCCGACATTGACGACCGGATAATATAAGACTTGATAGCGAATATACGGCGTCGGACGCTCGCGGTCGAGTAGACAACAGACCGTCGCTAAGTTCCCACCGGCACTATCACCGGCGACAGCGATCGCATGTGGATCAATCCCAAGTCGATCAGCGTGTTCGACTGCCCAATCGATCGCTGCATGACAATCCTCAAGTCCTGTCGGAAACGGATGCTCGGGTGCCAATCGGTAGCCGACCGACAAGACGGCGACGTTCCCTTTATCGGCTAATGCCTTACATGGATTCTCGACCGTCTCGAGCGTGCCACCGAAAAAACCACCGCCATGGAAATAGACGACAAGCGGGAGCGGACGCGCCGCTTCCGGACGATACAGCCGTGCTTCGATCGTGGTATCGGGTCTTGGGATCGCGAGGACATCTGTTGAGATTTGCCGAGTCGTCACGTCTTCGTTGTCCCACCCCATTACGGCACGTGCCAGTTCGACTGGCGACGCCCCTTCTGGAATCGAGACCGATGGACGCTGCGTGAGGACGACCTCACGGACACGCGGATCGAGTGTTCCCGGAGTCGAGACGTCAGGAATCGGCTTATCGACGATTTCGAGTCCGTCCTGATGGATAGATGAACGATTTCGTAACGTCCGCAGTAAATCTTGCATCGAGGCGGTAGACAAATGGATCGCTTCCTTTCTGGTTAAACCGTTATCGAAAGCGCTTTCGATAACCGCTAAAAAAATTTCGAATGCCTCTTTTTCAAAAAAGAGACCGCTTACATCACAATATACCTGTCTTTGATAGGAGAAGCAAATATTTCACCTAAAAAAAATCAGCGCAGTCGCCTGCGCTGGTCCTCATCGTAATTGTTCTTGTGAAACGATTGTAAATCCATCGATGACCGTGTCTTCCTCGACCTCGATCAACAGGCAGCGTTTCCCTTGATAGTTGACTTGTTTGACGTACTTCAAGTCTTGCGGACTGATCGCGATGTTTGCGACCTTCGTATTGATTTTAATCGATTTCGCTTCATAGTTCGGGACGATGTTACTCGCCTTCATCTCGTACGTCGGATCGTCAACGACCGTCTTGAACGCCCGTTCGACCTGTTCCGTGCTGACGTCTTCGACACCACTTGCCTTGAGCACACGCTCGACTTCTTGGACGTCGAGCATCGGTACTTCTTCCTCATCTTGATCCTCTTCGACGACGATCAACTGGTTGATGTTTTCATAGACACCGGCTAACGTCTTCGTATCCATCGATTCACCGACGACTGATTTGACGATTTCCTCGAAGATCGCTTTATCCTCATCTGCTGTGACGATCGGTTGACCGTTCAAGACATTTTCAAGGAAGCCGAAATCCGGTTTATTCGGCTTACCTGCCGCATACAAGACATGATTGACGTCTGCCGCATTGTCGGTGAAGGTCGGGAAGAGGAATCCACTGATCGGCGACGCCAGTTTGATGACCGGATTGATGAACAAGTTCGACTTGAATTCGCGTTCAACGAAATCAAAGACGAGCGATTGTTTCGGTAACTCCGTTAAGTTAAGACTACCGAGAATGAACGGCGTCGTATAGACGTCGTCATTCGGATCGATCTCCGTCTCGTCCGCTTGGCGCTTCGTCGTTTTATAGTATTGTCCGCGAATGAACGTGACGACGAGGTCATTCTCGTACTGGACGTCCTGAACCATCTTCAACGCCATCGTCTGCATCTGTTCGACCCAGTCCTCCGGCTCTTCCGCATACAGTCCTTCATAAAGAAGCTGCTGTGTATGACCCGTCTCTCCTTCTTCCGGATGGGTGAACTTGACCTCGAACAGCTTGACGTCGAGTTTTCCACCTAGTACCTTCTTGAAGTTCGCAAGGAACAGTTCCTGTTGCTCCGGATCAAGCAACGGAAACGGTCGGGCTTCCTCATGATAGATTTCGCTCGTCTCTTTTCGGATATAGACGTTGTAGATTTCATGGATTTTTAGTAAATCGGCATCCATCTTGAAGTGACGACGGATGTCAGCGATGTCTTTTTTATTCATGCATACCAGCTCCTCGAATCATTAAAATCCTGCTTCCTGAAAAGCGTACCATATGCGAGATGACCCGACATCTTTTCGAAGGATTTGATTGGCTTTAGAACACCTTAAATTCTAACATCAGACCCTTCTATCTAAATTAAGTGAAAGTGAGAGGTGAATCGTCCCCTTCCATTTCGGGTATAAACTCTTCATAGGAGGTGAAAATCATGTTGAAGCATAAGGCATACAAATTCAGGATATACCCGACAAAAGAGCAGGAAATCCTGATTGCGAAGACCATTGGTTGTTCGCGCTTCGTCTTCAACCACTTCTTAGCGAAGTGGGATGAAACGTATAAAGGGACAGGCAAAGGACTGTCTTACGGTTCTTGTTCAAAAGAAATCCCGGTGCTGAAGCAAGAGTTCGACTGGCTGAAAGAAGTCGATAGTCATTCGCTTCAATCGAGTGTCAAACACCTGATCGATGCGTATGACCGCTTCTTCAAGAAGCAGAACAAACGGCCTCGATTCAAATCGAAGCGAAACCCTGTCCAATCCTATAAGACGAACATCCAAGGTAAGTCTCAACTTCCGGAAGTCTCGATTTTAGGCAATATGCTTAAACTCCCTAGGCTGAAGTGGGTGCGTTTTGCCAACTCGAGGCAGGTAGTAGGACGAATCTTGAACGCCACGATCCGACGAAACGCTTCAGGGAAATACTTTGTCTCCCTGCTCGTCGAGCAAGAAATCCACGAACTGCCGAAGACGGGTTCATCCATCGGCGTCGATGTCGGGTTGAAGCACTTCGCCATCCTGTCGGACGGCATGGTCTACCAAAACGACCGTTACTTCCAAACGCTTGAGAAAAAGCTGGCACGCGAGCAACGCAAGCTCTCTCGACGTCAGCGCATGGCCTTGGCTAAGAAAGTTAAGCTGTCCGAGGCGAGGAACTACCAAAAGCAGAAACGAAAGGTCGCACGCATCCACGAAAAAATCGCAAACAAGCGAACCGACTTCCTGCACAAGGTATCCACCGAGATCGTCAAAAACCACGACGTCATCGGCATCGAGACCTTGCAGGTGAAAAACATGCAGAAGAACCGCAGGTTGAGCAAGTCCATCTCCGAGGTCAGTTGGTCAACGTTTTTCCTCATGCTGGAGTACAAGGCAGGATGGTACGGGAAGACCATCGTGAAGGTTGGGAAGACTTTCGCTTCTAGCCAACTGTGCTCCGGTTGCGGTCATCAACACAAAGACGTGAAATATCTTGGCTTGCGTGAATGGACATGTCCGAATTGCGGAATCCACCACGACCGTGATGTGAATGCAGGACTGAATCTCAAAAAAGAAGCCGAACGCATCTTAGCTTCTTCAACCGTCAGGACGACGGGGTTAGCCTGATCAGGTTTCGACCGTTAGGTCGGATCACTCAGGAATCCTCTATCTCTAAGGAAAGCGTAGGTGGAGGTAGTTCAAATAATGACAAAAGTTTAATTTTGATAACATTTACACGATGTTCATTTTCTCCTAAATAAGTGATGGCATACTAAAAATTGTGAAGGGTGTCTTCACATCATCTCGTCTCATACATAGGAGGAATGACACGTGTTCAAAGCCATCAAGTCCATCGTCATCACTGTACTCGTCTACCTGACCGCTTTCCAATTCGATACGACGTCTGTTTCCGCGTTACCATCGGGCATCTCATCGAAAGCGACGGCCCAGTCTCAACTCGATGCCTTAACGGTTAAAACAGAAGGCAGCATGACCGGTTATTCACGTGATTTGTTCCCGCACTGGAGCAGTCAAGGAAGCGGCTGTGACACACGACAAGTCGTCTTAAAACGTGACGCTGATTCATATGTCGGATCGTGCCCCGTTACATCCGGTTCTTGGTATAGTTACTATGACGGACTGACATTCACGAACCCGTCTGACCTCGACATTGATCACGTCGTACCGCTTGCGGAAGCATGGCGCTCAGGAGCAAGCAGTTGGACGACAACGACACGTCAAGCGTTCGCAAACGATTTAACAGGTCCGCAATTGATTGCTGTCTCTGCGAGCTCGAACCGTTCAAAAGGGGATCAGGATCCGTCGACATGGAAGCCGACACGGGCAGGTGCGAGCTGCGCTTACTCGAAGATGTGGATCAATACGAAGAGTCGCTGGAACCTCAGCTTACAGTCGAGTGAAAAAACTGCCTTACAAACGATGTTGAACACATGTACATACTAAAAAGGAGTCGATTCGATGGAAACGAAAACCTCTACCTTTACCGCCACACATGGTGTCATGACGCAAGAAGTCGGTGTCATCAGCGGTGAACTCGAACTCCGGACGACCTGTCAGGAGGGTGGGACGTTGGAACTGAAGATTGCTTACGTCGGAGCGATAGACGTCTATACGTTACCCGGAAGTTATCGTGTCCATGACGTTCGTGATCATGACGTCATCCATCAGATGCTCGTCAATATACTAGAGCGAACATAATGAAGAACAGACGCTGTCCAAGTTAATGGGCGGCGTCTATTTTCGTTCTATATATTCAAAATCAGATTGTCATTATTTACTAAATCATACACTTTATCTGACGTTCTATCCGGTATAGTGAGAACAACGTCATCATCTGTTTAGGGGGGTATAGCTCATGCGAAACGTTTTGATCCCAACGGCGTCATCTTAAGTGGTGCAGGTCTCTATATGGCACTAGAAAGTCACGTGCCTGCGTTACTCGTTACGGGCATCATCATGTTGTTTGGTTGCGGTATCGGTCTCATCACAAAAGAAAAGTCGGAGTAATCTATATATCCAGTCAGGGGGATAACTATGATTCAACAATTCATCAAGGAACAACAGTCGCACCGTACTATTGGCGGTTTTATCGCTAAGTCTGCCGACCCGATCCTAGCCCACGTCAATCCATCGCGTTTACAAGACAACGATCTTGTACTGTTGATTCAAGCGGACCAATCGATTATTGTCTCTTTCGCTAATTCACAAGATCAATCAGATTGGACGCCACTATCACGAGAGCAGATTCATCGATCGAAAAGTCTACTTGCACCTAAGACATGCTATTTCAAAATTAAGCACGGTGAATATGCCGGAACCTATTTGATTTCACCAGATTTGATTGTGAATGATCAATTCAAGAGTGAGAAGGATTATTTAGAAGTTCTATCATCAACAACGAATAAGTAACTCATAAATGTTTTATCAAGACGATTTCGTCTTTAATCGAAACTCCCTTTTCATTGTACAACGGAATTTCCGGTTTTATTTTGCGTGCAAGTTCTACAGCATTCGGAATCACCTGCGATATTGTATATCCCCGATGTTGATAGAAACGTATCGCACGTTAATTGTCGTTTGTCGTAACGAGCGTCAGCAAGTTGCATTGTTGCTGTGTTGCCTTTTCTTCTACCATTTGCATCAATTGTGAACCGATTCCTTTATTTTCTTCAAGACTATCCAGTGAAATGATTTCGCACGTCTGTGAAGTAATATGATAGGTGATTAGTCCAATGATTTCATGATCATCATTCGTAACATAAAATCCATCCAACAGACTGCAATCATGAACACCTGTTGACGTTACCATTTGTGAACTGCCCCAGTGCACAGTAAAAAAGTCTTTAATCTGACTACGTGTTTTCTGTTCTATAATCTGAATAACCATTATGTATACCTTTCATTTATATTTATTATGTTAATTGTGATATAAGGGTTGATCTTATTATTTAAAAAAGACCACCTCGAGTATCAGTTACTCCACTTAAGGCGGTCATCTAAATACTGTTTATTTATGATAAGGCTCTCCGTAATGTAGTTAAGTGCGGTTTTAAATTGCGCTTAAATATAAATCTAATGAAGCTTCTACTTCCTTCGCAACAAGCTCTATAAAATCAGCATAATCCTTCGTTGTATGTACTTTATTTAAAGCATTATAGTAAGCTAATCTGTTTTCTACACGAATAATTATTGGTGGATAAGCATTATAGTAAGCTAATCTGTTTTCTACACGAATAATTATTGGTGGATAGCCTGACTTCATTAACTCTAAGTTTAATAAAAGTCGTGAAGTTCGACCATTTCCATCAATAAATGGATGAATGCCCACAAATATTGCATGCAACATCGCACCAAGTACGATTGGATGTAAGCTTTGCGCCTTTCCGTCATACCAAGACATTAATACATCCATTTCTTCTTGAATTTTAAATGGTGGCGGAGGTGTATGCACTGCTCCTGAAATAAATACTTGCTGGTCTCGGTAAACACCGGCATAGCTATCGTCAATGCCTTTTAATACAAGACGATGTAAATTTTTGATTTGCCACTCTGAAAATGGCTCCTCTTTATGCATAACATCTTCAACATAAGAAATTGCATCGCGGTGGTTAATGACCTCTAAATGTTCACGCATTGTTTTGCCACCAACTGTAATACCTTCTAACACAACTTTTGTTTCGTTAATCGTTAAAGTATTACCTTCGATCGCCTTTGAGTTATATGTCCAGTCTAAAAAAAGCTTTTCTCGCAAACTGGGAAGCATGTCATTAAAAGCATTTATGTTTTTATATTAGCTGAACAGTTGCTATTTTTTACGAACAACAATCATGACAAAGTTTAATAACTCCTTTAAGCCACGGTTTAAAAATTTCTCATCATTTATCGCATATTCGTTGCCCGTATTGATCCAGTCCTGCCAACATGCTTCGAATTGATCCGATTCATACACCGTCACTTCGATTAAATCCTCACAGCCTTGTTGAATATGTTTTTCCCACCAATCGGCACTGTGGAAAGTATCAACCGCATCTTCCAGCCATTCACTCATCACCTCAGGCACTTGCTCAAGCTCTGTTTTCAAACCAGGAACACTAATGAGTACGTACCCACCACTTTTTAAAAGGGGAAGCATTTTTTTCGCAAAAAATTCCTCCTCACAGCCGTAATAATGGTAAGAGTCGATGCTCACAATTGCATCAAAAAAATCATTCGCAAAAGGTAAGTCTAGTGCATTCGCATGAATGGGAATCATTTTATCCTCAAGCTTCCACTCCTGTATTGCTTCCCAGTTTTCTGTTGCAGAAATCCATAAATCTGTTGCATAAACAGTCTTTGCATTCGTTTCATTGGCAATATAAACCGATGTTAGTGCTTTACCACAGCCAAGATCAAGAACTGTTCCACCCGTTATGGCATCTGGATTTTTAATTAGAAGTTCCTCGACAAGTCGTACCGAATTCGGCCCCATCAAATAATTACATACCAAAAAAAACAAACCATCAACTACAAGAAAACTACTGCAATTGATACTTTATTAAATCGTACTTACTAATGATACGGCTCTCCGTGAATTGTTTGAGTATCTGGTACCTAACACCAAACTCTACTCTCCGTTTGTTGTCACAAATCACGATTGCTCTTATGATAAGGAAGTAGGAGGAGAAAAAATGGATAATGAAAAAATTGGTCAATTAATTTATACATTACGGAAGGAAAAGGACATGACGCAAAAGCAATTAGCTGAGGCGTTATATTTATCGGACCGTACCATTTCAAAATGGGAAAGAGGCATTGGATGTCCCGATATTACACTTCTTCCTCATCTAGCAACCCTCCTTGATATTCCAATAGAAAATTTACTAACTGGTGAAATCAAAACAGTAGATGTAGTAGGAGGAAATATGAAAAACTCAAGTTATTATGTATGTCCAAACTGTTCAAATATAGGATTAGCAACAGGAAATTTCGTCGTTTCTTGTTGTGGAAGAAAATTAGATGCTTTAGTCGCAACAAAAGCAAATGATGAACAAAAATTAAAAATAGAAGAGATTGATATGCAATATTCGATTTCAGCCGAGCATCCTATGACAAAGGATCATTATGTATCATTTATTGCACTTGCAACAGGAGACCAAATTCAAATATATAAACAGTTTCCAGAATGGGCGTTACAAGTAAATATTCCAAAGAAAAAACATGCGAAATTACTTTGGTTTGATACACGAGACGGATTGCTTTATCAATATATTTAATGGTTAAAAAAATTAATTATAAACACCTAGAACAAATTTATTTGCACCGTTAAAGATTTCTCCACCTTTTGCTGGACCCTCAGTAAAAGCTGAATTATCACCGATGTATAATGTAATTACCTTACATTTAAAGACATATTAAACATCTAATAAGGTTCATGAAAAACCCATAAATGATTTGTAAAGGCCGATTTTCTATAAAAAGAAAATCGGCCTTAGTTTTTTCTTTTTTCGGAATCCTCAACTTAAATATCTATTTAGAATATGTTACGCCCTCCTCTAAATCACCTGCAAATCTTCAATCTCTTACAAACAAAAATAAACCACCAACTACAGTAAAACCACTGTCATTGATGATTTATTTAAAACCGCACTTACTTGTGATACGGTTCATTCCGATTAATCCGGTACGCCCGATAAATCTGTTCACAGAGAATCATCTTCATCAATTGATGCGGGAATGTCATCTTTGAAAACGAGATTGTATCATTCGCACGCTGCATCACTTCTGGTGCAAGACCGAGTGATCCGCCGATGACGAAAGCAATCTTGCTCTTGCCGTATGTCGCGAATTGATCGAGTTCTTTTGCAAACTGTTCACTTGTCCGTTGTTTTCCTTCGATAGCAAGTGCGAGGACATGAACATCCGGTCCAATCTTCGCTAAAATCCGTTCGCCCTCTTTTTTCTTCACTTGCGCCATCTCCGCTTCACTCAACTGCTCTGGTGCCTTTTCGTCCGCGACCTCGATTTCTTGGATCGAGCAGTAGGCGCCAAGACGCTTCGTATATTCGGCGATGCCTTGCTTCAAATACTTCTCTTTTAGCTTTCCGACCGTAATGATGGTAATTTGCATCTTTTTTCTCGCTTTCTGACAGAAAATTCAGGAGTTATCCACAGAGTTATCCACAAATCCACATGTTGATATTTATTTTTTGCTTGACACAAGATATGTTGCCGGTGCCTCGCAGTATTCACACGTGATGTTTTTTTCTGGATTTAGCTGATCGAGAATCGGGTATTGTTCTGTTTCATCTACGATTTCGTCAAGTGCGAGCTCGACATGTTCTAAACAAACGTACTTATCCACAGGTTGTCTCCTCCTTTCACTTATCCACATTTATCCGTTTCCAGTATAACAAATATCGACCTTCCTGACCGGAAAAGGCGCAGGTTTCCTCACTCAAAAAACCATCCACAGGTCGGACCTGTGGATGGTTTTTCAGGTTATGCCTTATTGAACAGTTGGTGACTGAGCCGACAACTTCACATCTGCTGTCTGTTTTTCACCGCCTCGGTAGAACGTGACTTTGACTGTTTCACCGACTTTTGCATCCCGGTACAGTACACTTTTTAAATCGGCGAACGATGCAATTGCTTTTCCGTTGATCTCAACGATGACATCGTTTGCCTTCATTCCCGCTTTTTCGGCTCCACTATTACGTGTCAGACCGACGACGACGATTCCTTTCGTGACATCATCCGGTAATTTCAGACGATCTTCGCGATATCCGCTTGGGAATTCCTGCACGTCACGAATCTGAATCCCGAGCTGTGGACGTACGACTTCACCGTTTTGCTCGAGGTCACGCATGATCGGTAACGCTTCGTTGATCGGAATCGCAAATCCGACTCCTTCGACACTTGCTTCCGCAATCTTCATCGAGTTGATTCCGATTAATTGACCGGCTGTGTTGATGAGCGCTCCACCGGAGTTCCCCGGGTTGATTGCTGCATCGGTTTGAATGACTTCTGTATTAAAGTCTTGCTGCCCATCCTTGTTCGTATCAACTGGAACCGTCCGTTCCTGCGCACTGATGACACCGCGTGTGACCGAGTTCGCGAAGATTCCGAGCGGGTTCCCGATCGCAAGCACCGTTTCACCGGCACGTAACGTATCCGAATCCCCCAGTTTTGCGACTTGTGTCACTTTCGATGAATCAATCGACAGGACCGCTAAATCGTACGTCGGATCTTCGCCGAGGACTTTTGCCTCGAGTGCTGTTCCGTCAGATAACGTGACAGACAGGCGGCTCGCGCCTTCGACGACGTGGTAGTTCGTGACGACGTAGGCTTTATTGCCGTCTTTTTTATAGATGACGCCGGACCCCGCACCCGTTTCCTGATCGGTTCCTTGGAACGAGCTCTGGAGGTTCGTCACGCTCACGACGGCTTCCTTCGTCTTACCGACCGCACCGACGATGTCGGCTTCATCCTCTGTCGTCTGTGTCGCAGTCTGTTCCGCTGTCGTCGACGAAACCGGAGTCGGACTCGTCATCTCATCGCGGACGAACGGCCACGCGACGAGGGCGATCAATAAGGCTCCGACGATTCCGCCGATTAGACCGACGAAAAAGGCTTTTCCGGCACCGCGACGCCGTGGTGGTTCTGGTTGTTCTTCATATGGTTCACGATAAGGGCTGACCGGTTCGCTCGTTGCCGGCTGACGGGGCGGGAAGCCGCTCTCATCGGATGATTGTTCGTATCGTTCGGATTCGTTCCGTGGTTCTTCGGGTCGATCCATCGACATACGCCTCCTTTATGACTCTCTTTACACAAGTATACCCCCATCACGTGGCAAGTGAGCCAAATGTGGGGGTCTTTTGAGCATATTCAGTAATTTCCCATAATCAAAGCTTCAGGAGCGGCGTCGGAATGACCGGATCCGTGTCGAGAAGCTGAATCTTACTCAGATCGACGTCACGGCTTGCGAGCGTCTGGGAGACACTCATCCGGGCGAGTTCCTTCATGTTGTTATCCTTGCTCAAGTGGGCCATGTGGATCCGTTTCGTCCGGTCGTCAAGGACCTCGCTCATCGCGATCGCAGCGTCTTCGTTCGAGACGTGTCCGTAATCCCCGAGGATCCGTCGTTTGACGCTCCACGGGTAATGTCCCATCTGGAGCATACCGATATCATGGTTCGCTTCGAAGATATAGGCATCGGCGCCCCGAATGACACCTTTCATCCGGTCCGAGACGTATCCGGTATCCGTGATGTGTGCCAACCGTTTTCCCTCATGAGCGAACTGGAAGAACATCGGATCCGCTGCATCGTGACTGACGTTGAACGATTCGACTTCGATGTCACCGAACTGCTTGACCTCTCCGACTTCCCAGAGGAACTTCAGCGCCGGATCAATCTTACCGATCTTCGCTTCCATCGCTGCCCACGTCTTTTCATTCGCATAGAGCGGGATATTGTACTTCCGTGCCATGATGCCGACGCCTTTGATATGGTCGGAGTGTTCATGGGTGACGAACAGACCATCGATGCCATGCGGCGACCGATCAATCTGGTCGAACAAGGCGAGCATCGCCTTTCCAGTCAGTCCGGCGTCGACGAGCAAACGGGTCTGTTCACTTTCGATATAGAGGGCGTTCCCCGTCGAGCCACTGGCCATGACGCTGTAGTGTAGGCTCATCGTGCATTCCTCATTTCTCTGAGACTGTATCCAATCGTTCAACGGTTTGGACACCGCCATCAATTGCATTGACAAAGTAGACTTCCTCGTTGTCGAGCTCGATTTGCCACGTCGGCGGCAGGATTTGAACGGATTCCGTGCCTTCCGTGACGAGACAGAAATATCCGAGCTTATGACTCGTCAACCGTTTCGATACCGGGAACAAACCTTGCTCCGACAACTGGACGATCGCTTCACTTGCCGATAACAACGTCACGTCCTGTGCTTGCCGGACGACCTTGTTCAAGTGGCGTTGTTTGTAGCTGACGATTTCCTTCGCATCGTTGAGCTGCAAGACGAGCAGGGACGGTCCGATCATCGCATCGTCCTCACGCGACTGCTGTGGTGTCGAATAGAGCGGCTGTCCCTTATACGTCTGAACGAATGTCATCTCCTGATACTTACTATCATACTTCCAAAATGTATATTCGGCACCATACCGAACGGACGCTTGAACGAACGATGAAGCGGAATCCCGCATCGTCTTCGTTTCGAGTCGATACGGTTTCGTCAACCGGACCGACCACTCGACATCGTTCTTGACGGAAGCGACCGCGTCACGAATCGGTGAACTCGCGAGTGGCGCTAGCGTCCGCGCATCGACTTCGGCTGTTAAATAGCCGATGTCTCGCGTAACCGGTTGTAGTTTTTTCTCATCGATTTGACGATCCTTCAAGATCGATTTACCGGTCGCACTCGTCGCGACGATCCGCGGTTCGACCATCCGGTCCATCAATTGAATGGCAAGGTAGACGTTCAGGATCAAAAAGGTCAGCATCAATAAGGTCTTCGCTTTACTCCAGTCCATTCATCCTCACCCCTCATTCCCGACAGCTTGATTGATCGATTGCCAAACCCCATCGATCTTGATGAACCACGTCGGCTCAAAGACAGCGTAGCGGCTCGTTGAAATTTTATACGTCATCTCATATCCGACCCGGATCCCACTGATTTCTTTTAAGAGATCGGCGCGTCTTAAACGTTCAAGAACCGTTTCGACAGCCGGCACCGTCTCTTCCCGAAGGATCAACTTCCGCTTCGCTCGAAGCATGCTGCGGCTGAGCGACCGGACTTGATTTTCTTCATACATGATCTTCAGTGTCGCGAGATCGAACTTCGTCTGTTCGAGCAACGGACCGCTCTCCCCGAACACCGGATATCGGTTCAAGTACAACCGGAACGTCGCCGTCTGTTCCTCGCCCTTCTTACTCATCTGATCGAAGTAATAGCGGAAACCACTCCGTTGCGTCTCTTGATCAAGCCAGCCTCCATGAATGTTGACGTAGCTGACGAGCGTGCTGTAATCGACGGTCGAGCTTTGGGTGTTCGGCGATAACGTGTTGAAGCGATAGACATTGTAGTTTCGGTCGTACGTCGAGACGCTGACGCCATCCGTCAAGACGTCGAGATCATCGCGACTCTTGATTTGCTGGACGTTCGAATTTTCGGCAAAGAAGGCACTCCGGATGCGATCGAGTGGTTGCGGCGATTGCCCGACCTCGTCATAGACGAAGACTTGTTCCAGCCGTGTCGTACCACTCGCGACATACGTATAATCGCCCCCTTTGAGTTCGACGCGCGTCATCGGTTTTTTCCTATCGTACGCGAACAGTCGTTTCAGAACCGTCTCATCGCCGACGAGTTTAAAGTCCTTTAGGCGCCCCGTCGCCGACTCAAGACGGAGAATCGGACCATCGTAATCGAGGAGATAGAGCCGTTTGATCGGTTCTGAGAACGCGATCTGTTTTTCTCCGAGTAACTCCTCAAGCATCGTTGCGCTGATCGGTGTCGGAAAAATCATCTCGACGCTCCGATCGCCGACCGGGATGTTCTTTGCTTTATCCGTCAGGACAAGGACCCCGATATTGAACGATGCACCGATCCGGTTGAGGAAGGTCCGCCCGATGATTTGCGTTTGGTACGTCCCTTCCTGATCCGAATAAACAAGTAATTCCGGATTAATCAGCTGGTTGCTTTCAATCGTCTTTGAGGCATCGATCTCGTTGAACGAGACTTGTTCCCGCTCGATCGATTCACTGCTTGGATGATAGGTCCAGAGCATCGCTGTCTGAGCGATCGAACCGGCGACGAGCAGGACGAGTAACAGCGAACTCCAGTGTTGTTTCTTCATCCGGCATCCACCTCTTCGATCACCTCATACGGAAGCGTGAAGTAAATCGTCGTACCGCGTCCCCATTCGCTTTCTGCCCAGATGTCGCCACCGTGAGCCGAAACGACGTCTTTCGCGATCGACAGACCAAGACCAGTCCCGCCGATTTTACGGGCACGGGCTTTATCGACACGATAGAAGCGTTCGAAGATTTTTTGGAGATTCGCTTTCGGGATTCCGACACCTTCATCCTTGATGCTGATGACGATCCGTTTTGCCCGGAGCATCGTCCGGACGGTGATTGTTCCGCCTTCCGGTGAGTATTTGATCGCGTTCGTCAGGATGTTATCTGCGACCTGAATCAATTTATCCTGATCTCCACGGATATAGACTTTCCGCTTCATGATCTTACGACGGAAACGAATCCGTTCCGGCTTCGTCATGTCATGGCGATCGAGAATCTCATTCAAGAACTGAATGTAATCGAAGCGGACTTTGTTCATCTTGTATTCCTTACTGTCCATCTTCGACAGCTGTAAAAGATCGGTGACGAGGCGGATCATCCGCTCCGTCTCATTTTGTGTCGTCTCAAGGAAACGCGGTGCGAGTTCCTCATCCTGATAGGCGCCTTCTGCCAAGGCTTCGAGGTAGCTGCGCATCGTCGTCAGCGGTGTCCGGAGCTCGTGACTGACGTTCGCGACGAATTCACGTCGATCCTGTTCGACCTGCTCCTGTTCCGTGACGTCATGTAGGACGACGATCATCCCGGTAATCGGTCCACTGTGTTTCTTGACGGGCGAGAAGAATGCCCGGACGAGGAACAGTTCGTCCTCACTACTGAAATCGAGCAGACGCGGTGGCATCGTGCCGTCTTCCGGAATCATGAAATCGTCACCGAGTGCCAGTAGGTCCTTCAAGTTCGTTCCGACGACGCTCGCATCGTCAGCGCCGACGATATCCTTCGCTTGATCATTCATCAAAATGACGCGCAGCGTCCGGTCCGTCGCGATGACCCCGTCGGTCATGTTCTCAAGGACACTCGTCAACTTCCGCCGTTCGGCTTCCGTCGTCGCGTTCGCTTCGAGCAGCTCATCCGTCAATTCATTGAACGAACGAGCGAGTTGCCCGATCTCATCATCCGAATAGACCTTAACCTTCCGCGAGAAGTTCCCGCGTCGCATCTCGATCGCTTGACGCCGCATATCCGAAATCGGACGCGTGATCGTCCGCGACAGCAAGACTCCGAGAATCGACGTGATGACGAGGGCGATGACTGTTCCGGTCGCCAAAATCCGCGTGACCTGTTGCATCTGCGAATAGATCGACTCCATCGAGGCACGGACATAAATCATCCCGGTCGTCACACCGTCTCGTTCCGAGGTGACGGGTACGGCAAAGATCCGGATCTTATCTTCTGATTCCGGATCGAGTACGGTGTCCGTCCGGGTCGAGCTCGTTGCCTGCGCTTTTTTAATCAGTGAATTCGTCGCCCGTTGACCGACCGCCGACTGGTTCTCGTCATCCGATGTCGCTTGGATGATCGAGTCCTGATCGATAATCTGGACTTCGAGGATGTCGTTCCTTGAGGTGGAGCCATTACTAAACTCAGACAGCAGTTGCCCTAATGATTGGGACAACTGCCGTTTGGAGGCTTCATCATCGCCTGTTTTATCGAATTCCTTCCCGACGTTATAGGCGACAAGACCTGCCCGGTCCTCGACCGACTTCGAGAAGTTCGTAATGTACTGCTTTTCAAGGGAACGAACGAAGTAGACACCAATGACCTGCATCGCCACTAAAATCAATAAGGCATAGATGACGACAAGTTTCCATTGGATGGATTTAAAGAAGTTCGTTCCTTTTAACATCGTTATTCATTCTCCCCGTCTTGGAGATAGTAGCCGACCCCACGACGCGTCATGATATAGACCGGCGTACTTGGGTTATCTTCGACTTTTTCACGAAGACGGCGCACTGTCACGTCGACTGTCCGGACGTCACCAAAGTAGTCATAGCCCCAGACCGTCTGCAACAAATGCTCACGCGTCATAACTTGACCGATGTTTTTCGCGAGGTAATGCAACAATTCAAACTCACGCTGCGTCAATTCGATCTTTTGATCCTTACGCGTCACGGTATGTGAATTCGTATCGATATACAGTTCTCCGACTTTGAGTGGACCTGGTCCAACCGGTTGTGGTGTAGCTTCCGGACTCGTGTTGCGCAAGTGGACTTTAACGCGGGCGAGTAACTCGCGCGAGCTGAATGGCTTCGTCACGTAATCATTCGCACCAAGCTCAAGACCAAGTACCGTATCGATTTCGGAATCCTTCGCTGTCAGCATGATGATTGGAATCTTCGACGTCTTCCGGACTTCCCGGCAGACTTCCATCCCGTCCATTAGTGGAAGCATGATATCAAGTAACATCAAATCCGGTTTGAACTCCTCGAATTTTTCTAATGCCTCCACGCCGTCGTTTGCGATCGCGACCTGGTAGCCTTCTTTTTCTAATTTAAACTTGAGTATATCTGCAATCGGTAACTCGTCATCGACGACTAGAATTTTACGTTCCGTCACTGGGTGTGCCCCCTTAAAAATTTCTATTCAATCTATTTTACCTGTTTTTTCGGCATATAGAAAGGTGGCGACGGAAACTCCCGGCGCCACTCGCTCTACTGTTCGTCGTCTCACGGGAGAAGTTCCACGTGAAACACTGTATTTAGTATACCTGTTTTTGCTTCCGTTTGTGAACCATTTCGCACAAAAAACGGTGCTGACTCAAAAGTCAGTCTCGACAAAGAGAGGGGTGGCAGAATAATGATCTGCCACCCCTATTCCGTAACAAAAAGAATGACGCGTCACACGCCACTCCTACAGGAAAAGCGCATTTATGCGCTATCAGAGACGAACAAGACCCGCTTTCCTGCTTAAATGAAGCAGGAAAACTGGCTTGTGTCTCGCCTGAGGAAAGGGCGTGAAAAGACACGTCATTCTTTTTTTAGTCAGTCCTGTTGAGACTTATGCTTCTTCGTAGAGATCACGCAAGACGACTGTCTGTTCACGACCCGGTCCGACCGAGAACGTGACGAGCGAGATACCTGTCAGATCTGCAATCCGCTTAACGTAGTTCTGTGCGTTCAACGGTAGATCTTCAAAGCGACGGACACCTGTGATGTCCTCTTTCCAGCCTGGAAGCTCTTCGTAAACTGGAACACATGCTTCGAGATCACGGAAGCTTGCTGGATACTCATCGATCTGTTTACCGTTGAATTCGTATGATGTACAGATCTTCAATGTTTCGAGTCCTGTCAGAACGTCGATCGAGTTGAGCGAAAGATCCGTCAATCCACTTGTACGACGCGAGTGGCGAACAACGACAGAGTCGAACCAACCAACACGACGCGGACGTCCTGTCGTCGTTCCGTATTCACGACCGACTTCACGGATTTGATGACCGATGTCATCGAACAATTCCGTTGGGAACGGACCGTCACCGACACGTGACGTGTACGCTTTACAGACACCAACGACGTGGTCGATTCGGGCTGGACCGACACCGACACCTGATGCGACACCGCCAGCTGATGCGTTCGATGATGTAACGAACGGATAAGTTCCGTGGTCAAGGTCGAGTAAGACACCTTGCGCGCCTTCGAATAACACTTTTTCACCGTGGTCGAGACTATCGTTGACGACGACGGATGTATCACAGACATATTTCGCGAACTCTTGTCCATAGGCATAGTACTCTTCGAAGATATCGTCGAACGCGATTGGTTCAGCGTCATACATCTTCGTGAACATGCGGTTCTTTTGGTCGAGAACGATCTTCAACTTCTCAGCAAACGTTTCTTTGTCGAGTAAGTCTGCCATCCGGATACCGATTCGTGCGGCTTTATCCATGTAGCACGGTCCGATTCCTTTTAGCGTCGTTCCGACTTTTGCGTCGCCCTTCGCTTCTTCTTCCAACTGATCCTGCAACTGATGATACGGCAAGATGACATGCGCCCGATTCGAAATTAACAAGTTATCCGTTGAGACACCACGATCGTGCAGATACTTCAATTCCTTGACGAGTGATTTCGGGTTGACGACAAGACCGTTCCCGATGACACATTTCTTATCCGAGTAAAAAATACCTGATGGGATCAAGTGCAATTTGTACGTCTCGTTATTGAATACGATCGTATGTCCTGCATTGTCTCCACCTTGATAACGTGCTACGACGTCGGCTTGTTTCGAAAGAAAATCGGTGATTTTCCCTTTTCCTTCGTCGCCCCACTGTGTTCCGACTACTACTACTGATGACATCTTATCATCCACCTCCACGTACGATTCAAAACCACGACTAAGTGTAACGCGATAAAAAAAAGAAGTCAACCAAATACCGAACAATTAATTGTTACAATTCTCTTTCGTTCGTTTAATTATTGTTTTTTAGCGAATAAACTGAGAATCTTTAGGTGAAAATAAAAAAAGCTACGTTTTGCCTCCGATTCATCGAGGGCAAGACGTAGCTTGGATTAAGCAGGTGGCGCGTACGAGTTACTTGGCTCGAGATCCACGAACTTGTTGAATTCTTTTCGGAAGGCGAGCTTGACGGTACCGGTTGGACCATTCCGCTGTTTCGCGATGATGATCTCAATCGTATTCGCATCTTCCGTTTCTTTATTGTAGTAATCATCACGGTACAAGAAGGCGACGATATCGGCATCTTGCTCGATCGCTCCCGATTCCCGGATATCCGACATCATCGGTCGCTTATCTTGACGACTCTCCACCCCACGCGAGAGCTGCGATAAGGCGATGACGGGGACTTCAAGTTCACGCGCGAGTGATTTCAAGGAACGGGAAATTTCCGAAACCTCTTGTTGACGGTTGTCGCTAGAGCGACCATTCCCTTGAATCAACTGCAAGTAATCGATCATGATCATCCCAAGACCATGCTCCTGCTTCAAACGACGGCATTTCGCCCGGATATCATTGACCCGAATACCTGGTGTATCGTCGATGTAGATACCGGCTTGAGACAAGTTACTCATCGCAAGCGATAACTTCCCCCAGTCTTCTTCTTCGAGTTGACCGGTCCGCAGACGCTGCGCATCGACGTTTCCTTCGGCACAGAGCATCCGCATGACGAGCTGTTCGGCACCCATCTCAAGACTGAAGATGGCGACGTTCTCGTCAGCGCGTGTCGCGACGTTTTGCGAGATGTTCAAGGCGAACGCGGTCTTCCCGACCGACGGACGTGCTGCGACGATGATTAGATCGTTGCGCTGAAAGCCGGCCGTCATCTTATCGAGATCCTGGAAACCGGTCGGAATCCCCGTCGTCTCGCCGCTTTGCTTATGCAATTTATCAATCGTTGCATAGGCACTCGTCAAGACGTCCGAGATCGGGATGAAGCTCGCGCTTCCTTTTCCTTGTGATACTTCGAGAATCTTCCGTTCTGCCTCATTCAGCAGGACATCGACCTCATTTTGCCGTTCGTATCCATCAGTGACGATCTCGCCTGCCGTCCGAATGAGACGCCGGAGCGTCGACTTCTGGTCAACGACGTTGACGTAATAATTGATGTTGGCTGCAGTTGGTACCCCTTCTGCCAGTTCCGCTAGATAGGGTAGACCACCAATCTCATCTAGAATCCCGAGCGTACTGAGCTCGGCTGTCACCGTAACGAGGTCGATCGCTTCGCCTCGGTCGGACAGCACGAGCATCGCTTCAAAGATCCGTTGGTGAGAGGCACGGTAAAAGTCCTGCGGTAACAGACGTTCCGATGCACTGATCAAACGATCCGCATCAATCATGATCGCCCCTAGGACGGCTTGTTCTGCCTCGATACTTTGGGGAGGCATATTTTGCATGACTTCACTCATCACCGTTCCCCTTTTCTACTCACGCCTCTTTGACCTGAACGTTCAGCGTCGCTGTCACTTCGTTGTGTAGCTTCAATGGTACCTTCGTAAAGCCGAGTGCCTTGATTGGGTGCTCGAGCTCGATTTTACGTTTGTCGATTTTGTAACCCATGCTCTTGAGTGCTTCCGCAATCTGTTTGCTTGTGACAGAACCGAAGACACGACCGCCTTCACCGGCTTTCGTCGAGACGACGATCGTCTCTTTTTCGATTTTCTCTTTTAACGCTTGTGCGTCAAGCAAGTTTTGTTTCGCTTCTTCTGCTGCTTTACGTTCGTGTGCTTCATGTTGCTTCAAGTTGCCAGTCGTCGCAGGGCGCGCCAACTTTTTCTTGAAGAGTACGTTATTTGCATAAGCATCGGCCACGTCTTTGACGTCTCCTGCTTTCCCTTGTCCTTTTACATCCTGTAAGAAAATAACCTTCATTCTGATTCCTCTCCTTTTGTCTCATCTTCTAGATATTGATCGATTGCTTTACGCAACGCATCCGCGACGGTGACGACTGATTCTGACATCTGTGTCGCCGCGTTCGTCAAGTGACCGCCGCCACCGAGCGTCTCCATGATCAACTGAACGTTGACATCCCCAAGCGAACGGGCGCTAATTGCCGTTCGTCCGTCTTGAAGTTCCGCGATGACGAAAGCGGCGCGAATGCCTCGAAGCGATAACAATTGATCGGCTGCTTGCGCGATCAAGACTTGATCGTGAATGACGCCAGGTTCCGCTGTCGCAATCGCCATCCCTTCCGTATAGACCTCGGATCGCTCGAGAATATGTGACTGCTCGACGTACGTCTCAAGATCCTGACTGAGGAACTCTTGTACGAGCACCGTGTCAGCACCTTGTGAGCGTAAATAGGATGCAGCATCGAACGTCCGAGAACCGGTCCGCAGGGCAAAGCCTTTCGTATCGACGATGATCCCAGCGAGTAACGCCGTCGCTTCAAGCATCGCCAGTTTCTGATTCGTCGGTTGATACTCGATCAGCTCGGTGACGAGCTCCGACGTCGAAGAAGCATACGGCTCAAGATATACGAGAACCGCATCTTCGATGAAATCTTCCCCCCGACGGTGATGATCAATCACGACCATATGCTCGAATCGGTCGAGTAATGCCGGTACGACGACAAGTGACGGTTTGTGTGTATCGACGACGACGAGTAACGTCTGATCGTCGATCAATTGATCGGCTTGAAACGCATTGACGAACCGTGTCTCGAGTTGTGGTACTTCAGCGATCTCATCCATCATCCGGCGAATCCCGCGTCCGATTTCTTCCGGTGGTAAGACGATATGTGCTTCCTTATCGTTCATTTCCGCAAGCTTCAAAATGCCGATTGCTGATCCGAGTGCATCCATGTCTGGATTCTTGTGACCCATGATCAGGACACGGCTCGATTCCTGCATTAAGTCACGAAGCGAGTTAGCGATGACCCGGGCCCGGACGCGCGTCCGTTTTTCCGTCGGATTCGTCTTACCACCGTAAAAGCGGACCTTCCCATCGCGTTTGATGACGACTTGGTCGCCACCTCGTCCCAGCGCAAGATCGAGACTCGACTGAGCCATCTGACCAAGCGCCGGAATCGGGTCACTTCCGCAACCAATTCCGATAGATAACGTCAACTGGACGCCGCGTTGACTCGTCTCTTCCCGAACCGTATCCAGAATCGTGAACTTCGATCGTTCGAGAATCCGCAAATTTTCTTCTGTCGTGACGATGAAATACCGATCGGACGCAGTCCGTTTGATATACGTCCCGTGTTCGGCTGCCCAGTGATTCAATAACTGCGTGACCCGGCTGTTCAGTTCACTGCGTAACTGATCCTCGATGCCTTGTGTCATCTCATCGTAGTTATCAAGATAGATGACACCGATGACCGTCTGATTATCGACGAGTTGTTGTTCGACTTGTGCTTCTTCCGTCATATCGAACAGGTAAAAGGTCCGGTTCTCATGATTCGAAAAGACACGATACACGGCATCGCCGATTTCAAGCGTCGCTTGATCCTCATTCGTCGCGACCATTTCGATGAATAAGGGATCGAGCTCATTGAGCGTCTGTCCCATTGCTACATCATCAAAGATATCCCGCATTGGATCATTGAACCAGGTGACAAGTGTTTCCTCATCGTATAACAAAATTCCGATCGGCATGTTCGTCAACGCATCTTGTCCCGTCTCCTCGACCTGCATCGAGATTCCAGCGACGTACGTCTCCCATGCCCTGCGTGCACGACGTTCTTCGTATAGGTGCAATCCGAAGAGGAGGGCAGTCACGACGGCTCCGATGGCAGAGATGATCGGTTCGCGGACAGCGACGACGAGAAGTAGACCGACGATTAATAGATACGGAATAAAGCGAACGATACGTCGTTCGCGTTCCGGTGATACTTGTTGACCTGACTCCATCGTGTCCTCCTTATATGCTCTATAGGGTTCATTAAAATTTTTAGTAACTTGTTTATTATAACCGAAAAGCAGGAGGTGATGAAAGAGAAGCGAAAAAAAGCACCACCCTCACGCTTGAGGATGGTGCTACGAAATCAGTCAGCCACGTATGGGATTAAAGCCATTTGACGTGCGCGTTTGATTGCGATTGTAAGTGGACGTTGGTATTTCGCTGAAGTACCAGTCACACGACGTGGAAGAATCTTACCGCGTTCCGAAATGAAACGTTTGAGAAGTTCTACGTCTTTATAATCGATATGAGTGATGTGGTTCGACGTGAAGTAACATACTTTACGACGACGTTTTCCACCTGGACGACGTGCCATGTGATTAACCTCCTTTTTA
>NZ_DJTL01000020.1:0-22602 GCF_002439205.1 Exiguobacterium sp. UBA6309 | reverse complement strand
CCGCCGCTGAACGGATCAGCGCCGAAGCCCGAATTCGATGAAGCGGGTGCTGGCGAGGAAGAGTTGTTCTGCTGTTGCTGTGAACCCCATCCTGCAGCATTCCCGTTTCCACCAGTAGATGAAGCGTAGCCTTCGCTACCATCCGAAGAACGGCTCGCGTTGCGTGACTCAAGGAAGCGAACGCTATCAGCGACGACTTCCGCACGGTAACGGCGTTGCCCTTCTTTATCGTCGTAGCTGCTAATCTGGAGGCGACCCTCTACACCAGCAAGACTACCTTTCTTCAAATACTGAGCAACGTTCTCTGCTTGCTTGCGCCAAACGACGCAATCGATGAAATCAGCTTCTCGCTTCCCATCTTGCCCTGTGAAAGGACGGTCACATGCGAGTGTGAATCGCGTTACCGCAATCCCGCTCTGCGTATAACGCATTTCCGGGTCACGAGTTAACCGACCGACTAAAACGACGCGGTTAATCATCAGAATCACTCTCCTGTTTCAGCTTATTTCTCGTCTTTTGTGATCATTAAGCGAACGATATCGTCACTGATCTTCATGAGACGGTCAAGTTCTTTTGTAGCTGCTGGTTCAGCAGTCACGTTAAGAAGAACGTAGAACCCTTCACGCATATCATTGATTTCGTAAGCGAAACGACGTTTACCCATTTCAGTTGTTTTATCAACTGTACCACCGTTATCAGTGAGGACTTTGTTAAAACGCTCCACTGTTGCTTTGCGTGCTTCCTCATCAAGTTCCGGACGGATGATGTAAAGTACTTCGTATTTACGCATATCTGTCACCTCCTCTTGGACTGGCGGCTCGAATGTTCGAGCAAGGAGCAATAATTCATTACTCACATTCGTTAATACTACCAAAGTATTTTGCTTTATGCAATAACGATTCGATTTCGATTAGACGTTGAAGCGGAATGTGACGACATCGCCGTCCTGGAAGACATATTCCTTACCTTCTGAACGGTAACGACCTTGTTCCTTAACTGTCGCCATGCTACCTGCAGCTGCTAAATCTTCATACGCAACGACTTCTGCACGGATGAATCCGCGTTCGAAGTCCGAGTGGATGACACCCGCACATTGTGGGGCTTTCATGCCTTTTTTAAACGTCCAAGCGCGTACTTCTTTTTCACCTGCTGTGAAGTATGTCGCAAGACCAAGTGTGCTGTACGCCGCATGGATCAATTGATCAAGACCCGACTCTTCGATTCCGAGATCGACGAGGAACTCTTGACGTTCTTCTGGCTCAAGCTCCGCAATCTCTTCTTCGATGCGAGCACAGATGACGATGACTTCTGCGCCTTCTTTTGCTGCGAACTCACGGACGAGACGAACGTTCTCATTGCTGTCTGCATCTGCGACTTCATCTTCGCCGACGTTTGCGACGTAGAGCATTGGTTTCATCGTCAACAATTGGAAGTGTTTGACGATGGCTGCTTGATCTTCATTCAATTCAGCGAGACGTGCTGGTTTCTCATCTTCGAGCAACGCTTGCACGATTTCAAGTGCTTCAAGCTCAGCCGCTGCGTTTTTATCGCGCGACTTGACTTGTTTTTGGACACGCTGAATCCGTTTTTCGACCTGCTCAAGATCTGCGAGGATCAATTCGAGGTTGATCGTCTCGATATCATCGATCGGTGAGACTTTTCCGGCCACGTGTGTGATGTTCTCATCTACGAAACAACGCACGACCTGACAAATCGCATCTACTTCACGAATGTTCGCGAGGAATTTATTTCCGAGCCCTTCCCCTTTAGACGCACCTTTTACGATACCGGCGATATCCGTGAATTCGAATGCTGTCGGGATCGTCTTTTTCGGATTGACGAGTTCTGTCAATTTCCGAAGACGTGCATCTGGTACTTCAACGACACCGACGTTCGGGTCGATCGTTGCGAACGGATAGTTCGCTGCCTCGACACCTGCTTGTGTGATGGCGTTAAAAAGTGTTGATTTTCCTACGTTTGGTAAGCCAACGATTCCTGCTGTTAATCCCACTTGGAATTCCTCCTTTTCGGTATTTCCTAGGAAATCCGTGCTAGCGGCCGCAGTGGGTAGAATGATTACACCACGTCAGCACATCTTTCACAATTATAGATAGTTCATTTTTTTTAAGCAAGGAGCTCGACCGTCTTTTTTAATCACGCTCTAATCGAACACAATCACTTCGCTTATGAAAGACAACGAAAAAGCGGATGTGATCACGAGAATCACATCCGCTTTTTCGTCACTCTGGTAAGACTTTTTTCAATCGTTTATCAAAATCACGACGTGGCATTAAAATGCTTGCCCCGCAACCTTGACATTTGATTCGGATATCCATGCCGACCCGAATGATCTGCCATCGGTTCGTTCCACATGGATGCTGCTTCTTCATCTCAACATAATCATGGAGTTGATACGTTTTTGGAATCATCCGTCTGTCCACCATTCTTTTGTTCTGGATTCATCATGACCATCCGTGGATACGGGATCTTGATGTTTTCTTCTTCGAGTCCTTGCTTCAATTCCTTCCGGATCAGGCGACCAGCTTGGAAATGTTGCATCGGTGGTACTTCTGCCATCAAACGATAGACGACCTCTGAAGGGCCAAGTGTCTGAACACCGAGCATCTGAATCGGCTCGACGAACATATCGACATACTTCTTCGTCGTCCGGTCTGCAATCTCATGCAAAACTTGTTCGACGCGTTCAAGATCCTCATCATAAGAGACTTGGACATCGACGAGTGCGAAACTGTTGTCGACCGAATAGTTCGTGACTTGTAAAATCTGACCGTTCGGGATGATGTGGATTTCTCCGTTGAGTCCTTTGAGTTTTGTCGTCCGGATACCAAGTTCCGTCACGACGCCTTCGATTACACCGACGCGTACATAATCTCCGACTTTAAACTGACGTTCGAAGATGATGAACGCTCCGGTAATGATATCTTGCACCAAGTTCTTCGCACCGAACGAAATCGCGAGACCGGCGATTCCGGCACTGGCGACGAGACCGGTGATGTTGATACCGAACTGACTGAGCACCGTCAACAACATGATGATTCCAAGTACGTAGCGAATCGCATTTTGCAGTAGCTTCAACAGCGTCTCGTTCTGTCGTTGTGCTAGATTGTCCTGTTCATTGATTTTCCTGATCGTAAAGAGACGTGAGACTGCCCCAGTCAAAACGCGCGTCAACACATAGAACGCCGCGATGATGATGAGCGCAATCAGTAGTTTCATCCCAAAACGAATCCACATATCCGCATCCATTACTTGGTTGATCAATTTATCGACTTGGGCGACGGATTCTTGTACATCTTGATTGGTAGCCATTCTCTCATCCTTTCTTATTCTCTCTATTACGACAGTATACGTGATTTTAATCGAGTTTCAACCAAAGAGCCGATTTTGACGTTAGATTTCTGGAAAAACCGGGAAAGGAAAATCATCTAAGAACCCTTCACTCTTGCCAATCCACCACGACACCGACACCAAGAGAAGAAAGGATGATTTCGATGAACTTCCGCTTTCATTCGCACGAGCCCAAGCCCTATTCTTTCTTTTTAGAATATACGGAACCGTTCGCGAAAGAACGCTTAGCTGAACAATTATTCGAACAAGTCTCTGCCGTCCAAGAAAAACGTCCGATCGTACTCGTCTGCATTGGTTCTGATCGTTCAACAGGTGACTCACTCGGTCCACTCGTTGGGACATTCCTCGAGAAACAAGCGCCTGCTCATCTTCACGTCTACGGTACGCTCGCTAAACCCGTCCATGCACTGAATCTCGCAGAAACCATTCATTCGATCCAAACGACACATTACCGTCCACTCGTCATCGCGATCGATGCGTGTCTCGGTCGCCTTTCAAGTGTCGGACATGTCTTTTTCTCGGAAGGTCCACTCGCACCCGGCGCCGGCGTCCAAAAAGAATTGCCTGCGGTCGGTGACTTCAACATTAAGGCTGTCGTCAACGTCAGTGGATTCATGGAGATGATGATTCTCCAGAACACACGGTTACACCTTGTTTATGAACTAGCGGCACTCGTCGCGAACAGCTTCCACTTACTTGATGCGAAACTCTCCGCTGAATCCACACGAACGACGATTTCTTTCACGCCGCGTTCAATGTAAGCAAAAAGAAGCGAACCGTCGCCCGGATCGCTTCTTTTTAGTGATCCGATTCAGGTAACAACAAGTCGAGCAACCGATTGAGGTCGTCTTCGTCTGTAAAATCGATCTCGAGTTTCCCTGCTTGTTTTCCTTGTTTAATCCGTACCGTCGCCCCGTATTTTTCGCGAAGTGATTCCTCGACGAATTGAACAGCGGTCGCTTGCTGCGGACGGACGGCTTCCTGACGGGCGGCTTCCTTACGTTCCCGAAGCGCCTGCTCTAACCGACGGACGTTCCAGTTCTCCGCCATGACCCGTTCTGCCATCTGTTCGATCTTCTTTGGATGTTTCAGCGACAGGAGCGCGCGGGCATGTCCCATTGACAACCGTTCGTCCATGACCGCTTGTTGAACGAGCAATGGCAACTGTAACAGTCGAAGGCTGTTCGTAATGTGCGAACGACTTTTCCCGACACGCTGTGCAAGCTCTGCTTGCGTAATGCCGAATTCCTCGATCATCTCCGCATACGCCATCGCTTCTTCAATTGCAGATAAGTCTGCTCGTTGGATGTTTTCGATCAAGGCGAGCTCCATGACGCGTGTCTCGTCCGCTTCAATCACAAGGACCGGTACACGTTCGAATCCTGCGCGACTCGCCGCCTGATAGCGCCGCTCACCGGCGATGATTTCATAGTAGCCATCACGTGGTCGAACGACGATCGGTTGGATCATCCCGTGACGAACGAGCGATTGGGCTAACTCTTCTAATGCTTTTTCATTGAATCGTTTCCGAGGTTGAGTCGGATTCGGGCGAATCGCCCGAACAGGTAATTCATTCACGTGTTTTCTCTCCTAAACGTAGCGGAAGGCACGACCGTTTATTCCGGACGTGCCTTCACGATGCGAATTCGCACCTCTACATATTCTTCGCAATCGACTTCTTCTTTTTCGATCGTCAATCCAGTCTGCTCGATCATATCGACGGAATCCCGCAAGGTGTTTAACGCGATCCGTGTATCTCGTGCAAAGCTTTTATGGCGTTTTTTCTTCGGTGGCTGTGGTGTCATCAATCGTTCCACCCGGCGCTCCGTCTCCTTGACGTTCCATTCCCGTTCCAGAATTTCAGCGAGTACCGTTACTTGTAACGCTTCATCCTTGAGCGGTAATAACGCACGGGCGTGACGCTCCGTGATCGTCCGTTGCTTCAATGCTTCCCGGACATCGTTTGGCAATCGCAGCAAACGTAATTTGTTGGCAATCGTCGATTGACTACGTCCGAGCTTACGCGCTAACACTTCTTGCGTGATGTCCTGTAACGCAAGCAAGCGCTCATAGGCTTCTGCTTCTTCGATTGGTGTCAAATCTTCGCGTTGCAGATTTTCAATCAATGCCAAGGAAGCAGTCGTCTCGTCCGTCATCTCTTTGACGATGGCAGGAATCGTTTCCCAACCAAGCGAGCGCACTGCTCGGTACCGTCGTTCTCCGGCAATGATTTCGTATCCTGTTCCTTGTTTTCGAACGACGATCGGCTGGAGTAACCCATGCTCTTCGATCGTAACCGCTAGTTCTTCAATTCGGTCCCCGTCAAACACAGTCCGTGGTTGGAACTGGTTCGCGACAAGTTCTGTCAATGGTAATTCCTGAACCGTCTCTTGTGGGTCAAGCTCGATCGTAGCAGGTTTACCGAGCAGTTTGGCAATTGCATTTCTCACGTTGGCGCACCTCACCTTTATCAGTCATCGTTTCACGTGAAACGGTGTTTAGCTTAATGGATCTTTCGCAGGCGTACCCGCTTTACGCGGATATTTCCCGGGTGTTGTTCGTTTTTTATCTACAATAACGATATTACGCTCACTTTCCTCGCCTGGCAATTGGAACTGGAAACTTTCCCGTAAATTCCCACCGAGTACTTTCAAGGCAATCGCACCATCCTCGAGCTCTTCACTGACTTTCGCTGCCTTCAAGGCAACGAATTGTCCTCCGACTTTCGCAAGTGGTAGGCAATATTCCGCTAGAACGGACATCCGGGCGACCGCACGTGCGGTCACGACGTCAAACCGTTCGCGGAATTGTTTATTTTTACCGAACTCTTCTGCGCGTCCATGATGGAACGCGACACCTTCGAGTCCGAGTTCCGTCGCCAAATGATTCAGGAAGCCGATTCGTTTATTGAGTGAATCGACGATCGTCACTTGAAGGTGCGGGAACATGATCTTGATCGGCAGACTCGGGAAACCGGCGCCCGCTCCGACATCACAAACCGTCGTGACCGTCGTGAAATCAAAATAGAACGCTGCTGTGATCGAGTCATAGAAGTGCTTTAAATAGACATCTTCTTCATCGGTGATCGCCGTCAGGTTCATCTTTTCATTCCACTCGACGAGCAGTTCATAATACCGCTTGAATTGATGCAACTGATGTTCTGAGACCTCAAGTCCCTGTGCTGCCAATGCTGTTACGAATTGCTGTTGGTTCATCTCGTTCACTCCGCAGTCAATGCGTATTGGCCTTGTTCGATATAGACAAGCAGGATCGAGATATCAGACGGGTTAACCCCTGAAATCCGGGATGCTTGTCCGATCGAGAGCGGACGCACTTGGTTTAGTTTTTGTTTCGCTTCAATCGCTAATCCACTGATCGCATCGTAATCGAGACGATCCGGAATCCGTTTTTGCTCCATCCGCATCATTTTTTCGACTTGATCGAGTTGTTTATCGATGTAGCCGGCATATTTGACTTGGATTTCGACTTGTTCTGCTGCTTCTGCAGACAATGGTGTTTCCGGTGGTGTCATCTGCGCGATCATCGCATATGTGATTTCCGGGCGTTTCAGCAACGTGATTGCATGCAAGGCTTCCTTGAGTGGTGACGCACCGATGGCTTCAAGCTGTGCATTCACGTCCGGTGTCGCTTTGATGACGACCTTCTCAAGACGTTTCATCTCAAGACGGATTTGCTCTTGTTTGTCGAGTAGCTTCGCTTGGCGTTCTTCCGAGATCAATCCGAGTTCATGTCCGATTTCTGATAAGCGAAGGTCCGCATTATCATGACGGAGCAACAACCGGTACTCGGCACGTGACGTCAAGAGACGGTACGGTTCGTTCGTACCTTTCGTGACGAGATCATCGATCATGACACCGATATAGCCTTGCGAACGTGACAAGATGAGTGGTTCTTTGCCTTGGACTTGTAGTCCGGCATTGATCCCTGCCATGATCCCTTGTCCCGCTGCTTCCTCATAACCACTTGTTCCATTGATTTGACCCGCTGTGAATAAACCAGGAACCCGCTTTGTCTCGAGCGTTGGCCAGAGTTGTGTCGGAACGACGGCATCGTACTCAATCGCGTAACCAGGACGCATCATTTCTGAATTCTCAAGCCCAGGAATCGAGCGGAGAATATCATGTTGAACGTCTTCCGGTAAACTTGTCGATAATCCTTGGACATAGACTTCTTCCGTATCGCGACCTTCTGGCTCAAGGAAGATTTGGTGACGCGGTTTATCGTTGAACCGGACGACCTTATCTTCGATCGATGGACAATAACGGGGACCTGTCCCTTTAATCATCCCAGAGAACATCGGGGAACGGTGTAGGTTCGCATCGATCAACTGATGCGTATACTCCGTCGTATACGTCAACCAGCATGGGATCTGTTCCGTGATCATCTGAGTCGTTTCATGACTAAACGGAAGCGCTACTTCGTCACCTGGTTGGATCTCCGTCTTCGAATAATCGATCGTTTTCCCATCGATGCGCGGTGGTGTACCTGTCTTGAAACGTGCGAGCTCAAATCCGAGTTCTTCAAGATGTTTCGATAGATTGATCGATGGCATCTGATTGTTCGGACCACTCTCGTACGACAATTCACCGATGATGATTTTCCCGCGCATGAACGTTCCTGTCGTGATGATGACTGCTTTCGCCCGGTACTCTGCTCCGGTATTCGTGACGACACCAACGCAACGTCCGTCTTCATCGATCAACAACCGTTCGACGAGTGCTTGACGTAAAAGAAGATTCGGCTCATCCTCGAGCGCTTTTTTCATCCGGTTTTGGTATTCGAATTTATCCGCCTGTGCCCGTAATGCTCGTACAGCAGGACCTTTAGACGTATTTAACATTTTCATTTGAATATACGTTGCATCGATCGCGCGTGCCATTTCACCACCGAGCGCATCGATTTCCCGGACGACGATCCCTTTTGCAGGACCACCGATCGACGGGTTGCAATACATGAATCCAACCATGTCGGGATTCATTGTCAACATGACCGTTTTCGAGCCCATTCGTGCCGCAGCAAGAGAGGCTTCGATGCCGGCATGTCCGGCTCCGACGACGATGACGTCGAATTCACCTGCTTGATAAGCCATAGTACTGGTTCCTCCTTCTTATTCCACACGCAGTCGTCTTGGATTATTTCCCGAGACAAAACTGCGAAAACAACTGATCCAATAAACTATCCTGTGCTGTATCTCCATTGATTTCGCCGAGCGTGTCCCATGCCCGTCGTAAATCGATCTGTACCATATCGATCGGCATCGCTGCTTCTGCTGCGCCGAGGGCATCTTCAATCATTTGACTCGCGCGTTTGATCAGTTGGATGTGTCGTGCATTCGAGACGTACGTCATATCTTGGCTCTCGACACCCTGTTCAAAGAACAGACTCGCAATCGCCGCTTCAAGATCGTTGACGCCTGCTTCTTCGAGCAAGGACGTCGTAACGATCGGTCGACCATCGGCAAGCTCCGTGACACGCGCTAAGTCAATCTGTTGCGCCAAGTCACTCTTGTTGACGATGATGATTGCGTTCATCCCTTTAATCGCTTCAAACAGCAAGACATCCTCATCCGTCAGGACATCGTTCCCGTTGAGGACGAGTAAGATCAAATCGGCCGTCTTTAAAGCCTGGCGTGATTTTTCGACACCCATCCGTTCGACGATATCTTCCGTCTCTCGAATCCCTGCCGTATCAATCAACTTTAGTGGTACACCACGAACATTGACGTACTCCTCGATCGTATCGCGTGTCGTTCCCGCGATATCCGTGACGATAGCCTTCGCTTCTTGCACCAATGTGTTGAGCAAAGACGATTTACCGACGTTCGGACGACCGATGATTGCTGTGGATAACCCTTCACGAAGGATTTTTCCTTGGCGTGCCGTTGTTAATAACTCTGCTAGAATCGCGCGGACAGCACCCGCGTCACGTTCGACGATCTGTTGTGTCATCTCTTCTGCATCATATTCCGGGTAATCGATGTTGACTTCGATCGCAGCAATCGTCTGCAACAGTTGTTGACGTAAGTCTTGGACGAGTTTTGAGAGACGCCCTTCAATTTGACTGACGGCGACATGCATCGCTCGATCCGTCTTCGCGCGGATCAGATCCATGACAGCTTCCGCCTGCGACAAATCGATTCGTCCGTTCAAGAACGCGCGTTTCGTGAATTCACCCGGTTCCGCTAATCGGACTTCCGGTTGTGCGAGGATGAGTTCGAGGACACGATTGACCGCGACGACTCCTCCATGACAATTCAATTCGATGACATCTTCACGTGTGAACGTCTTTGGTGCGCGCATGACACTCACCATTACTTCATCGACGACACGGTCCGCCTCGTGATCGACCAATTTCCCGTAATGAATCGTATGGGTTGGTACTTCCGTCAAGCGGTTGGTTCCTTTATAGACGCGGTCGGCTACAGCGACTGCATCAGGACCTGATAAGCGCACGATCGCAATCGCCCCTTCTCCCATCGGCGTCGAAATCGCGGCAATCGTATCAAATTCCATCATCCGTTCTTCCACCTCGTTTTTCTTCTGTCTTTTTATGAGTATTTAATCCTTAATCGTTGCAATGGGTATAACGAAACAACTATACACGAAATGACGCAAAAGAAAAAGAGCGACACTCTGTCAAAACAAAGCGTCGCTCTTCACGTATTAGCGTTTCTTTTTCGATTTTTTAGGAGCCGGTGCTGCTTGTGCCGCTTCTTTTTCACGTTTAGCAGCCATTGCCGCTTCCGTCTGCAACTTAATCTTTTCACGCATTGGTTTCATGATGACGATCGTGACGATGATCGAGAAGATGTAACCGACGACCCAGTAAAGCGAAAGGGCAGAAGGGAGTGTGACCCCCATGATGAAGATCATGATCGGGAAGACGTAGAGCATGATTTTCATTTGTGGGTTGTCTTCTTGACCTGCCATCGAGATCTTTTGTTGCAGATACGTCAGTACCGCAGACATGATCGGCAAGATGAAGAATGGATCCGGTTTACCAAGGTCGAACCAGAGGAATGTGTGTTGGAAAATAGCCGGTGTATAAATGATGGCGTTATAGAACGCGATCAAGATCGGCATTTGGATCAAGATCGGTAAACAGCCTGCGAGTGGATTGACGTTGTGCTCTTGGTAGAGCTTCATCATTTCCTGTTGCAATTTCTGTTGCGTCTCTTGGTCTTTTGAGCTGTATTTCTCACGAAGCTTCATCATTTCAGGTTGAATGACTTGCATTCCACCCATACTCTTCGTTTGTTTGATCATCAATGGAAGGATGACAAGACGAACGAGAAGTGTCGTAATGATGATTCCGATACCGTAATCACCGCTAAAGAACTGTGAAATCTCACGAATCAACCACGCCATCGGCCAAACGAAGTAATGTTTCCAAAAACCTTCTGTGTCTGCTGTGATCGGTTCACCAGTACCATACGAACTAGGTGTACAGCCGGATAACACGATCGCGAGCACGGACATGAGTCCGAGAGTTAACCAAATCTTAGTTCTCTTGTTCATAATTCCTCCTAGAAATTGTTTACGCTTTGTCGAACGCCATCTTCTTCTATAGTAAGGCAAGGAAAGGGAGCGCCGTACAAATCAACAGGATACATTGCTACGATTCATTTTTTTGATCGCATCCAGACACCGGAACGTTTAAGCACGTGACGGAGACTGTCAGCCACTTCTTGCGCGGTCATCTTCGCGGCCGGATTGCGCGCGATGATCACCAAATCATAATTCGGGGCAATCGAGGCTTCATGCTGCTGGCATGCTTCCCGAAGATACCGTTTCACCTGATTCCGGACGACGGCATTCCCGATTTTCTTACTGACGGATAAACCAACCCGAAAGTGAGTCTGTTGCTCCTTTTTCAAGGCATACACGACAAATTGCCGATTTGCGACAGAGGCTCCTTTAGTAAACACCGCTTGGAACTCCTTGTCTTTCTTGACGCGGTATTCCTTCTTCACCTTATTCACACTCCATCCTGACACTACGAAAATTCGTCGTCTCTCATCATATCATAGAATAAACATGCGACGCGATAGGGCGCATGTGACAAAAGCACGAACACACGAAAAAACATAAAAAAAATCACCTCGGATCATGCCCGAAGTGATGGATGCATCAATGCATTAGACAGTCAAGGCTTTGCGGCCCTTAAGACGGCGAGCAGCCAAGATACGGCGGCCACTCTTCGTAGCCATACGCGCACGGAATCCGTGAACTTTTTTACGCTTACGGTTGTTTGGGTTGAAAGTTGGTTTCATTCGTCTGCACCTCCTTTAAAAGATCTTTATAACCAATTGTTATTTTCTACTTTAAGGCAGTCTTGTACATTATATAAACTGATTGTGGCATTGTCAATGAAAGTTCAGAAGATTTCTTGTCCTGCTTAAGGGATTTCTGGTTTGAAAACAGGCAATAGGATTCGACTGCGCAAACTCTATTACGCGATAGAATGCGTGTGGATCATGGAGGGGTTGTTTGTAGACTTATCCACCTATCCACAGACTTATCCACATTATCCACACTTTCCGTGGATAACTCTTCACTTTGTCTACGATAGTATTTTTTAAAATCGACGTCAATCCTCGATTTTGGATTTCCTTTTTCCACTTCTTTTGTGTTTTGTGAATAACTCTTTTTTAACGCTTCCTCTTTCAAAAAGTTATCCACCTCTTATCCACAATTTATCCACACTATCCACAGCTTGTGGGTAACTACCTGTGGACGATTGAATTTACTTGTGGATAAATCATTCCAACCATTGCCAGAGCTCATTTCTTTTGATACACTAATTGTGCATAACACGATCCTGATTGCTTAGAACAAACAAGTTATACACACCCTGTGGATAACTTTATACACAGATTCAATTGCCTGTGGATAACGTTATCCACAGTTTTTACGTTATGGGGATAAGTCGAGTTTCTTCATTAACTTTGTCTGTGTATAAGCCTGTGTACAAATTTTTTCTATCTTGATAAAAAAAGGGGGGTATTTATGAAAAACGCTGCCGAACTTTGGCATAATGTCTTATCTGTGATTGAGGAAGAGGAACGAACACCGAAAGCCAGTTATGATATGTGGTTGAAGTCCACAGAAGGCGTTACGCTAAATGGAACGACTTTACTCGTTTCAGCACCGGCTGCATTTACGGTGACGTGGCTTGAGCGCCAGTACTTATCTTTACTTGAAGACACAGTTGAGGAAGTAACCGGAAGCCGACTCGATATTCAGTTCATTGAAGAGGGACAAGCGAAGAAAATGCTCGATCGACAAGAAGAGGAACGGATCGAAGCAACACCGGCTCCGAAATCGCGTCCATTGAACACGCGCAAACCGACAGATGAACTGACGATGAGTGAACTTGGACAATTGAATGAGAAGTACACGTTCGATACATTTGTCATCGGATCGGGGAACCGTTTTGCACACGCCGCTTCACTGGCTGTTGCTGAAGCACCTGCTAAAGCATATAATCCGCTTTTCATCTACGGTGGCGTTGGTCTTGGCAAAACCCATCTGATGCATGCCATCGGACAGTACGTTCAAGATCAAAATCTTGGGACACGGATTGCCTATGTCTCTTCTGAACGCTTTACGAATGACTTTATTAACTCCATCCGTGATAATAAGACGGTTGAGTTTCGAAATAAATACCGTAACATCGATGTCCTCTTAATTGATGACATCCAGTTCCTTGCGGGCAAAGAACAGACGCAAGAAGAGTTTTTCCACACATTTAATGCACTGCATAACGATCAAAAACAAATCATCATCTCAAGCGATCGACCACCAAAAGAGATTCCAACGCTTGAAGATCGGCTCCGTTCTCGTTTTGAATGGGGATTGATTACCGACATCACGCCACCGGATCTCGAGACACGGATTGCGATCTTACGGAAAAAGGCGAATGCTGAACAGCTTGATGTCTCAAACGAAGTCATGCTCTACATCGCGAGTCAGATTGATACGAATATCCGTGAGCTCGAAGGAGCGTTGACGCGTGTCATCGCTTATGCGAATCTCGTCGGACGACCGATTGATCCAAATGTCGCTGCAGAAGCCTTGCATAACATCATGCCAGTCGCCGAACCGCGTAAAGTCACGATTCGTGACATCCAGGAGTCGGTCAGTAAGCATTTCAACTTGCCGTTTGATGATCTTAAGGCGAAGAAACGGACGAAATCGATTGCCTTTCCACGTCAAATCGCGATGTATCTTTCGCGTGAGATGACGGAAAGCTCATTACCGAAGATTGGGGAGGAATTTGGAGGACGCGACCATACGACCGTCATCCATGCCCATGAAAAGATCAGTATGTTGATCAAATCAGACGGTGAAACAGGAAAAGTCATCGAACAAATCAAGCATGAGTTAAAGCATTCGTAAAACTGTGGATAAACATGTGGATAAAGTAGGGTGGTTATCCACAACTTATCCACACCGTTTTTGGCTCTATATCAAGTTATCCACCGACTTATCCACACTATCCACAGCCCCTAAGACTATTATTAAAAAAATATATTATTATGTTATGATGGGCGCATGCCCATTATTTTCGAGAGGAGTCTAACGACGATATGCATATCACCATTCAACGCGAAGCTTTAATTCAAGCAGTACAAGATGTAGCCAAAGCGGTCTCATCCCGCACGACGATTCCGATTCTGACAGGGATCAAACTCGAAGCTCATGGAGATGGCATGACGCTGACAGGAAGCGATACAGAAATCTCGATTGAACGGACGATCTATGCAGAAGAGAACGGAACGTCTTATGTCACGGTCCACCGTGCTGGTAGTGTCGTCTTGAATGCTCGCTTCTTCGGCGATATCGTCAAAAAGATGCCAAAAGACGAAGTGACACTTGAAGTCTCACCGAACTTCATGACACGGATTCAGTCAGGAACAGCGGAATTCCATTTGAACGGTCTTGATCCAGATGAGTTCCCACGTCTTCCACAAGTCGATGGGGGACAACGTTTCCGTTTACCGGCTGATCTCTTACGGTCGATGATTCGTCAAACAAGCTTTGCTGTCGCTGTTCAAGAAACACGTCCTGTTCTCACAGGTGTGAACTTCTCAGCCGACAAAGGTATCTTGACGTGTGTCTCAACGGATAGTCACCGTTTAGCCCTTCGTCGTGCTCAGTTTGAGACAGATACGGATATCTCGTTCCAGAACGTCATCGTTCCTGGTAAGAGCTTAAATGAATTATCGAAGTTACTTGGGGATGGTCATGTGGATATTACGATCACGAACCAACAAATCTTGTTCAAGATGAAACACGTTCTCTTCTTCTCGCGTCTACTTGACGGAAACTATCCGGATACATCACGTTTGATTCCAGAAGAGTACCGGACAGCTGTCCGCATGAACGCGAAAGAATTGCTCCAAGCGATCGATCGCGCGTCACTGCTCGCACGTGAGGACCGTAACAACGTCATCAAGTTTGCAGCTGAAGGAACGACAGCGGTCGAGATTTCTTCGCATTCACCAGAAGTCGGGAAAGTCTCGGAGCAAGTCAGCATCCTTTCGCTTGAAGGCGAAGAACTGAAAATCTCGTTCAACTCGAAGTACATGATGGATGCCTTAAAGGCGCTTGACGCGACAGATATCGAAATCCAGTTCACGGGTTCGATTCGTCCATTCATCTTGCATCCAGTTGATCAAGATAACGTCTTGCAACTGATTCTTCCAGTCCGGACGGCGTAAGCATCAACATAAAAACACGTGACAAGACGGGTTCGATCGTTTCGACATCGGACCCGTCTTTTTCGTATACCGTATATACGTTCGGGAATTTTGCTAAATCGTTCAATATTTAGTACAATAAAGAGTACGTCATTTATAATATGTAGGTAGGAGGAGTCAATCCATGCAAGAAATCAGAATTACAACGGAATATGTCACATTAGGGCAGTTCCTGAAACTGTCGGATATCATCTCAAGCGGAGGGCAAGCCAAACCGTTTTTAGCAGAGGTGCCAATTCTAGTCAACGGCGAAGTCGATCAGCGACGTGGTCGTAAATTACGGGATGGAGACATCATTGATGTAGAAGACTACGGTCAGTTCATCATCAAGAACGAGGGTAACTAACGTGCGGCTGGATTCAGTCCGACTCAGTCATTATCGCAACTATGACGCACTCGAACTGTCATTCTCCGAAAAGACGAATGTTCTGATTGGTGAAAATGCACAAGGGAAGACGAACTTATTGGAAGCGATCTATGTTCTCGCTCTCGCGAAGTCTCACCGGACGACACATGACAAGGAACTGATTGGTTGGGACCAGGAGACGGCGCGCGTCGAAGGACGTGTCGTCAAACGAACAGGTTCTCATGTCCAGGAGATCGTCATCTCGGGTCGCGGGAAAAAAGCAAAACTAAATCATCTAGAGCAACGACGCTTGAGTGATTATGTCGGGGCACTGAACATCGTTTTATTCGCCCCGGAAGATTTGCATATCGTCAAAGGCAGTCCACAAGTCCGCCGGCGGTTTCTCGATATGGAGATCGGTCAAGTCAGCCCGGTCTATTTGCATGAATTGAGTCAGTATCTGAAAGTGTTGAAGCAACGCAACGCATTGCTGAAACAACTGTCCATGAAGGGAGGAGACGAGACCTTCCTTGATATCTTGACGGAGCAAATGATTACGCTAGCCGTTAAAATCGTTCAGCGCCGCCATCATTTCATGACCCAACTCGAAAAGTGGGCACGACCGATTCATGACGGAATTAGTCGTGGACAGGAAGAACTCGCGCTCATCTATCGTTCGGACACATTTGGCAATGAATTACTCGATGTCGAAGGAATGACTGCGTCCTACACGCAGAAGTTTGGTAAAATAAAAGAAAATGAAATCCGAAGAGGAGTTACGTTGTTTGGACCACATCGCGATGACTTTGAGATGGAAGTCAACGGACGAAACGTCCAAACGTATGGTTCACAAGGACAACAACGAACAGCAGCCCTCTCGTTAAAACTTGCAGAGATCGAATTGATTCACGAGGAAGTCGGAGAGTATCCACTTCTTCTACTCGACGATGTCTTATCCGAGCTTGATGATCATCGTCAAACACATTTGCTCGATACGATGCAACAAAAGGTCCAGACGATCCTGACGACGACAAGCGTCGATGGGATTGCGCATGAAACGATCAACCAAGCGAAGTTGTTCCACGTGAAACAAGGGACGGTCGATTTGGAAGAGACATCATATAAAGAAACAGTAGGTGAGAAAACCGATGAGTAATCATGAAGATATGGAATTGGAACAAGGATACGGTGCCGATCAGATTCAAGTTCTTGAAGGATTAGAAGCAGTACGTAAACGTCCAGGGATGTATATCGGCTCGACGGCATCAAAAGGTCTCCATCACCTCGTATGGGAGATCGTCGATAACTCGATCGATGAGGCGCTCGCAGGATACTGTGACACGATCAAAGTCACGATCGAACCAGGGAACTCGATCTTAGTCGAGGATAACGGACGCGGTATTCCAGTCGACATTCAAGAGAAGATGGGTCGTCCTGCCGTTGAGGTCATCCTGACAGTCCTCCACGCCGGTGGTAAATTCGGCGGCGGCGGATATAAAGTATCGGGTGGATTACACGGTGTTGGGGCCTCAGTCGTTAACGCCCTGTCGACGAAACTTGAAGTATTCGTCAAACGGAATGAAAAGCTGTATTACCAAGCGTACCATCGCGGTGTACCAGCGCAAGACCTCGAAGTGATTGGAACATCAGAAGAGACCGGAACGACGATTCGTTTCTTCCCAGACGGTGAGATTTTCCAAGAAACGCTCGAGTATGACTACGATTTGCTAGCGACACGCCTGCGGGAACTTGCTTTCTTAAACAAAGGCTTGAAGATCATCATCACGGACGATCGTGCGGATGAGCCGATGACGCGTAGTTTCCACTACGAAGGTGGGATTAAATCTTACGTCGAACACTTAAACCGTTCAAAAGAAGTCGTTCACGCAGAACCTGTCTACGTACACGGCACAAAAGACGGCATCGAAGTCGAAGTTGCACTTCAGTACAACGATGGATTTGCGTCAAACATCTACTCGTTCACGAACAACATCCCGACGCATGAGGGTGGTACGCACGAGACCGGCTTCAAGACAGCTTTGACACGCGTCATCAATGATTACGCGAAAAAGTTCGGTCTGATGAAGGATGCAGACGGTACACTGTCCGGTGAAGACGTACGGGAAGGGATGACAGCGATCGTTTCTGTCAAGCACCCGAACCCGCAGTTCGAAGGACAGACGAAGACGAAACTTGGGAATTCCGACGCACGTACGGTTACGGATTCGCTCTTCTCTGGTGCATTTGAGCAATTCATGCTTGAAAATCCGACGAACGCACGCGCAATCGTCGAAAAAGGGATGATGGCGTCGCGCGCCCGGATGGCAGCAAAACGCGCACGTGAATTGACACGCCGTAAAGGTGTTCTTGAAGTCAGCTCGCTTCCAGGTAAACTGGCCGACTGTTCGTCACGTGATGCGTCGATTTCCGAATTGTATATCGTTGAGGGTGACTCAGCGGGTGGTTCTGCGAAATCCGGACGTGATCGTCATTTCCAAGCAATCTTACCGATTCGCGGTAAAATCTTGAACGTTGAGAAAGCACGTCTTGATAAGATTCTTGGAAGCAATGAGATCCGGACGATCATCACGGCACTCGGGACAAGTATTGGTTCCGAGTTCAATATCGAGAAGGCACGCTACCACAAAGTCATCATCATGACCGATGCCGATGTCGATGGTGCCCACATCCGGACACTCTTGTTGACGTTCTTCTACCGTTACATGCGTCCGCTTGTCGAGCATGGATACGTCTATATCGCTCAGCCACCGCTATACGGAATCAAACAAGGGAAGAACATCACGTACGTGCATAACGAACGTGAATTGACAGAGGCGCTTGCAGCGCTTCCTGAAAACGCACGGTACGATATTCAGCGCTATAAAGGTCTTGGAGAGATGGATCCAGAGCAGCTTTGGGAAACGACGATGGATCCAAGTGGTCGTCAAATGTTGCGTGTCGAGCTTCAAGATGCGATCGAAGCGGATGAAGTCTTCGATATCTTGATGGGAGATCAGGTCGAACCACGACGCGACTTCATTCAATCCCACGCACATTACGTCAAGAACCTGGATATTTAACGCTGAACAGAGAGGGTGGCCAGAAGCATGTCCGAACAAAATCACGGAATCATCAAGGATATTAATATCAGTCAAGAGATGCGTACGTCCTTCATGGACTACGCGATGAGCGTCATCGTCGCACGTGCTCTTCCGGACGTACGGGACGGTTTAAAACCCGGACACCGCCGGATTCTCTATGCGATGAACGACCTCGGTATTCGTGCCGATAAACCACATAAAAAGTCTGCCCGTATCGTCGGGGAAGTCATCGGTAAGTATCACCCGCACGGGGATTCTGCCGTCTATGACACGATGGTCCGCATGGCGCAAGACTTCAGCTACCGCTACGAACTCGTCGATGGACACGGAAACTTCGGTTCAGTCGATGGAGACTCGGCGGCTGCGATGCGATATACGGAAGCTCGTATGTCAAAAATCGCAATGGAAATCGTTCGCGATATCAACAAAAACACAGTTGACTTCAAAGATAACTACGATGGTTCGGAACGCGAACCGGAAGTCTTACCGTCGCGCTTCCCGAACTTGCTCGTCAACGGTTCAAGCGGGATCGCGGTCGGGATGGCAACAAACATTCCGCCGCATCAGTTAGGTGAGGTCATCGATGGTGTCTTAGCACTGTCTCACGATCCCGAAATCACGATTCAAGAATTGATGCAGCACATTCCGGGACCTGATTTCCCAACGGCTGGTGAAATTCTTGGTCGTAGCGGGATTCGTCGCGCATATGAAACAGGACGTGGCTCCATCATCGTCCGTGCGAAAGCAGAAATCGAACAGACGAAAAAAGACCGGGAACGGATCATCGTGACGGAGCTGCCTTATCAGGTCAATAAAGCCCGCCTCGTTGAAAAGATTGCCGATCTCGTCCGCGAGAAAAAGATCGAAGGCATCACCGATTTACGGGATGAGTCAGATCGCCGCGGTATGCGGATCGTCATGGAAGTCCGTCGTGATGCGAATGCAAGTGTCATCTTAAACAACTTGTATAAACAGACGTCAATGCAAACGACGTTTGGTGTCAATATGCTTGCGATTGTCGGAGGGCGTCCAAAAACATTGACGCTTAAAGAAATGCTTTATCATTACCTCGAGCATCAAAAAGAAATCGTTCGTCGTCGGACACAGTTCGATCTCGAAAAAGCAGAAGCACGTGAACACTTGCTCGCTGGTCTACGGATTGCGCTTGATCATTTGGATGAAGTCATTCAAATCATTCGCGGGAACCGGACAGCGGACGCAGCACGTGAACAGTTGATGGAGCGTTTTGCGTTATCTGAGAAACAATCACAAGCGATTCTCGATATGCGCTTACAACGCCTGACAGGTCTTGAGCGGGAAAAAATTGAAGCAGAGTATGACGAAATCATGCAATTGATCGCAGAACTGAACCGCATCCTTGCGAGTGAAGAAGTCTTGCTTGATTTGATCCGGACAGAACTCGAGGAGTTGAAAGAACGTTTCAACGACGAGCGACGGACGGAAATCCGGATGGATCATATCGAATTCGAAGATGAAGACTTGATTCCAGAACAAGATATCATCATCACGTTGACAAGCAGTGGTTATATCAAACGGATGACGACGGATTCGTACCGGACACAGCGCCGCGGTGGACGTGGCGTTCAAGGAATCGGAACGAACGACGAGGATTACGTTACGCGTCTCTTATCTTGTTCGACGCATGATACGATTCTATTCTTTACGAACCGCGGGAAAGTCTACCGGATTCGTGGATACGAAGTACCGGAGATGAGCCGGACATCAAAAGGTGTGCCGATCATCAACCTCATCCAAATTGAACGCGATGAAAAGGTCGAGACGATGATTCCAGTCAACTTCAAACGTTATCTTGAGGAGCAACAAGCAACTGAAGCACCTGTAGAGGTGGTTGAAGGAGAGATTGAAGAGACGGAAGAAGCGCTCGAAACGGAAGAAGTCGTTCAAGATGAGCAAAAATCATTGATCTTCATGACACGCAAAGGACGCGTCAAACGTTCACCGTTGTCCGCATATGCCCGAATCAACAAAAATGGTTTGATTGCGATTCGGTTGTTTGAAGACGATGAATTGACATCCGTTCGTCTTGCATCGACGGATGATGAAGTTTTTGCTGTTTCAACAAGCGGGAAAGCGATTCGTTTCCCAATCACGAATGTCCGCTCGATGGGACGTGGTGCTCGTGGTGTCAAAGCGATGACGTTACGCCCAGACGATTTCGTCGTCGGGATGGAACTTGCACGTGACGCACAAGATGTTCTTGTTATTACGGAAAAAGGATTCGGTAAACGAACACCGATGACCGAGTTCCGTAGTCAATCGCGTGGTGGTAAAGGATTGATCGCGAGTAAGGTAACAGATCGCGTCGGTCAAATCGTTGCCATGCGAATCGTTGATGTCGATGATGACATCATGATCATGACAGAGAGCGGCATCGTTATTCGGACAGACTCGCAATACATTTCACGTGTCGGCCGCAACACCCAAGGGGTGAAGGTCATTCGAATTGAAGAAGGTGACCGTGTTGCAACGGTTGCGAAACTGAAACGAGAAGAAACCGATGAAACGGAAGAAGATACGGATCTTGTATCAGAAGAGAATGTAGTCGAATCGGATACTTCAGAAGAAGTGGAGGAGTAAGCAAGACGTTAGTAAGGAAGCAGCAGAGTGATACCACTCTGCTGCTTTTATCTACATATATAGAAAGAAGAGAAAGGAACGAAGCGATATGCGAGTGGCAAGTGATCAATTACGCATCGGGGATCGTTTAACCGAATCGATCTACTTACATACAGATCATCCGATCGTAGAAGCAGGGAAAAAAATTGGAACCGACGAGTTACGACGAATCCAACGGTTTTTGATTAAAGAAGTCACCATCGAGGATCGTCCTGATCTTGTCGAAGGTGAAAAGACACAGATTGAAACAGTGGCTGCGCAGATAGAACATCCTTTTGAAGAGTTCATTCGCTCCTATAATAAAGTCTTCATGTCATGGGAACAGGGGATGAAGCCAAATGTGTATGAAGCTTTGAGCTGGGTCAAACAGTCCGTCCCGGAACAAATTACGAGACAAGATGTTCTGCCATTCTTCCTTGAACGGGGAACGGAAGCTTACACTGTGCGACATGCCATTTATCGAGGAGCAGTTGCCCAAATGCTTGCTGAAGCAGTCAGAAAAGAACGGAAAATGATCCATGAGCTGTGGACGGCATCTTATTTTGCGGATTACGGACTAGCGCGGATCATGGAATGGCGTCACACGAAACGTTATGAAGCGATGCAACAAGAAATTTTTCAACGTCACCCGGCAATGGCATATCAAGTCTTGCAAAAGGAGACGATTATCTCTGACACGGTAAATCGTTTGATTGTTCAACATCATGAACGTTTAGATGGATCTGGTTATCCTCTAAAGGTAAAAGGTGATAAGATTGCAGATCATGCTCGATTGTTCATTGTAGCGGATGTTTTTGCTGCAATGACAAGTTGGCGCCCATACCGGGAAGCGTATACGCCGTTTGACGCATATCGTCATTTAAAAGCGCGACCGATGCAATATTGTTCAAAATATGTATTATTGCTTGGACAGTTACTTCTACCGATTGAAGTCGGTGATCGCGTATTGATGAGTAATGGGAAGATTGCAACAATCGCTCAAAAGAATCCAGTCTTTGATCGTCCTGTCATTTCTTATGAAGACCAGGGAAGAATGATCACCGTTGATTTAATGGAAGAACGACAGCATAGCATCATTCAATTGATGGATTGATAAGGAATAAGTAGCCTCTTGAGCCGAATTCGTAAGGTTCAAGAGGTTTGTTCATGATTTTAAAAATAATTTCAAAATAAGTGTTGCGCAATAATAAAACGCATGATATATTATTACATGTCCTTAACAAAGACAAGCGCTTGAAACAAACGAAAAAACAATTTCAAAAAAGTTGTTGACTTATTGTTTCAGACTTGGTATTCTAATTGAGTCGCCAAAACGGGCGCGGACGAACTTTGAAAACTGAACG
>NZ_DJTL01000029.1:0-19764 GCF_002439205.1 Exiguobacterium sp. UBA6309 | reverse complement strand
CGTGCTCCACAATTCTTTTTTTGCATCTCATAACGCAGTCCGGCGTTGATCGCATTGTAGGAAGGATTCCGTTTGAGCTCACGTGAAATCGTGGACGGCTGTCGTCCGAGATGCTGAGCGATCTTTCGCATTGAAAATCCAAAGTTTCTATTTTGACTCTTTCTGATGTGGTAAGATGAACATAGCTCATAACGAATCCTCCGTTGAATTTGGTGTGGTAACTCTATTCTACACGAGGTCGGTATGGGTTTTTTTGTGTTTTCAGCTAGGTGTTGCACTTAATATTACAATTCGTTAGACATTAAAAAATGTCATTTTCAAAAAGTATCTTCTACCATATATTATATATTTCATAATACATTTTTGGGATTTTTTATACCTGTTACTTTAATGTTTTATTTAGTTGCACAAGATGGACGCCTTAGTTCGAAAATAAGAACTGCGCTTCATATGAAAGACGATTAGAAAATCGATGAACTGTAAGCATAAAATCCTGTAAAGCGGTATTCCTTACTTAGGTAAAGAATATCGAGACATCTGAAAATGTCAAAAGATGACTCCGGTTCAATACCGAAGCCACCTCATAGTAACGAAAAAGTTAAAACGACTTTTTTAAAGCGTCCATTTGTTAGGCTGTACTCACATGTACCGTTTTCGTTCGAAGAACTTTCCTTCGATCCATGTCCAAATCCGAATTGCTAGGTAAACATCAATTATGCCAATGATTAATGTAACAACAATCATGAGAACACCACTGTATTCAAAAACGAGTAGAGGATGCAAAATTGTAAAAACGACACTCAAAAGAATTGGAATTGTGATACCCATCCAAATAGAATTAAACAATAGTGCCTTCCACATCCAAATCATTCCTTTACTTAGAAATAGATTGTTTAAGTTTAGCATGTGATAAACGGAAAATGTGAAGTATGTGTAGATGCTTTAATAGCACAACCGCTAGAACTCAAAATATGGTTAAAAGAAGATGTGCTACGAATCCTTCAAAGCAATCCATCGAAGAGTTTGAGGAGTTTTTTATTTTTATATTTCTTCGCATAATCAATGACCGTTTTCCCATTGTATCCTGATGATTTGAATCTACTCCGTACTGTAGCAACACTTGAACGACCTTAGCGTGATCCTAACTAACTGCTAACATCAAAATATGCCTCATTTGGATTGAACGGATGTATAGGTACAGGTATTCCTCTTTCTTACAGTCCTTCCTCGAAATCTCTATAAATCAATATCCAATTTAGTTGATATATTCCATTTTGATTACAATTTTAATTTAAAACACTTTTATGTAAGCGTTATCATTATACTGTATACGGTACTTATTCTTTATTTAGGAGTTGAATTAAATGGATACGGTCATCAGTCACTATTCGAAATTCAAATGTCCACGTTGTCGCGAGAAATTCAAGGATGAGATTCTCATTGAAGATTTACATAGTGTAGCGTACGAAAACCGGCGCTTAGGTCTCGAAATCCAGTATGACTTTTCTTCGGAAGTCGCTTGTCCGAACTGCCACCATCAATGGCTCATTGAAGGCAACGTCTGGGAGTATCCTGAAGGTGTCATCGATGCCATCGAACTATAATGCGATCAACACGAAACACTTCCCTTTTTCTCAAGTGCACTACATATGAAGTGTTGCCTTGATGTACACTATCGATAATACAGAACGTGTACTTCGGAGGTGTTCGCAATTGAAAAGTAAACTTTTATTTTTACTGCTATTTTCGATCGTCTGTCTAGCAGGGTGTAGTGATTACGATCAAGACGGAAATACGACGAGTGAGGAAGCAAAAAAGAAATACGATGTAGCCATCAATCAAGTCTTTAAATCTGAAAACCAGTACTTGAAGCAGCAACAGATCAACCAGCACCTAGAGCGAAACACTGATGAAACGGGCGTCATCGTCTATGAGGATCAAGATTTAATCGAAATCTATTACGATCAATCATCTGATAGAGAAAGAGCCATTTATCAGAAAAAAGGATCGACTTACGCGCGGAAGACGTATTCGAAACAAATCAACCGTAAAATCGATGCCTCTGAAAAAAAATACCTTGAGAACATTGGAATCAAGTAATTCTAATCCTATAAGGCTGATTTGTTAATTGTCTAAATGGTCGATGACTCTATTATTTAATGGAGTCATCGACCATTTTCGTGTTTTCTTACCTTTCTCTTTCCTTCATCTGTTTTAGGGCACAGTTCAGGGGGTATTTTTTAATATTTAGTTTAAGGTGGGAATTACTGATGGAAAGAACCGTATCAATCATTATTCCTGTATACAATAAGGCGACATATCTCTCAACTTGTATCGCATCGATCCAAGAACTCTTGCTCGATCACTCAACAATCGAAGCGATTTTCGTTGATGATGGTTCGACGGATGAATCGTTATCGATTCTCCACACGGCTGCACAAACGATGGATTTCATTCGCATCATCGAACTTCCTGAAAATACGGGCAGTCCTGCACAACCGCGAAACGTCGGAATTGAAGAAGCGACAGGTACCTACGTCACGTTCTTAGATGCTGATGATCGTCTCGATCCAGTCGGATTCCCTCAACTCGTCGCACAAGCCGCTTCGCATGATGCCGATATCGCATTCGGTCAAACGATCAAACATACCAACACGTCGATTCAAAAGGTTGGTCGCTTTGCATCGTTTACGACAGCGAATCAGCTTGTTCCGTATGAAATCGACAAAGTGTTCCGCGCGGTCGGACCTCCGGGGAAAATCCTGAAGCGCTCCGTCTTGCTTGAACATAACATCCGGTTCAGCCCGATGCAGTACGGTGAAGATAAACTCTTCTTCTTTGAAGCCATCTCGAAATGTCAAACGGCTTCGATGAATCCGGCACCGGTCTATCACGTCAATCGTTTCGCGATGAATGATTCGCTTGTCGGACAAACCAATATTTTCGAAAAGACGACCTTCAATTTACAAGTGCTTGAGAAAACGCTCGAACTTGATATTCCGGCAGTCGCTAAAACGCATGCTTTGAGTCGGTTGATCGAGATGGACTTCCTCTCCCGACTGTTCAACAACAAGCGTTTCCTTGAGCATCCACAACAACAAACCTTTTTTGATCTGTTCCGCGAGATGATTGGCGTCTTTGAATGCCATGATGCAGATCCAGCGGATTTCATTTTCGATGACATCTTCCAAAAACAGTACGCCTTGCTTCAGCAAAAAGATTATGACAGCTTCGTCGCCTTCATCACGCTACTCGTCCAAAAGCATAAAGCCCGGCGATATGTATCAGAGAATCGTCTCTATTACCAGATGCCAGAATCGTTGCATCATCTCGGACCTGTCCTTGAGCCATTCTTTGCTACGTATGCAGGCACCCGTCTCGTTGATGGTGTCTTCTATGAAGTCGTACAATTACTCAAAGACGACACGTCTTCGGTCGATCAAGTTCTCTTAATCGCACCCAACGATGAAACAACGGAGACCGACGTTCCGTTCCATATCGATGAGAACGAACTGTTCATTCCGACCGAGGCACTCGAACCGCGTTCAGATCCATTCCAATTGATGCTGATCCATGACGACTATCATCCGTTCGTCGTCCGGATGACGTTACCGAGTAGTGTCGACGAAATGCATTTGCATTATCAACAGCTTAAAGTCGAATTTCGTCCCGAGGAACAAAAATCACCGTTACAGAAAATCGACGCGACGAAGTATCATATCGAAGCACCGACGCAAGTCGTCGTACTCGAGAAATCATTGAGCATGGAACGACTGGTTTTATCATTCCACCTGGAGACTCGTCAGCCTTTGCTGACGCAGCGATTCGCTTGATGGAACAACCATCCCTAAGACGTCAAATGGGCGAAGCCGCCTTGCATTCGGTTGAGCGTTTTTCGGATGATCTTTTCACGAAAAATTGGCTGATGCTTTTGAATCAGCTCGACGAATAGTTAGTCGACCTCCTCCCCTGTGAGGAGGTTTTTTTGTCTATCCACCAAAGTCCGCATTGTTTTTCAAATTTTAGGATGTTTTAGCTATTGATTATGATAGAATGCTAAGGGAAGATAACGCTTTCATAAAACATCTTTTAGTAGGAGGTTCCTTGATTCCATGCTGTTTAAATCTGCTCTCCGGGTGCTCCAATTTGGACATTCCGTACTTCCGAAGAAACAAAAAAAACTTAAACGATCGGCATTAAAAGAATCGTTACAGATTCAATCTTCGCCGACAGACTATACGCTATCCGGTCAATTGAATGATCCGTTGCTGACGATCACGTCCTTACGTATCCGCGATCGATCGCAAGAGACGGTCCTTGAAGTGCCGAACCAACTAGACGATCATCGCTTCACCTTTCAGCTGTCGCATTCAATCGTGTCTCAATTGAGTCAACATGTTGCTCAGATGCAAGAAGAGGCGGACGTTCCGACGATCGAAGAGGATGGTCTCGCTGAGATCGAGTCCGTCGAAGCCGATCAAGATACGCCCTATCCGATTGGTCGTTTTTCACTCTGGCTAACGTTCACAAAAAACGTCGAGCATCTCACACCGGAACAATTACAAAAATGGGAATCCGACGGGTTACCGAGCCATGCTACGCTCGACGCGACCGTCTTCACCCGCGAAATTCTGTTGGGGCGCTTTCTTGATACACAGATTCCTGCGCCTCTCGCGCCGTTGATGGATGAGACGTTCAACGAATTCGTCCAGTTGTATACGGACCTAAAAGGCAACCTGCGTCTGTTGCTGAACAAAGAACCGCAGACGAAGCCGAAGATTCAAATCGATGCGGTCCGTAATGAGACGAAGGCGACGACAGTCATCAGCGGAAAAGCCTTTACGCGTCATGCGTTCATCAAGACGGGACGGTTGCTCCTTGTTCACCGAGAGAGTGGCGATCAAGTCCCTATCTTAATCGATTGGTTGTACCAAAACGAGGTAAGTGCGAAAAAATTCGGATTGTATCGCTATCATTACACGGCGAAGATTCACTGGTCGCACCTCTATCAAGCAGCCCAATTGCAAGAAGGGGTTTATGATGCTTTCATCGCGCTCGATTTCTATCACCGATCAGAACCGAAATTACACCGTCTCGGTCGCGCCCGTTATATTACGCGTCAGCTGACACCGGAAGCGTTAGGGAAAGATGAGACGTCGACGATGCATATCATTCCGTACTACACGGTCGGTCACCGGAATCTATCATTTGAGATGACCGAGTTCACGAATGAAAATTACGCCTATCTGAATCATCTGATGACGTTTGCCCCGCTCTACCGGCTGTTTGCCGAGAAGAACACGTGGCTCGTCGGAGAACGTCCATATAAAGCGCAGGACAATGGTTACCACTTCTTCAAATACATGCGCGAGACCTATCCGGAGCGACCGGTCTATTACGTCATCGATCCGGCGTCGAACGAATATGCGCAAGTCGCTCCGCTCGGAAACGTCTTGCCGATCAAATCGAAGGAACACATCTATCACTCTTTGATGGCAAAGAAGGTCATCGGGACACACCACGCGGAATACTTGTATCCGCTTCGCTCGGAGCCGTTCAAACGCAAGATGCGTGCAGATCGTATCTTCATCCAACACGGGGTTCTCGGAACGAAGAACATGAACAATCAATACGGGAAATTTGCTGCTGCCTTCGACACGGATTTGTTCCTTGTCAGCTCGGAGCGGGAAAAACGACTCGTCACACAAGATATGGGATACGCTGAGCGCGAGGTCAAAATTACTGGCTTGTCTCGCTTTGATGCACTATTGAAAAATGACGTCCCGGTCAAACGTCAGATGCTCGTCATTCCGACGTGGCGGTCGTGGTTACAGACGCCACTCCAGTTCTTCGAATCAGAATACTATCAGCAGTACCAAGCGTTCCTATCGAGTGATCGTTTGCATGCGTACGCGAAACAGCATCGTCTCGAGATCGTTCTTTGCCTGCATCCGAACATGCAGCAATATTCGAGTCACTTCGAGAACTTACCGATCACGGTCATCCATCAGGGCGAACGCGATGTTCAAGGATTGTTAAAGGAGAGCCTCTTGCTCGTCACCGACTATTCGAGTGTCGCTTTTGACTTCAGTTTCTTAAAGCGACCGGTCCATTACCTGCAATTCGACCCGAAACGCTTCATCGGTCCTCTCGGTTCGTATCTCGATCTAGAAAACGAATTACCAGGTCGGATTTCAAAAACAATCGATGACTTGTTCGAGGATCTCGACGCGACGGCACGCCGTGATTTTAAGATGGCGGATGAATACAAACGACGCGCTGACGTCTTCTTGACGAAAACGGATACGACTTACTCTGATCAGGTCTATCAAACAATCGCTAATTATACGAAACAGACGAGTCTTTTAGAGAAGATTCAGACGAACGAGGCGGCGAACATCCTCTTTAAGGTCTATCGCCGAAGCCGGTTCTACTTCCCGACGATGAAGGCAGGATATCGACTCATGCAACGCGTCTTGCCGGTCGACCCGAAACTCGTTGTCTTCGAGAGTGGGCTCGGTAAACATTACGCGGACAGTCCGCGTTACATTTATGAGGAACTGAAGAAACAAGCACTCGGCTACAAAGTCGTCTGGATCTATAACAAGAAGCTTTATCTCGGTGATCCGAACGCAAAAGTCGTCAAACGCTTATCTCCTGCCTACTTCTATTACATGGCGACGGCGAAGTTTTGGGTCAACAATCAGAACTTCCCGCATTACATGACGCGGCGAAAAGAGACGACCTACATTCAGACATGGCACGGCACACCTTTGAAGAAGATGTTGTTTGACTTAGACGAGATCCATGGACGGGACGAAGGCTATGTCGAGCGTGTAACGAACGCGATCAAGCAATGGAGCGTCCTCTTGTCTCCGAGTCCCTATGCGACGAACATCTTTAGAAGTGCGTTCCAGTACGGGGGACCGGTCGTCGAATCTGGTTATCCGCGAAACGATCTCTTCTTTACGGCGAATAATGCGGCGACAATCGAACGGATCCGGACGCAGCTTCAACTGCCGGAAGACAAGAAAGTCATCTTGTATGCACCGACTTTCCGTGACCATCAGTCGCTTGGTAAAGGGAAGTTCTACTTCGACTATCCGTTTGATTTCGACCGGGTCGCGGAAGCGTTAGGCGATGAGTATGTCTTCTTGATTCGGACGCATGTGCTCGTCACGAAAAAGCCGATGATTCCAGCGCAGCACCGGGAACAGTTCATCGATGTGACGGCCTATCCGGACATTCAAGAACTGTACTTAATCACCGATCTACTGATCACAGACTATTCTTCTGTTTTCTTCGACTTCGCGAACATGAATCGTCCGATGATGTTCTATGCGTATGACCTTGATCTCTACCGCGATACGCTGCGCGGGTTCTACCTGGATTACTACAATGACCTTCCGGGACCGATCTTAGAAACGGAAGAAGCATTGCTTCATGCCTTATCGGACATTCCGCGTCTGACGAAAATGTATCAAGCGCAACTTGATGCATTCCGTGCGACGTATGGTCCGATGGAGGATGGGTTTGCCGCTTCTCGTGTCGTCGATGCGTACTTCAAAACGGATCAAACGATGCGCACTCAAACCCTTGAATTACTTGAACAACCAGACGGCAGTTATTCTGTTTGACCGATGATATGAAAAAACGGCTTGCACCCTTTTCTGGATGCAAGCCGTTTTACATATTTTATTCGTCCGTCGCTAATTTTTCTGCGAGGACCTCGTTGAGCTTTTTCTTAAACATCGGAGCAAAACTTTCCGCATACGTATTCGTCATATGGCTGTTATCGCGATAGATGACGACATTGCCGATAACGGGACGGTACTCGCCTTTGACGTGGAAGTAACGCGTCAAATCCAGCTTATGGAGCGACTGGTTCGTTTTTTCGAATTGTTTCCAATAGTCCTCATCCGTTTGATTCGGTTGCGCGTTCATCTGTTTCGTCGTATCAGCGATGCTCGTCGTCTCCAGTGCCTCGAGTACGTTAAAATCGTATCGTGGATTGTCCCGGAGTGCTAGCCCCTCAATCCCATACTCGTCCTTGACGTACTGCATCTGGTCGACCATTTGTTGATGGATGCTGTCTTTTGAAGCATCCGCTGCCGTCACGTGCGAGATAATCAAATCGACATCGGCATCTTTCAAATAGTTCAAGACGTTCTGATTCCAGATCCCTTTTAGCGAGTCCGGTTCATAGCCGGTTGAAAAACGTGTTCCTGACCGCGTCAGGTTGAGTAAACGGATGTCCGTCCCTTTGATTGCTTCATGTAAGGCACCGAACCATTGCTCCGAGTGCGAGCTACCGACGAGTGCGATCGTTGCTTTATAATCCTTCGTCTTCCCGTATTCGCCGACCTTCGCTTCCGTCTTTTGCAGCCCTTGGTTGCTACCATCCGTATGGACGAGGGGTAAGTCATTGAAGACGTTCGCATATGACGGGAATGGGGCTTGCTTCGGTACAGACAGTGCCTGTTCAATTGCTAAGGCACCCGGATATTTATTCTTACTGACGGCTTGTTTCAGCTCTTGTTCTTCCATATAAGCGAATCCGAGTAATGATCCGATTAACAAAACGTTGACCGTCAACAGCGCACCTAATTTCTTGAACGCTGTCCGATTGACGGTCGAAGTCCGGATCGGTTTTTCAATCCATTCCGTCATCAGATTCGATAAGCCGATCGACGAGACGATGATTAATGTGCCGACGAGCAGACTAGGTGTTTGTTGGACGTTGTAGCGATAGAACTCAAGCAGTACCCAGTGCCAGAGATAAATCCCGAAGGCAATCCCCCCAAGTTTGACCATTGGTTTAGATCCGAGGAACCGTTTTAATCCGAATCGTGTCTCTTGTGTTCCTGATAACACGATCATCAAGGCGCATGTCATTGGCCAGAGTGCGATGTAGCCAGGGAACATTTGCGAGACATTGAACAGGACACCAGTCGTTAGCAAGCCAAGCAGACCGATCCAACCGATGATCGTCGCTACCCACTTCGGGATACGAATCGCCGATAAGTTCACGCATAACAAACTGCCTAAGGCGAATTCCCAGACCCGTGTCGGCGTAATGAAATACGCCCATGGCTGATTGACTTCAGTCAGGTAGATCGAGTACGCGAGTGACGTGACGAACAAGAATCCAAGCAGACCATTGAGGACGGCTTTAATTGACCGAATCTGATATTTGTTCATCATCCATAAGATGAACGAAAACAAAACGAACCAAATCATATAAAATTGCCACTGGATCGATAGCGCCCAAAAATGTTCGACGGGTGACTTCATTTGCGTCACGTCCAAGTAATCAGTACTTGAGACGGCGAGTTGCCAGTTTTGATAAAAGAACATCGAGGCGACGACTTCACGAATCGTTTTACCGAGAATCGATGCTGGTAATAAAAACGTGCTTAATACCAAGACGACTCCTAAGATGAATAAAACCGATGGCAACAGTCGTTTCAGTAACTTTGTCACATACGGAAGGAACTTGAACTCTCCTGTCCGGTTGATCGTCGAGATGATTGATGTCGTGATTAAAAAACCCGAGATGACGAAGAAGACATCGACACCACCTGAGACACGATTGAACCAAATGTGATACATTGCGACGAGTAAGGCAGCTACCGTGCGTAGCCCTTCGATTTCTGGACGAAACCGGCTTTCAATATCAATCCGTTTCTGACCAGATACTTTCCATTCTTGCATGCTTCTATGTCCCTCCATCTACTTCTACACCTACGAAACCTGATGATTGCAGCGCATTTCTTGTACAGTTCGGTATGTACTCACCATTTCGAGAAAACGTTTCCATTCACTATGATAGAACATATTTCAAAAAATACAATGCCAATGAACTATATTGCCGTAAGAAACTTGGAAAATATGTAAAAGAAGTGCGTCGGTTACGAATTATGCTAGAAATCGATGCAAGTAGTCGTTAAAAATCCGTCGCATGACTTTCGGTGTGTTCTCGATATAGATCCGCATCTGTTCGACGTTTGCTTCGACAGCACCCTCGTTCTTCTCTTCTGTCGGAAAATCGGAGATGCCTTTGATGATGATACATTCGACAGCATTTTTCTGACAGATGTACGCGACAGCCCCCGCCTCCGTATCGGCAATCGTCAGACCGTTATCTCGCAGTTCGATATAGTCTCGCCACATGACGACAGCGCGATCAGCCGTTCCGATCGTTCCGTGATGAAAGTCGTTGCCATATTTTGAGACGTCGAGATTGACGATGAATGACGGTTTAATGAGTGGTTCAATCTCTTTGACCGTACAATCATATTGAACGGCACGATCTGGCACGATGATGTCAAGTACGTCGTACCTCGGTTCAATCCCGGCACACGTTCCGGCAACGATGACCTTCGTCAATGAGAAACGGAGAATCATATATTGATTCGCTCCGATGCCATTAACTTTTCGAACGCCCGTGCTGTAAAACAAGAGCGTTTCCCCATTCATCTCGCGCGTGAAGTATTCACCATACGGATAAGTGATTCTTTCCTCAGGCGAGACATGAAAATACGCAAGTGTCGCGTCAAACTCCCATGTGGTGGCGATGCTGATTCCAATCATCCTTCCTTACTCCTTTCGAGCATCCGCTAAAGACCGCTCTTTTTTTCATCTAATCGAATTGATGATGTGTACGATAAGTTATATTCCTTGTGTTTAAAAGAAAATTCGCTTAAATTAGTACCTAGTACTAAAACCAAGTATAACATCTTTTTACAGGGAGGAACCATTTATGACTGCATATCATGCTCGAGTAACAGCAATCGGCTCTTACGTTCCAAATCAAATTATGACGAACCATGATTTAGAGAAACTAGTAGAAACAAATGATGAATGGATAGTGCAACGAACAGGCATCAAAGAACGAAGAATCGCGGGTCAGACTGAATCGACAAGTGATCTTGCCTATCAAGCAGCCATGAATTTAAAACAGCGTTACAATACAGAATTTCAAGATGTTGATATGATCATCATCTGTACGATGACACCCGATTTTAAGACACCAAGTACTGCATCATTGGTACAAGCAAAACTCGGTATCAATCATGCGGGTGTAATTGATTTGAACGCCGCATGTGCAGGATTTACATACGGATTACACCTGGCGAACGGGTTAATTTCATCTGGTCTTCATAAAAAAATTCTCGTCATCGGAGCAGAAACACTCTCTAACATCACTGACTATGCCGATCGAAACACATGCATTTTATTTGGAGATGGTAGTGGAGCGGTTCTTGTGGAACGCGATGAAGTCCAGTCTGACTTTATTTCATTCTACTTGAACTCGGAAGGGGAAAAAGGAGCCAGTCTCTATTGCTCGAACTTGTCAAATCACTTGTTCGAAGATCCTATCATTCCCACTAATAAACTCATCCAAAATGGACGCGAAGTTTACAAGTGGGCGGTCAGCACGGTTCCACGTGGAATGAAACAAGTAGTGGATCAGGCATCGATGACTTTGGATCAAATCGATTGGTTCATTCCGCACAGTGCAAACCTACGCATGATTCAATCGATTTGTGAAAAAAGCAATGTTCCTTTTGATAAAGCGCTTTACAGTCTCATCCATTTCGGAAATACCTCCGCTGCATCCATTCCCTTATCTTTAGATATAGGTGTTACCGAAGCGAAAATCAAAACGGGTGACTTGCTTCTATTATATGGATTCGGTGGCGGTTTGACACAAGCTGGATTACTAATGAAATGGAGTCTGTGATTCATACAAGGAGGAAGTACAGATGCACCGTACTTCCTCCTTGTTTTTAATTCTGATGATGGACAAGCGTGGTAATATCCAGCCATTCATAGGCTTCATCTTTAACCGTGACATTCCCAAAACGACTCTGGCGATGATCTATGTATTTACCTCCGAGTCGTTTGTAAAATGCTCGTCCCGGCTCATTCTTTTTCATCACCCAAACCAGCATCGAGGAGACCTCTGCTTTCAGGAAATGAGCAGCGATAGTCGCCATCAATTTTTTGCCGATCCCTAAACCGTGCGCTTCAGGTAATATATAGAGGGCAGATAACTCGCCTATCCGTACTCCATCATCAGCATGAATCTGAGCTGCTGCGAATCCCACTGTGATTCCCTGTTCGTTCAATACCACATATAGGAACGTATCTTGTGAGGAATCGTTCAAAAACTGTGTCCATTTTTGTTCAGCTCGTTGAACCGAGAGTTGTGTCAAATATACATCAGGTACTAAACCGGCGTATGTCGTCCTCCACGTATCAACGTAAATTTTTGCTATTACCTTCATGTCTTTGGACGTGGCTAAACGTATATTCAAGAATTTCATCTCCCTAGCATCGGTAGCTCATAGTACTACCATTATTTTCTCATTCACCTATCTTAGTCCCAAACCCGCACACGCTCAATGTCTGCTGTTCTCAAATAATCGAGTAGCTGTCCTGTATGCACTGCTTCATGATAAGCAATTCGCAACAGCATATCACCAAGCGAACGGACATAACCTGATTCGGAACGATCAATCTGGACCGTCGCTAAATCTGATTCCGGTAGTCGCCCGACATATGTCATGAATTCCTCCCGATAGACCTCCGCAAAGTCTAGCTCCTCTTGCACGGATACGAAGTCACGCCCTTCAAACGGAGACTCATACGACGATAGACTGCCTCCATTTTGTAAGGCTAAGTAATAATAATACTCGCTATCTAACACATGACGAATCATTTCCAAACACGTCATGGCGTTCTCATCCGGTTTCCAGTTCAGCTTATCTTCAGGAATCGAGCACCAGACTTTGATGCTTCTTCTTCTCACTTCATTTAAATTCCATACCATCCAATCTTTTGCGTTCATGATGTATCCTTCCTTTCGATGACGAATAAGTGTTCTCCTATCTCTATTTTGACAAAGCGATTTGAAAGTCCTTTTAAAAATAAAAACAGGAAGCCTCCGCAGATGTTTCCTGTTGTCGTCAATCGCTCACTTATTTTCTTTCTCAGACAATGCATCAATCTCTTTTTGTCTTAAAATCTCCGCAATCTGATGGTGGTCATTATCAAGTGCTGCACCACGTGCTGTCCGCCCGTCTTCATTTCGATGGAGTGGATCGGCTCCATAAGAGAGAAGTAAACGGACAATCCGTTCATAACCGTAAGCACTCGCTAATGCAAGGACTGCCGTATCGCCATCCGCGACGTTTTCCGCCTCGATGTCGGCTCCCGCCTTTAGAAGCACTTTGACCGCTTTCGGATGATTATTTCCGACTGCGAGATACAGCGGCGTGAATCCATCTAATCCGACAGCATCAACCTCTGCTCCCGCTTCAAGTAACAGTTTGACTTTTTTAGCCTTGCCTTCTTGCGCTGCGTAATGTAGCGGCGTCACCCCAGCTCCATCATCGGTCCGTTGATGTAACAACTCCACATTCTGCGCTAGTTTCCGTAAGACTTTTTTATTGCCGGATCGCCCCGCTACTAAGTGAAGCGCTGAGAAGCCGTACTCATTTAAATCATGATGGGCACCCCGTTTGATCAACAGCAACGCAATGTCCGTCTTTTGATCATACAGCGCAATATGCAGCGGTGACATCCCGTCTTGATTTGGAAGATTCACATCCGCTCCATGATCGAGCAACAATTCGACGATCCGCAAGTATCCTTCCTGAATCGCCCAATGAAGTGCCGTAAACCCTTCTTCATCCAGTTCGTTCAGATCGTCACCACGTTCGATGCAGCGCATTACTTGTTTTCGTTTGCCCAAAAAAGCAGCATCTTGGATGGATCGTTTCGTCATGTCCGTTCGCCCCTCACCTGTTCCATTGTCCTCCTCATTTTACAACAAGAACCTGTTATAATGCGCGAAAACCATCCTACTTGAGGATGGTTTCGACGATAATTCAGCAGGGTTAGACTCATCGCTTATCAGTCGTTCGACCAAAAACACGAATATAATAGCTGATAGGATTCCAACTACGCCTGGTAAGACCGAAACGATGGAGTCATTGAAAAAGGATGTTGGAATGAGAAATTTGAGGATCCACCTCACACTATTGAGAAATGCAAGGGATATTAATAAAATTTAGAAGACCGTCGATTTCTCGACACCTGCAAAAAATGGACGTCCTGCGCTATTCGCTTTCTTTATACCTAGCCAAGATAACATTTTCATCTTCACCGTTCTGAAAAAATCAAAATCATTTGGCTATTCAAAACAAGATCTGATTACTATTCTGTGACTTTATTGCCAAGTCGATAAGTTTAAATCAAACAAAATTGCTACCGCTTGCTGGTGCTCATTTAAAAATAAGAATTGATAATTACGTGTATCCAAAAATAATGATTTCGTTTTACTTGATATTGGTACATTTAAATATAACTTTTGATGGATATGCATCACCTGATTCGAATCTAATTGAAAGTTAATCTTTACGACTTCAGGAGATTTTTTCAAAACAAACTTACTCAGTACATCTTGATTCATATTTGCAGCAAAACTAAACGTCGGTTGATGTTTCAGGTGTTTGAATACTGTATACAGCCTTTTCGATAATTTCATCTTCATTAGCAAATCTACTTGATCGCCATTCGAAAACGTTATGTTTAATGCTGATCTCGAGACCTCTTTGCCATTGATTTCAGTTACAACCTCATCCAGTGACTCAGACTTTTGCTTCAGATTTTTAGCTATACCGACTGCTCGTTCATTCTTCAAGTGAGATGTTATTCCGATTAACATACAAATCACTAAAAGACTAAGTAGTAACACATATCTTTTTTTACGTAACAATGTCGTGTCTCCTATAGTTTATATGTTTGTATAAATATCTTATTTACTACATTAGCCTAACATTTTTACTTCTCATCATGATTACCATCTCAACGAATCAAGTAAAAGAAATTATCAAATAAATAGCCATTCCATCTCTTTTATCAGAGGAAGTCCATAATTGCGAAATGAACTGACTAGAAAAAACCACCCTGCATCATGTCAGGGTGGTTCGTCATTTAAATATCTAGTGTCTTGATGAAAGCTTTCAGCTCGTCACGCATCTCTGCATCTTTCAACGCATATTCGATCGTCGTCTTGACGAAACCGAGTTTCTCTCCGACGTCATAACGGTTACCCTCGAAATCATACGCATAGACTTGGCTATCCGCATTCAATCGCTCAATCGCATCCGTTAATTGAATCTCACCGCCTGCCCCTTCTCCTTGATTCGCTAGATAATCAAAGATATCCGGTGTCAGCACGTAACGTCCCATGATCGCGAGGTTCGATGGTGCTTTGCCCGGAGCCGGTTTTTCGACGAATTTCTTCACGTCATACAGTCGTCCGTTTTGTGAAACAGGATCGATGATGCCGTAACGATGCGTATCTTCGGGACGGACTTCTTGTACACCGATGACTGATTTTTCCGTCTGCTCGTAGACGTCCATCAATTGTTTGATTGCGGGATCATCCGACTCGACGATATCGTCCCCGAGTAAGACTGCGAACGGTTCGTTCCCGATGAATTGTTTTGCCGTCAAAATGGCGTGCCCGAGACCTTTTTGTTCTTTTTGGCGGACATAGAAGATGTTCGCGAGGTTCGTCGAGAATTGAACCTTCTCGAGTAATTCCGTCTTCCCAGAGTTCTCGAGCGTGATCTCGAGTTCTTTTTGGTTATCAAAATGATCTTCGATGGCCCGTTTGTGTTTACCTGTGACGATGATGATATCTTCGATGCCGGCTTTTGCCGCTTCTTCGACGATATACTGGATCGTCGGTTTATCGAGAATCGGTAACATCTCTTTTGGCATTGCTTTTGTCGCAGGCAAGAAACGTGTCCCGAGTCCTGCTGCTGGAATAATGGCTTTCGTGATTTTCTTCATAACGTTCATCCTCTTCATCGTTCAAGTAGTAGGTTTAGTTTAGTTGCTCAATTCTTCTAGTAATCGTTCGTAGTTCTTTACAGCCGTCTCGAGGTACAGTGATGGCTTCGTCTCAACGCGCTCGAGTGGTCGTTCGACGAGTTGCACCATCGCGGCAGCAAAAGCTTCCATATCGTTCGCTGGAACAAGGTAGCCGTTCTCGCCGTGGGCGATGATTTCGCGTGGTCCGTATTTGACGTCATAAGAAATGACCGGACAGCCGACATTGATACTTTCCATGACCGTCAGTCCAAATCCTTCAAATTCGCTCGTCAACAATGAGGCTTTCGATTCCCGGAACACTTCTGCCGGATTCGACGTGAAGCCGTGGATTTCGATATCGTCCTCTAAGCCGAGTTTCTCGATCAAACTCTCCATCATCGCCAGTTGCCCTTGTTCGTCCATGCCGTAGAGCACAAGCTTCGTCGCGTGACCTGACTGTTTGAAAAGTGCGTAACTCTTGATTAAATGATCCATCTGCTTTTGCAGACCGAATCGACCGATGAAACAGAATTGATCCTTGACCTGTTCGCGTCGTTTCGTTTGTTCTGGAACGATAAAGTGTGGAATGATGGAAATCTTCTCTTCCGGGATGTTATACCGTTCTAAGATGTCTTCTTTTTGGTGATTCGTCAGACTGATGAAACGTGTCACTTTATCGGATTCCGAGAACATCGTCGTATATGATCCTTTGACGGTCGAACCATCCAAGTGTGAGTTGTGGATGACCATGATTCGTTTGACATCTGCTTTGATGTTGAGAATCGAGCGGTCCAGTAAACGCGCATCGACGAACAAGACATCACCGTCTTTAAACAATCGATTGAAGTAATACTCAAATAAGTCCTTCTCTTTTTTGAACGCTTTGTACATTCTGCCGTTGCGGTATAACTGAATCAAGATGAGCTTCGGGCGCGCCATTTCATTGTAGAACTTCTTACAATAGACATTGCCTTCCGAATCATATAGCTCTTCCATCATCTTTCCATGATGGACCGGCGAATAAATCGTCTTCCGGTGCAATTGACCGTAGACGTTATATTCCCAGCGCTCGACTTTTTTACGTGAAGCGTTCGTCATGAAATCCTCGAATTCGACGACTTGCGTTTCAGGGTAAAATTTACGATAGAGGACATACTCATCTTCCTCATCATAATAACGAACGGCGTCACTGTTTTTTTTCTCGACGCTTTTCAATCCTTCGATTTCGCGCTCCGTTTCTTTGATGATCGGTTTGTTACGAAAACGAGTCGTTGGAATACTTAACAATTTGTAATCTGATAGCCAATCGTAGATATTTTCAAATTGTACTTTCGGACCGACCTTCTCTTCTGTTCGGAATAATTCGTAGACTTCCATGTAGTTGGCATTGTAGTTCGTCGTAACGATTGTTGAACCCGCGCCAAGTTCTTGTTCCATGAGCGCGATTCGACTCAATAACGACTTCGTTCTACCACCGTGTTTTGGTGGTAATGTCGATGTTACCGTATACAGCATCTGTCATTACTCCCCTTCACCCTTCAAGATTGATCCCTGTTTTTTTTCTGTGAGTTCAACCTCTATATATAGCCGACTTTGCTTTTTCATAAACCTCTTGCGATACTAGTCGCATTTACCAATACAGTTTCTACTTATCTCCTTTTTTACGAATAAAGTCAATCGGTTTTGCATAATATCCTATCATTGTCATGGTTCTGCAACCAATGATCTGTCGAAGATACGGTAACGTCTGTCTTTTCCCAATATCCTTCAGCCAGTAGACTATACTGCATTGGTTTCAAATCAATCTACATCTTTGCAGAAATCGGAAGATATTGTATGGTAAGTGATGTTGTTTAAGAACGACTGAATCAGAGTATGAAAGGAAGCCATGCACCAATGAAAATCACTTGTCGTGATCATACGTTTTTTATCGAGAATCTTCCGCACCAAAGCCTACAGTTATCGATCAATGAACAACTGATACCACTCCAAAAAATAGAGACAGCCTTTGTGCTATCGATTGATACATTGCTCGATATCTTCAAAAAAAAGAATCATCCTGTTAAATTCGTCGATGAATCCGGAACACCAATCTCGTTCAAACATCTTTCTGAGCCACTAGTCATCGCACCGAATAGTTACATCAAACAAAGGAAACATTCCTACTTCATTTTCATCGACCAAGACGATGAGCTCAGTCTGATCTATAACAAAAAACCGTCCATCATGAATTTTTATGATCAAGACGTCCTATTTGAGGGCATCACTCGTCAAGACGACGTCCTTCTATTGAAGTTTTCGTTTCACTCGAAGTATTTCGAAGTAGAACAGCCGAGTTGTTTCATTAAGTTCAGACATCTGGAACAAAAAATCACCCTGCCGATTGAACGCTTCAGCGTCACACCAGTTGATGCTCGTCGCTTCAAGACAGAGGTCGAAGCCGTGATCGAACCAGAACTTGTCAATCAATTGCTTGGTGACCAGTATGACTACGAAATCCTTAATGTAAACATCTACGACCTATTGTTTGGCTTTTCGATTCGTGAGATGCCGATTTCTGGTTTTACACCTCGGATTCGCCACTTTAAAAATCACCCAGAACTCTTGAACGATGAGCACTGGTTGCCGTTTAATGATCAATACGATGTGCTAGTCCGCCCCTATTCAACCGTGTCGGAACGTCTTGCGATGCGTCTGATCCCAGTACCGGTCGAGACTGTCGAGTATTACGCAGACCCTCACCCGTTACTTAGACTGGACCCTAAGAAGAAGACGATTATCTGTTTTGAATATCCGGATAAAGCACAAGATAACGGGATGATTTTCTTCAAGTATCTCGTCGACCAGCATCAGAAGCGCTTCAATATCTTCTACATCATCAGTCGGTCGAGTCCGGATTTTAAAATTCTTGCCGGATATGAGAATCATATCGTGTTCTATAAATCTCCGGAGAATATCGAGGTCGTTCAGGCTGCGGACGTTTTATGTCATACGCATTCATCGAGTTATGCCTTACCGTTTGCTACCTATCATATGGAAGCACTGATTCAAACGAAACAAAAGCTGTTCTTGCAACACGGTGTCATCGGGTCAAAAGATGTCAGTCATCTTTATGGAAAAAAGATGCCGCATCCATTTACCGACTTATTCGTAGTATCCTCGGAGCGGGAGAAACAGCTCATCGCCCGCGATTACGGTTTTCATCCTGACGAAATCATCGTGACAGGTCTTGCCCGATTCGATCAATTGATCACGGAACGATCACGTTGGCTCAAGCGATATAAGAATCGGAAAAAGCTCTTGATCATGCCGACGTGGCGACCGAAACTTGATACGTATCCAGACGAACAGTTCATGGAAAGTGACTATTATCAAGAGTTTCAAGCCTTGATCACGGACGAACGGTTGAAAGGCTTAGTGATGGACAACAAGGTTGAAGTCTCGTTCTACCTTCATCGCAATTTCCAAAAATTCAGCTACTTGTTCCACTCGGACTTCGTCGATGTCATCAGTCAGGATGCGTTCACAGTCAAGGAGCTACTTGAAAATCATCATGTGTTGATTACCGATTATTCGAGTGTCGGTCTCGATTTTTCCTTGATGCACAAAAAGGTCATCTACTACCGCCCACCTGTCTTAGTTGGCGAAGATAACGCCGGCGAATCGACGGATTTGTTACCAGGAGACGTCATCGAAACAAGAGACGCCTTGATGGAATCACTACGCGAATCGAAAATGCCTAAAAAGTTCAAACGTCATCTCAACCATATCTATGCCTTTGACGATACAAAAGCAAGTAAACGGATTTTCGAAGCGATGCAACACCATTTTCAGCTATAACAAATGGAGCTGACTCAAAAAAGAATGACG
>NZ_DJTL01000037.1:0-67962 GCF_002439205.1 Exiguobacterium sp. UBA6309 | reverse complement strand
GATCTGCAGATTGCAGGTCGGTTTTTTGTGTGTAGTCCCGAAAGAAATAGAAAAACTGACAAGTGAACGTCAATCCGTCATCAAGTCAGTTTTAAGACAAGCATCTAGATTAAAAAGAAGGTGTTGTGTCAAGAAGGCGAGACTTGATTTGACGTAATAGTGCTGCAGCACGCGCTTCAAGAGGTGCTGGTAATTGATTTAAGGAGAAATATTGTAAGTCGAGACTCTCTCCATCTGTCATTTGTAATGTACCGGATACGTCTTTTGCTTGAAAGAGATGAATCACACTGTAGGTTTGGTCACCATTTGGATAACGGAAGAAGTAATCAGGACCAGAAAAGACGTCTAGCAGTTGAACGCTTTGTGCTTGAAGTCCGGTTTCTTCCTGCAACTCACGCATCGCGACTTCTTCAAGTGTCTCACCCGGTTCCATTGAACCACCGGGGAGCCCCCAACTGTGCGTATCCGAACGATATTGAAATAGCAGTTCAAATTGTGAATTCATGACGAGTACGGTCGCGCCTACACTGATCAACGGTCGATTTCCTACGATTTTTCGTAAATCTAATAAGTATCCCATCTGTTCACTCCTTTCGTATCAGTATAGAAGAATATTCATTATGACAGTTAGTAAAAAGAAATGAGGCAAAAAGACTTGCCAATTTAAAAGACACATGTTATATTAATATCTGTCGAAACGTTATATCATCGCGGGGTGGAGCAGTCTGGTAGCTCGTTGGGCTCATAACCCAAAGGTCGTCGGTTCAAATCCGGCCCCCGCAACCAATTTTTAAATAATCAAATCCGAAACGTTTATCGTCGCGGGGTGGAGCAGTCTGGTAGCTCGTTGGGCTCATAACCCAAAGGTCGTCGGTTCAAATCCGGCCCCCGCAACCAATTTTAAACTTAACTTCAACTTTACTACGAAACGTTCAGCGTTTCGTATTTTTTTTTGCCTTTTTCGTCCGGTACAATAGAGAAGGACGAACAGTGCGTATTAAAGGAGGAGACATCGTATGATAGAACTGGAAATGAACAGCTTGGAAGAAACGACTGCCTTGGCTCTTGAACTCGGACGACGTGCTGAAGCAGGGATGGTCATTACGCTTGACGGAGATTTAGGTGCTGGGAAAACGACTTTTACGCAAAGCTTTGCGAAAGGATTAGGTGTGACGCGTCATGTCAACAGCCCTACCTTTACGATCATGAAAGTCTATACGGGACGTCTCCCTCTCTATCATATGGATGTCTATCGCCTGGAAGGTTCCGGTGATGATATCGGACTTGAAGAATATTTGAATGGTGAAGGCGTCGCCGTCGTCGAGTGGTCTGAATTGATTGCGGACAGCCTTCCACCGGAACGGTTGGCAATCACGATCACGCGAACGGGTGACGATAGTCGACGTTTTGAGCTGACGCCGATCGGAGAACGATACATTACATTATGTGAGGGATTGAAATCATGAAAATCGTAGCTATTGATACATCGACGAAACAATTATCGGTCGCTCTTTCAAACGGAAAACAGATCGTAGCAGAAGCTTCTTACGTCACGTCTTTGAATCATGCGACAAAACTCATGCCGTTACTTGAGCGCTTGATGGCGGAAGCGAAGTGGGCACCATCCCAACTGACACGCGTCGTCGTTGCTGACGGTCCTGGTTCTTATACGGGATTACGGATTGGTGCGACAACAGCGAAGACGCTTGCCTATACACTCGGTATCGAACTGGTTGCGGTCTCGACACTTGAACTGATGGCAGCTTCGACAGGTCATACGGGACGTGTTGCAGCGATTCAAGATGCACGACGTGGATCAGGTTTTGTCGGAGTATACGACGCTGGGCAACGAATCGGTGAAGAACAACATGTCGAAATCGCCTCTTTTGTGAAGACGTTAGCGCCAGATACGCTTGTCACAGGAGACGTCGATACATTTGAAGAACTTCTTCAACCATTTGAAAAGGCGGCTCCTGCGTTTCGGACGCCGCGTGCCGGAGTGCTCGCCTTACTCGGTGCAACACGCGATTCAGTCGAAGCGCATGCGTTTGAGCCACGTTACCTGCGTCTGGCTGAAGCAGAAGCGAAATGGATCGAGGCACAGCGTCATGAGTAAGGGGATTCGTCGCATGACCGTAAACGATGCTGCAGGTGTTCACGCCGTCGAACTCGAATCGTTTGCGACACCGTGGACACTGGATGCCTTCGAAGCAGAAATGACACAAAATCCGAATGCCTATTATGTCGTTGCCGATCAAGACGGAATCGTCGGATTTGCTGGTCTGTGGCATATTGCGGATGAAGGACATATTACAAATATTGCCGTCAAGCAGTCGCACCGCGGACAAGGACTTGGGGAAGACTTGCTAACGGCGTTGATCGCGGTCGGTCGTGCACTCGATTTACGAGCGATGACACTTGAAGTACGTGTCTCGAACACACCGGCGCGAACCTTATATGAAAAACTCGGATTTCACTATGTTGGTATCCGAAAACGATATTATCAGGACAACAATGAAGATGCTGCCATCTATTGGCTGGAGCTGGAGGGAGAAGACTTATGACACAACCATTGATTCTAGCAATCGAATCGAGCTGCGACGAAACGGCGGCTGCCGTCGTTCGTGGAGGAACCAACGTCTTATCGAATGTCGTCTCGTCTCAAATTGAAAGTCATAAACGATTCGGTGGAGTCGTGCCTGAAGTGGCATCACGACATCATGTCGAACGGATCACATACGTCATCGATGATGCATTGACGGAAGCAAACGTCACGATCGACGATATCGATGCGATCGCTGTCACGGAAGGTCCCGGACTGGTCGGGGCTTTACTCGTTGGTGTCAGTGCGGCAAAGACACTTGCTTTTGCGCATAATAAGCCTTTGATCGGTGTTCATCATATCGCAGGTCATATCTACGCGAATCGTCTCGTGCAAGAGCTTGAGTTCCCGCTCGTCTGTTTGATTGCATCAGGTGGGCATACGGAACTGATTTACATGCCAGAAGACGGTGTATATGAAGTCATCGGTGAAACACGTGATGATGCCGCGGGAGAAGCATATGATAAAGTCGCTCGAACATTGAAGTTACCGTATCCAGGTGGTCCACGAATCGACCAGTTGGCACAAACCGGGCAGGATACGTTCCATTTTCCACGCGTCTGGCTCGAGAAGGACTCGTATGACTTTAGCTTCAGCGGTTTAAAGTCAGCGGTCATCAATGCCGTGCATAACGCTGAGCAACGGGGAGAAGTGATCATCCCGGAAGATTTAGCTGCGAGTTTCCAAGCGAGCGTCGTCGAAGTACTCGTGACGAAGGCGATCCGTGCCGTGAAGGATAAAGGGGGACGTCAACTGCTGCTTGCTGGTGGCGTCGCCGCTAATAAAGGATTACGTAACGGTCTCGAAGCAACGTGTGCGAAGGAAGGAATCGATCTCGTCATTCCGCCGATGCACTTGTGTGGAGACAATGCGGCGATGATCGGAGCGGCTGCGATTCATCCATATCGCGCGTTACGCTATTCGACACTTGCCATGAATGCAGAACCTGGGCTAGATTTAAAGTAAGGAATCCGAACAACTTGGGGGAAATGGAATGAAAAAAGTCATCATCGCATTGTTAGCGGTACTGGTCATCGTCGCGATTGGACTTCAGGTCCGAGAAATCGTCAACGCATACCAAGTCGCCTATAAGGAAGAACTCGTACCCGATAAAAAAGCGGTCGAGACGAACACGAAACAACGTCCACTTTACGAAATCGGACGAGCAGAAGGGGAAAAAACCCGGATTCAAAAGTTGTACGCTTTTGATCAGACAATCAATGGGAAGCTCAGTAACGTCGTCATCGTCGATCGGAAGTACGGTTTAACGAACAAGGCGAGTGATGATTATTTCATGATTGCTCCCGGAACACCAGTGACGGATCAAGAGAAGAAGTCATTCGAACCGATGATTCAAAAGATGGATGCGGAACAAGTCCAAGCAGAAGTGATCTCGAAGCACGAGGTGACAGCTGTTGAAAACAATAAAAAACGAACTGTGACGTTATTTAAGGTCTTTTATAAAGATACGGATCAAAACGAATACCTCTTCTTCATCGAAAAAGAGGGCGGGCTGAAACTCGATCTATTCAAGAAGGGCTACTCACGTCTTTCCAATTACTAATCCATTAAAACAGCGGATTCCTAAAAAGGAGTCCGCTGTTGTTCGTTCATTGCCATTCAGTGATACCGGTCAAGTCATCATAGATGCGATCCGGATCAAGATTTAATTCTTCGACCGGAAGTCCGTTTCGATTGATCCATGCCGTTTTGAAGCCGAAACTCTTTGCCCCGGTGATGTCCCAACCGTTCGAGGACATAAAGAGGATCTCCTCGCGTTTTAAACCGAGTGTGTTCAACGCATGCATATAAGAAGCAGGTGCTGGTTTATAGTGTTTGATGTCATCAACACTGACGAGATGTTCGAACCGATCGGCTAAACCTGACTGTTCGATCAACGGATCGAGCATATCATGGGAACCATTCGAGAAGACGACCAAACGTTTATGCGCCATCGTCTCGAGAACAGAGCTAACTTCTGGGTACACATCAAGTGTCAGGTACGTCTCCATTAAAGTCGTGATTTGTTCCTCGGTCACATGGAGCTTCAGTTCGAGTAACGTATAACGGAGGGCATCTTGTGTCACTTGGCTGAACGGCACATATTGTCCGTTCAATTGTCGCAAGAAGGAGTACTCCAGTTGTTTCTCTCGCCAGCGTTTACTGATCGCTTCTCCGTGTCCCGGATACAGCTCCTCTGCTTGCTCTTTGACGGAATGGACATCGAATAATGTACCGTAGACGTCAAAGACGAGTGCTTGAATCGTCATAAAAACATTCATCTCACTTTCATAGAGTCTGTTTTAAGAATTCCCTTACATGACGGATTCAAACGATACTTATGAATGGACCTGCTGCAAAAAGCGATGAAACGTCTGTGCGAACGCGCGACAAGCGGCTTGTTTCTCCGGTGTGTTCGGATCAAACTCAATCCTCAAGCCATTCGTGACGATGGTCGCCCCAGCTTCTTTTAATGCGTCTTCAATCAAATCAACGGCTGCGCAGTACTTCGGATAATCAAGATCCCCCGAACCAAAAGCAGCAGCCGGCATCCCGTCTAAAAATTGTTTCCGTAGCTCCTCGACGAAATCTTCTGCTTCATACGGTAAATCACCGTCTCCCCATGTATATGAGCCGAGTAGTAGACCATCAAAACGTGATAGATCCTCCCCGACGAATTGATCCAGTTCTGTGATCGTCACGTTGACATCGTGTTGCTCGAGCTCACGTTGAATGATCGAGACGATATCTTCCGTATTACCGGACATGCTGACGAATCCAATTGCAATCTGCATGCATGTTCCTCCTTTCGCTGTACTTCTTTACTTTAATTGATAATGATTATCAATGTCAAAATATCATATAAAAAAACACCTTCCGAAGAAGATGCTTTTTCATACATTAGTCTTGTAGTTCGGCCCATTCCTCAATGGAACGAATGACCGGTTCGAGTTGATGCCCTTTGTCGGTCAAACTGTATTGAATCTTAATCGGACGATCGGGAATGACAGTCCGGATGACGATGCCTTCCGCTTCGAGCTCCTTCATACGTTCCGTGAGCATGCGACCTGATAATTCGGGGATGGCATCTTGAATCTCATTGAAACGACATGTCTTCGTCAACAAGTGACGTAAAATCAGACCTGTCCATTTCTTACCTAAGATTTCAAAGGCATGTTCGACTTTGGGACAAAGAGCCGTTTGGATTGCGACTTCTTCCATCAGCACTCATCCTTTCTATAGTTGTAGTATACCCGCTTCTGCTAAAAAAATCGAATCATTTTACTTAATGTAACAAAAAGAACTAAAACAATTCTATTTACTTTTAGTAAGTGATAAGATATAGTCTGTTTATCGAGTTACTTAAAGTAACTTAAAAACATTAGGTAAAAGGAGAAGAGAGAAATGATGGATACAGGACTTTTAATCATTCGTTTAATCATCGGTTTAACATTTGCTGCACACGGTACACAAAAATTATTTGGTTGGTTTGGTGGACACGGCATCGCTGGAACAGGCGGTTGGTTCGAATCAATTGGCATGAAGCCAGGAAAAGCACTCGCGATTACAGCGGGTCTTGCTGAATTAATCGGTGGATTATTGTTTGCAAGCGGGGTATTCCTCTGGATCGCTGCAATCCTCATCATCGGTTCGATGCTTGTCGCGATCGTTAAAGTACACGGTGCGAATGGTTACTGGGTGACGCAGAACGGGTACGAATACAACATGGCATTGATCGTTATCGCCCTTGGAGTGGCGATGATCGGTGCTGGAGACTATTCACTCGCTGCACTCATCGGGTGAGGAAAAAGGTGGGTCATTCATGAAGTTCGAGGCATCAACGCTTAGCGCAAAAGACAATTATAAATTACTGATCGGAAGCATCATTCCGCGTCCGATTGCCTTCGTGACGACGCTAGGGGAAGACGGGACGGTCAACGCCGCCCCCTTTTCCTTCTTTACGGTCGCATCAAGTAGTCCGCCACAACTGGTGATTGCCGTACAACGGACGGATCAGGGACAAAAGGATACGGCACGTAATATCCTAGCAAAACAAAGCTATGTCATCCATATCGTCAGCGAAGAAATCGTCGACGCTGTCAATGAGACGGCTGCGCCACTCGCTTACGGTGAAAGTGAACTCGAACGGACGGATTTAACGCTCGTCGATAGCGATGCAATCGACGTGCCCGGAATCGCGGAAGCGAAAATCCGGTTCGAGATGCGCTTAACACAACATGTCGAGCTAGAAGGTGCCGATCTTTTGATCGGGGAAGTACTGCGCTATCACGTCGCGGATGAACTCGTCGAGTCGTTCCGGATCGATGCGGCAGGATTGAAGGCTGTCGCTCGCTTAGCAGGAAATGATTATGCGACGATCGGGAAGACGTTTACGATTGCTCGACCGACAAAATGATAGAAGTGTGAATGCTTGATTCAGTGTACGATCCATGTTGACGACGAACGTTTCGATTTAAATAAAAAGGAGTGGTGAGACCGGTCTAGCTACCGGAATCTCCACTCCTTTTTTCATATCGCGTATCTAGTTCATCGATCGGACTTCAAGGTTGTGGATCGATTTCGTTTGAAGAACCTTCGAGTCCGTGACGTTTACTATACTGATAACCATCGAGCAAATAAAAAATGATTGCCAGCGCCCAAACCCCGACACAACTGATCAAAAAGGCAGTCAAGGGAGTGACGCTACCATAATAGGATATGATCAATGGATCATTGAGTTCGACGAACAGTTGTGTCGTTAGAAGCGTACAACATAGTCCAGAGAGTAGACTGACGAGAAGACCGCTCCATGTCTGGATGACAAGTCCGATCATGCAAGAAATCAGAAGGAACAAAGGAAGAGCAGCATTAAAGGCATCCGGGCGGATGAAGGCGGACACGTAGTCCGCATACATCGGAACGAAATAAAGAATACCGGATAACAGTCCTTGAATCAGGTTGATGAAAAAGCTTTTCGTTCGCATCAGTGTTGGTTCTCCCATCGTTCCATCAATTCAAGTAGATCGACATCGATCTGGTCTCGTTCCGCAGATAACGCTGTCGCTTTTGGAATATCATTAAAAACTTCCGGTTCGCAAAGCAACTGTTCGATTTCCGCTGAACGCTGTTCGAGCCGTTCAATATCTTGTTCGAGTTGTTCGATTTGCTGACGGCGTTTTTTTTCTTCTTTCTGTGCTTCTTTGTCGATCGTCTTCGATGCCGTGACTTTTGCCGCTTTTGCCTCTTCGGCTTCAAGGCGAGCGATTTCTTCTTGTTCAGCCTTCTTCTCTGTGTAGTACGAATAATCGCCGAGGTATTCTGTCACACCAGCTTCACTCATCTCGATGACGCGTGTCGCGATCCGATCGATGAAGTACCGGTCATGGGAAACGAAGAGTAGCGTACCTTCATAGTCGACGAGAGCGTTCTCAAGGACCATCTTCGAATCCAGATCCAAGTGGTTCGTTGGCTCGTCAAGGATGAGGACGTTAGTCTTCCGGAGTTTCAGTTTTGCGAGCGCGAGACGTCCGCGTTCGCCACCGGACAATTCATGGACAATCTTGAAGACATCGTCGCCGCTGAACAGGAATTGTCCGAGCACAGAACGGACTTCTTGTTCGCGCATCAGTGGCCATTCGTTCCAAATCTCATCGATGACACGATTCCGGTCATTGAGTTCTGCTTGCTCTTGATCGTAATACCCGATCGAGACGCCGGTGCCAAAACGGAAATCACCGAAGAGAGGACGTAAACGACCGACGAGGACTTTTAAGAGCGTCGACTTCCCGATTCCGTTCGGTCCGACGAGTGCCAGTGATTCGCCGCGTTGCAAGCGGAACGTGATGTCTTTTGAGACAGCTTCTTCGTAACCGATTGCCAATTGATTGACTTGAAGAACGTCATTCCCGCTCTGTTTTTCGATTGGGAAGGAGAGGACCGTACTGCGTTCATCTCCATCTGGTCGGTCGAGCCGGTCGACCTTCTCGAGCCGTTTTCGAACGCTTTGAGCACGCTTTGTCGTTGTCGCCCGAGCGATGTTTCGTTGAATGAAATCCTGCATCTTCGCGATTTCTTCTTGCTGCTGTTCGAACTGTTTCATTTCTTGATCGTACAATGCCGCTTTTTGCTCGAGGTACTTCGTATAGTTCCCAGTGAACTTACGACAGACATTACGAGAGAGCTCATAGACGACATTGACGACTTGATCGAGGAAGTACCGATCGTGCGAGACGATCAGAACGGCACCACGATAACCACCGAGGTAACTTTCAAGCCAAGCGAGCGTATCGATATCCAGATGGTTCGTCGGTTCATCGAGAATGAGAAGCTCTGGTGCTTGCAGGAGCATCTTCGCTAAGGCGAGCCGTGTCCGTTGACCTCCGGACAATGTCTGGATCCGGCGTGAGTAATCGTCTGGATAAAAGCGCATGCCGTGCAGGACGGAGCGAATATTCGCTTCGAACTGATAACCACCTGCTTCTGAGAAGTCATGTTGTGCTTGATCGTACGTCTTCAGAAGTCGATCGTAAGCGACCGGGTCGTTCAAGATGTGCTCCATGCCCATCTCGATTTCCATCCGGCGCAGTGTCCGTTCTTGTTCTTGCAGATGTTCAAAGACGGTCAGCATCTCGTTCCAGATCGTCTCATTCGATTCGAGACCACTGTCTTGCGCGAGATAGCCGATTTTGACATCTTTACCTTTCATGATATCGCCCGAGTCATGACTGAGTTCACCAGCGATGATTTTGAGCAAGGTTGATTTACCGGCACCATTTCGACCGACGAGCGCAATTCGGTCGCGCTCTTGTACTTCCAATTTGATATTTTCTAAAATCGGCTCGACGCCGAATGATTTCGAGAGTTGGTTGACTTGTAAGAGTATCATTTCCATCCATCCTTCCACCCTTTAGTCTATCACGAACAAAAGCGCGAGGTCCTGCGGAATATATTATTTGTGACTCTATGTGAAGTGGTTTACAATCAAGGAGAGTAGAAAGCTTTTTGCAAAGATTTGGGTGCCACGATGGATGTGGCCGAAGGGGGAACTGCAGGATGAATGGATCAGACACAAAAATTCCACAAGCGACAGCAAAACGGTTGCCGCTATATTATCGCTTCATCCAAAGTTTATACAATTCAGGCAAGCTCCGCGTCTCTTCTGCTGAGTTAAGCGAGGCGGTGAAGGTTGATTCAGCAACGATTCGTCGCGATTTTTCCTACTTTGGGGCACTAGGGAAGAAGGGGTATGGATATAACGTTCAACATCTCTTAACGTTTTTCCGGAAAACCTTGAATCAAGATGAGGTGACGAATGTTGCCTTGATTGGGGTCGGTCATCTCGGAACAGCGTTTGCAAATTATAACTTTTTAAAGAATAATAGTACTCGGATAGTCGTTGCGTTTGATGCGGACGAAGAGAAGGTCGGAACAACGACGCATGACGTTCCAATCTATCATGTTTCGGACATGAAAGAACAAATCGAAGCGAATCAGGTCGATGTCGCCATCTTGACGGTTCCATCCCAGTTCGCACAGTCAGTAGCGGATGAGTTAGTCGAGTATGGTGTGACAGGCATTCTGAACTTCACGCCTGCACGGTTGAACGTGCCAGCGAGCGTTCGGGTTCATCACATCGATTTATCGATCGAGTTGCAGTCGTTAGTTTATTTCATGAAGCATTATTCGCAATCAGCTGAAGGAGTGAAATCATAATGGAAAACCTTATCCCGCTCACGTTAGGTATCGGACCTGCGAGTATCGGATTAATTGCTGTCGTCGCGTTGATCATCTTCGGACCGAAGAAGTTGCCGGAATTCGGTCGTGCTGCCGGTCAAACATTGAAAGAGTTCAAGAATGCCACGAACGGCATCATGGACGACGATAAAAAGGACGAACCGAAAGAGAAGTGATTGAATCATGACGGTTGATCAAGAACAAAGCATGACGTCGCACCTAGACGAACTGCGTAAGCGGATTGTCTGGTCGCTCCTCATCGTCGTCGTCCTGTTCGCTGTCGCATTTCCGCTCGTTCGACCGCTCGTCCGTTTTCTGCAAGCGGACTTAAAAGAGCTCGGTATCGGATTAAATGCCTTCAACGTCGCCGATCCTTTAATGTTGTATTTGAATCTTGCGTTCATCATCGCGCTGATTTTAGCGTCACCGTTCTGGATGTATCAACTGTGGGCATTCGTCCGACCAGGGCTTTATGAAAAGGAACAAAAAGCAACACTGACGTATATTCCAGTCATCTTCTTTCTATTTTTGGCTGGTGTAGCCTTCTCGTATTTCTGGTTGCTTCCCTTCTTGCTCGAAGTCTCAACGGATCTCGGGAAAGAATTGGGGATCGAGCAAGTCATCGGGGTCGAAAACTACTTCAGTTTCTTGATCCGGTTGACGATGCCGTTTGGTCTTCTCTTCCAATTGCCGGTCGTGACGATGTTCCTGACACGCCTTGGTCTTGTGACGCCATATTTCATGCGAAAGAATCGAAAATATGCGTATTTCGCGCTGTTCGTCGTTGCGGCATTGATCGCACCGCCGGACGTGACGTCACACTTGATGATCTCAGTGCCGTTGTTCGTTCTCTATGAAATCAGTATCTTGATTTCCGCGCGGACGTATAAAAAGGTCTTGATCCTCGAGCAACAGGCAGAGCTTGAACGACAGGCGGATTTGATGCGTGAATTGAATAAATGAATCGTGAATTCCTTCCAGCCATTTCGGGAGGAATTCTTTTTTATGAAAGCGTTATGTTTATATTGATAAAGCAGTTAGCGATGCGTATACTAAAGATAATTCATGGGGGCTTAGCTCAGCTGGGAGAGCGTTTGGCTGGCAGCCAAAAGGTCGTCGGTTCGATCCCGATAGTCTCCACCAAGTTCATACGTTCAACTCCTCGAGTGCTCGAGGAGTTTTTTTATGTTCCCAGTTAAATTCCTTCCAAATATAAAATGTCACCAAAAAGAAAAAAATTAAAAAAATAGACAAATATAAATTGTTTATTTCCATTAACTTCATTAAACTAAAAATACAGAATTTTCGTTAAACTGTTTTATTAGTATTACTACTATGGTTTTACAGAAAAGGGGAAACGAACGCATGAAGAAGAAGATTGCACTTATGGCAGCCGTCTTAATGACGTCTTCCAATCTAGTCAGTGCGCAAGGTGCACTGTCCTCGCAAGACAAAGCGACGGGTCAAAAACCGCAGGCGCTCTCACTGAAGAAATCGGGACAAGAAAAGAACTACAAACAATCGGATAAAGTCCGAGTCGTCATCGAGATGGAACAAAAACCGGCGATTCAAATCGCCCAATCTCAAAACAAGCGGTATAGCACATTGAGCAATGCCGAAAAGGAATCGATCAAGGATCGACTCGTCAGCGTCCAAAAATCAGTCAAGTCAGCTATCGCTAAAAAGGCGATTCCTGTTACATATAAAGAAAGCTTCACAACCGTCATCAATGGATTCAGTGGTGAAGTGAAGTTCGGTGACATCGAAGATATCAAACAACTCGAAGGAGTCAAAAGTGTACATATCGCGCACGAATATGCGCGCCCAACCGTCGATAAAGGTGCCAAGCCAGACATGCTGTACAGCAAGGACATGGTCAATGCGAAGGAAACGTGGCAGGACTATGGCTTTAAAGGGGAAGGAACCGTCGTCGCGGTCATCGATACGGGGATTGATCCATCGCACAAAGACATGGTCTTGAGTCCAGAGACAAAGGTGGATTTAACCTCTTCGAAGGTCGATAGTGCGAAAGAAACAAAAGGTTTAAAAGGAAAGTATTTCACGGAAAAAGTACCGTACGGCTATAACTATGCCGATCACGACAGCGAAATCCGTGACTTAGGTGCGGGGGCATCGATGCACGGGATGCACGTCGCAGGTACGGTCGGAGCAAACGGCGATGAAGCAAACGGTGGTATCAAAGGGGTCGCGCCGGAAACACAGCTCCTCGCGATGAAAGTCTTCGGAAACGATCCAGGAATGCCATCGACATTCAGCGATATCTACATTAAAGCGATCGATGATGCGATTGCACTCGGAGCCGATGTCATCAACATGAGTCTCGGTTCGACGGCATCGTTCGTCAATTCAGATGCTCCAGAACAACGCGCAATCGTCAACGCGATGAACAACGGTATCTTGTGTGCGATCTCTGCTGGTAACTCGGCGTTTGCAGGTCATGGTGCGGGTAATCCATATACAGCAAACCCGGATATCGGTGTCGTTGGTGCACCAGGATTGACGAGCCAGGCGCTCCAAGTCGCGTCACTCGAAAATACGAAATTGACGCTTGAAGGCATGGCGCTGACGATCGACGGTCAGGATGCCGGTTATTTGGCATACCAAAAACAAGATTCGCCGAATCCGATTGCCGTCTTCGATAAAGAGAAGAAGGATGTCGTGTATGTCGGTGACGGTCAAGCTTCGAACTATGAAGGTAAAGACGTCAAAGGGAAAGTCGTCTTCGTCGTGCGTAACGGTGGTTTCAACTACGGTATGATCCAAGCAGAAGCTGAGAAGCAAGGGGCAGCAGGTGTCATCGTCCGCGGTCGAGTCGATCACGGGGATTACGTCAGCATGGCGCTCAACAATCCGACGATTCCACTCGTCACGCTTAGCATCGCGGACGGGAATGATCTCGAAGCAAAAGCAAAAGAAGGCAAGGCAATCGCAGTGACATTTGACGGAAAAGCGGTCTCAACCGATAACCCGGTCGCAGGACAAATGTCTGACTTCACGTCATGGGGTGTCACGCCAAGCCTTGACTTCAAGCCAGAAATCACGGCACCAGGTGGGAAAATCTATTCGACGCTTAATGATAACGAGTATGGCGTCATGAGCGGTACATCGATGGCAGCACCACACGTCGCTGGTGGAACAGCACTCGTCATGCAACGGATTGCGAAGGACTTCAAAGTCACTGGTGCAACACGCGTTAAACTCGCCAAAAACATCTTGATGAATACATCGCGTCCGCAACTCGATCAAGGAAAATACAACGCAGAACTGAAAACAGGCAACTTCTACTCCCCACGTCGTGAGGGAGCTGGACTGATGGATCTTCGTGCTGCGATGAAGACACCAGTCGTCATCACAGAGACAAAGTCAGGTGAAGGCAAGGCATCCTTGAAGGAAGTCGGCGAGAAGTTCACATTCACGCTTGATTTAAAAAACTACAGCAATGAAAAAGTGACGTATAAGCTAGCGGGAACGGTTCAATCAGATCTCGGTGCACAAGGATCGAACTTCCTTGAAGCAAATGGAATCTTCAAAAAAGGAACGATTGGTACGGTAGATGCCAACATAGGCACATACCCGATCTCATTTGCAGTCGGCTCGAAGAAAGCGAGTTCAGTCTCGATTAATCCGAAGAGCTCAACGAAAGTCAGCGTGTCAGTCGATTTGAAGAACACGACTGACTGGGCGAACGAGCTTCCGCTTGAACAAGTCTTTAAAAACGGCTACTTCGTCGAAGGATTCGTCCGTCTGATCGATACGAAGAGCAAAAATCCAGAACTGACAGTTCCTTATGTTGGATTCAAAGGAAAATGGGATCAAGCTCCGATTTTAGATGCACCATTGTACGATAAAAACAACACGTTCTACGGATTGACAGGTCTAGCGACTGAAGTGAAGGACGATTTCGAATTCCTTGGTACGAATGCCGCTGGAAAAGTTGTCGCGAACAAAGTCTCGTTCTCACCGAACAACGACGGTAGCGCAGATGAAGCTTTCCCGATCATCTCGTTCCTTCGAAATGCGAAAAAAGTCGAGTATTCGATTCTTGACCGGAATAAAACAACACTTCAGAAGCTTGATATGCAAACGGACGTCGTCAAGAACTACTATGATAGCGGTTCAGAGAACGGCTACACACCAGTCACAAGCGCTGCTTGGGACGGAACGATCAACGGGAAACCGGTCAAAGATGGTCTTTACTACTACAAAGTCAAATCGGTGATCGATTATCCGAACGCAAAATGGCAGACGAATCTCTTCCCAGTCTATGTCGATACGAAAAAGCCAGCAGCGACTGTGAAATGGAATGCTGCGAAATCAACACTTTCATGGACAGCAGGCGACCAAGGAACAGGAGTTGCGTCATACGATATCCTCGTCAATGGAAAGAGTGTCTTAAAGCAACCACTTGCCGCAACAGAAAAAGCGTACACGTTGACGGATCTGCCGGAGCGCGCGAAGATTGCCTTCGTCGTCAAAGACTATGCTGGAAACAGTGTGAAAAAAGACGTCAACACGACAGGCGTTGATAAAGCCGTACCAAATGTTCAAATCGATACACCGGTCGCTCTTGGTCTTGCAACATCAAAAGTCATCAACATCGCGGGTCATGTCTCTGATGAGTCAGGTATCAAATCGTTCAAGATCAACGGAAAAACTGTTAAACTGCGTTTCGATGCAGCCCAACAAAACTATGCGTTCAGCCATGACGTGACGTACACGACGGATGGCGTCAAGTCATTCAAGGTCGAAGCATACGATGGAAAAGGGAATCGTGTGGCGTTCAACCGTCAAGTCATCATCGACACAGAATTACCAACGATTCGTGTCACAGCACCAAAAACCGTCTCAAGTAAAACAAAAACAGCTGAGATGAAGATCGTACTTCGCGATAACTACAGCGAATTACGCTTCGACTTCAATGGTAGCGCGGAATACCGCCGGACGTTCAAAGAACCGTACGTCATGAAAGCCTTCAAAAAGACGATCACGAAAAAAGTGACGCTCAAAAAAGGAAAAAACACGTACAACTTGAAACTGAAGGATCTGGGTGGACACGTCGTTACGAAAACAGTCGTCATCACGAAAAAATAAGGTAACAATGAACAAGCCAGGCGGAAATCCGTCTGGCTTTTCGTTGTGTGTCGAAGCGCCTTGAAGGGTTTATGAGACGAGTGGAGCGGGAAATTTAAGAGCAGAAACAATTAGAGGGGGAACAACCATGAATCCGTTTACGACATTAATCGCCTTCATCGTGGGGTGTCTCGTCTTATATCTCGGTATCCGTGACAAAAACGGCTGGCTGATCGGTGTCGCATTGATACCGCTCGCGATCGTTGCCTATAGTGTCATCTATCTGATCATCCAGGTCAGTGCATAGTCTCTAATGAAAGATGTCTTGTCCGAAGCGACAAGACATCTTTTTTTCAAAAAATCATACTAGATATGAAACCGATGCAGTAAAATGTAAGTATATGACAGTATAAAGAGGTGGGAGATCATGGAACACGTACATACACAAACGAAAGCATTAGCGACGTTATACGAAGAGATGCACCAAAAGACACAGACCGGCATGTGGGTCATGCTTGCGGCATTCTTAGCGCTCAGTAACACACTCGAGAAACCAATCTACGCGATGATCGTCCCGTTATTGTATTTTGGCTACGACATGTTCGTACAACGCAAGCGGTTCGCGCTTGTTGCGGAATATACATCAGAGACTTCTGCAAGACGGCTTTATCACGTGCATGTGTTGATCGGGATCTTACAATACGGAGCACTCGCTGGTCTGATCGTTTGGGCAGTCGATCGCCCGAATACATCTTTCTTGATCGGTCTCGTCATCGTCGTCATTCCGTTCTACTGGATCTGCCGAAAAACGTTAGAGTTCGTCTCACGAAAGATCGATCCAACATATGTGACGGAAAAAGAAATTCATCAAGCTCGCTAAAGGAGAAGGTACTATGCAAACGGCTCGTGAAGAACGCCTACAAAAACTTGCCCTCGCGTATCGGGATGTCGAATGGCTCGGCACACGCTGGTATTGGAACGTGTTTCTATTCATAACAGTCGGTGTTTTGATTGAGTGGACGGATCTCCCGATTTTGATTTTGACGATTCCAGCCGTTTTTCTCGGATCCGATTTTCGCTACCAACTAAAAAAACGAAAAATTTTAGACGGCTATCTCTCAAACGCACAGGTTCGTCGGCAATTTTTACTTCGTACCGGCAGTCACGTCCTGCTGTATGCCGTATTGACGATCGTCATCATTCAGACGATCGATAGACCATTTTGGCAGATGTTTGTTGCGATATTTGCGATTTTAACACCACTCTATTTCATCAGTGAATGGATCATCCGACGTGATGGAAAGCGTGATCCAGATTATATCAGTGACGTTGAAGTTGCCCGCTTCGTCAGACAGAAAGGAACATCACAATGGAACACCTATTCGAGCGACAAGCACGTCTGAACCTATTGGTACGTCCTGTGCGTTCCGTCGCCTATTTCTTTTTGGTCCCTGGATTGATTTTTGCGGTACCTGCTTGGTTTATGCCGACAATTACATCCGTCTTTCTTCAGATCATGCTCTTTTGTCTTTGCGCGACAGCAGTCTCTCGAGAAATTGTCCGTCTACGGCTCATGAAGTCATATTTAACACCAACTATGTATCAACAAACCGTTCAAAAGGTCGCTCGTCTGACAATCATCGGGTATGTCGTGGCATGGCTGATCGCCGTCGTCATGCTGTCGATTCCAAGTGCTCCTGGTTATTTATTCGTCGTCTTCCTCTTTTGGATTGGTGGGTTTAGTCTTGGTATCACTCGACTGAATCGGTTAGCCAAACAAATCGATCCAGCCTACGTCTCGATGGGGGAAATCGAACGTGCGTGGTGGAAACGGTAAAGCAAAAAATCCGCATCAATCAGCGAAAGTGAACTGCTCCCTGTCAAGTAGACAGGACAAATAATAAAAATCCTTTAAACGGCTTGCGCTCTGTATTCTAATGGAGCCAAGCCGTTTAATCGTTGTTGATATCGTTCTTCATTGTAGAAGTAAATATATTTCTGGATTGCGAGTCGGAGTTCGTCGAACTCCGCAAACTTATGTAGATAATAACTTTCGCACTTCAACGCTCCCCAAAAGGACTCCATCGGTCCGTTATCAATACAGCTTCCAACCCGAGACATACTTTGTGTAATGCCTGCCACGCGTGTCATATGACGAAACGGATGAGAAGTATATTGAAATCCTCGATCACTATGAAGCAAGGGACGACTTCCGGATGCGCCCTGTAGGGCGTGTTCAAGAGTATCGAACACAAGCTGATTATTATTGGAATGCCCAAGAACGAAGGCACGGATGGATCCATCATATAGGTCCAGAATGGCGCTCAAATACGCCTTCTGAGAGGCGCCATACTTCAGTTCCGCGACATCCGTCACCCATTTTTGGTTCGGTCCTGCGGCGTTGAAATCACGGTTCAGAATGTTCTCTGCAGTCTGTTGAGGGCGATTACGAATATACAAAGGACGTTTCCGGCGTATGACGCAATGAATACCGGCGACATGCATCAGGCGACGGACACGCTTCGCGTTGACGTTTCTTCCGAAACGACGTTTCAGGTTCAATGCATCCGTCGGTAGCCATAGATTCCGTTCACCGTAAGGTGGATCTCGTTCATCTCTTCGATGATTTTCATGTTCTCCGTCTCACGAGTCTGTGGTATACCAATCCGGCGTAACCACTTGTAGTAGGCAGCGCGCGATACTCCAGTGAGGTGACACAGGGCGATGATCGGGTAACCAAATTGCTCTACCGATGATTGAATGGCTTCATATTTATCTTGAAGACGAATTTGACTTAACGTGACCTCCTCTCGATCTCCTCTAACTTTTTTAAGAAATCGTTCTCCATGCGTAGACGCTCATTTTCTTTCTCGAGTCGTTTCAGATCCAACGCCAAACGGTCTGTATCCGTCAATTCTTCTACTGGCTTCTGACGTCCGAGACGGTCCATCAGTGCGTCGATTCCGTCCTTCTCGAACTTTCTTACCCAGCTATAAATTTGTTGGTACGAGACCCGATGGGTCTTCATGATGCTTTGATAGTCTTTTCTGTTCTGTATACAGTCCATGACTGCCTGGAAACGCTCTTCGAATGTAGTGGTTCTACCTTTAGTCATAGTGGATCGCTCCTTCAATGGTTTCCCTTGAGTACTATGACTAGTATACCTCTCTATCCACTTCGCAAGTAGCTTCTATCCGAGATACCAAACCGTGCCGTAGCGCTAATAAGCGATTCCTTTTGGTCGAGTACTGCACGTATAGCCTTCATCTTCAGTTCTTCCGGATAACGCGTCCACTCTGTTCGATTACGAAGTGCCATGGAGCCGCCCGTACGATATTTTGTCCTCCATCTATTTAAGGTGGTGACTGAAAGCTCGAAGAGCGAGGCAATCGATTTGATCGAGTCGATTCGGTCTTCACACATCTTAATAATTCGTAGTTTTTCATCTGACGAAAACTTAGATTTAGTCATAGAAAAAGCTCCCTTCAAAAAGTAGACAGTTTTTGTTATTTCAACTGTATACTTTTTGGGGAGCATATCAGATTTTTGATTATTTCTTCAACAAGAGATAGATAAAATAAGGTGCTCCGATCAAGGCGACGACGATCCCAGCTGGCACGCCATCCGGTCCCGCAATGTTGCGTCCGATCGTATCAGCGAACGCAAGCAACCATCCGCCGAGCAAAAGGGCAATCGGCAAGAAGAACTGATGCCGTGGTCCAACGAGCGCGCGGGCGATATGTGGCGCCATCAGACCGATGAAGGAAATCCCACCCGTGACGGAGACGGCAGCAGCGGCGAGTGCGACGGCTGTCAACAAGAGTTGGATCCGTTCTTTTTCAATCGCGACACCGACGCCGATTGCGACCGGTTCATTCAAGGCAAGCAGATTGAGCTTATTCGCCTTATAGAACGTCAGCGGAATCAAGACGAGTAACCACGGTAAGAGTGAGTAGACGAAGATCCAGTCCGTCCCCCAGATGTTACCAGCGAGCCACTTAGCGATGAAGTCGACCTTTTCACGACGCGTCGACGAAATCAGGATGACCATGATTCCGGAGAGCGCCATCGAGAAGCCAACACCAGTCAAAATCAAGCGAATCGGTTGCAGTCCTTGCACACGGTCGTATGAGAATAGATAAATCGCCGTCGCGGTCACGAGTGCACCGAGAAAGGCAGCGATCGGTAACAGATAAATGAATGATCCGACATCGACCGGGAAGTACAGGAAAAACAAGGCGACGGCGACACCAGCTCCGGTATTGATGCCGATGATACCAGGATCAGCGAGTTCATTGCGCGTGATCCCTTGGAGGATCGAACCGGATAAAGCGAGTGCCATTCCTGCCATGACGGTGATGAGCAGTCGTGGTAAGCGGAGCGAATAGAGGACGAACTCCTCTTTGAACGAGCCGTTTCCAAGTAACGTCGGCAACAAACGATCATAGGATAGGGAAGCAGGTCCGAGACCGATGCTGACGACGAGTGTTGCGATCAATAGTGCCAGTAACGTCCAAAACGTCAGTTGCTGGCGACGACGTAAACGAGATTCCATCATGAGAAAGCACGCCCTCCTTTCCGAACGATCAAGAGGAAGAATGGTAGTCCGAGCATTGAGACGATCGCGATGACCGGAGTCTCGTAGGGAGCATACAATGTCCGACCGATCGTATCGGCAAGTAACATGAACGTCGCACCAAAGATCGCGGTCATCGGCAGGATGAACCGATAGTCCGTCCCGACGATCGCGCGGACGATATGTGGAATCATCAGCCCGATGAACGCCATGTTACCGACGAGTGCAACAGCAGCACCCGCAAGCAGAATGACGACAACATAAAGTACTGCTTTGATCCGCTGGATGTTCTGCCCGAGTCCGAGCGCGACTTCTTCCGATAGACTGAGAATCGTCAATTGTCGGGAGAAGATGAAGGCAATCACAATCCCGATCACGATGACCGGAGTGATGACTTGCAGTTGTCCCCATGTCGACCCGACGAGTCCACCGGACGTCCATTGTGAGACATCTTGAGCGATCTTGAAGTAGATGCCGATGCCTTCCGCAATCGCATACAGAAAGGCTGAGATTGCAGAACCGGCAAGGACAATCCGGAGTGGTGAAAAACCACCTTTTTTCGAAGCACCGATTCCAAAGACAAGTGCTGCCCCAAGTGCTGCGCCGACGAAACAAGCAATCATGATACCGAAGTACTCAATTTTCGGGAACAGGACGATGACGAGTGCAAGTGCTGCGTTCGCACCCGCCGTCAGACCAAGTAGACCAGGATCGGCGAGGGGATTGCGTGTCATCGCCTGCATGATGGCACCCGATACACCGAGTGCTGCTCCGACTAGGATTGCTGCTAATTCTCGTGGAAGACGGATTTCCTGGACAATTTTTGCTTTTTCATTCAACGGTCCGAACGTCAAGGCGTTCCAGACTTCGCGGATCGTCGTATCGGCAGCGCCGAACGTCATCGCGATCCAGAACATCCCGAAAAAGAGGACAAGACCGAGTGTGATTTTTATGCCGAACGGAATTCGACCAGCTGACATGAATGTCGCCTCCATTTCTGATTCAGGGAGTGAGCCGCAAAAAAAGGAAGGGTTCCCGCAGGTTCCCTCCCTTATTTATTATGCACCAAGGAAACTTTTCTTGAAGAACTCGAGTTGACGTTCGAGTGTGAGAGGATCATTGAAGTAGAATTCCTTCGAATCGACTTCGAAGACATGATCGTTTTTGACGGCTGGAATGTTTTTAAACGTATCCGTTTTCGTGAATGAGTTGTCCGCTTCTGCGCTCTTGCTGAAGACGAGGTAGTCGCCTGCATATTCAGGGAGGACTTCTGGTGACAACGCATAGTAACCATCTTTTAATGCCATCTTCGTGACTTTATCCGGCATTTTTAATTTCATTTCTTGATAGAGAATCTCTGTTCCACGACCCCAGTTGTTGCCGAAGACGTAGAGTTGTTTATCGAAACTTTCGATGACAGAAACGGTAGCATCTTCACCGATTTTTGCTTTGATGTCTTTACCGGCAGCAGCGGCACGTGTTTTGAAGTCTTTGACCCAATCGCGCGCTTCCTGTTCTTTGTTGAGCAATTTACCGATTTCGATATGTTGCGTCAAGTAGTCGACTTTTCCGTATGTGTACGTGACCGTCGGAGCGATTTTTTTGATTTTGTCGAGGTTTTTCGTTGTCGAGTAGCCGATGATCAAGTCAGGATCGAGTTCGATGATTTTTTCAACGTTCTCTTCCGAAACTTCCGTGACATCCTTTAGTTTATCGAACTTCGGATTCGCTTTTGACCACGAATCAACACCAACGACAGGAACGCCGAGTGCCATGACGTTGCCGGCAAAACCAGCGAGGACCACGACTCGTTTTGGATGAGCTGGAACTTTAATGTTTCCATTTTCTGATTTATATGTGATCGTTTCGTTTTTCGAACCAGATGCTGCGTCGTCTTTTTTCTCTGTATTGCCACACGCTGCGATGACGAGCGTGAGAATGAGTAGAACCGGTACAAGTAGTTTCTTCATGATTTAATCTCCCTTGATTAAGTTGTAGGTGATACACATCGGCTTGTTCGTCCGCGGATCGCGTCCGATTTCAGCATCGATATGAAATACTTCTTGTAAGACATCTTTTGCGATGACTTCCTCACACGTTCCGGCTTTGACGACTTCGCCGTTTTTCATGGCGATGATATAGTCGGCGAAGCGTGCCGCTTGATTCAAGTCATGCAGGACCATGACAATCGTCCGTCCTTCGGTCCGGTTGAGATATTCGAGCAGTTCGAGCACCTCGAGTTGGTGGGCGAGATCAAGATAAGTCGTCGGTTCATCGAGAAAGATGATATCCGTCTCTTGAGCGAGTGCCATCGCAATCCAGACCCGTTGACGTTGACCACCGGACAGCGCATCGACCGGACGATGTTTGAACGCCATCGTATCCGTTGCTTCGAGTGCCCAATCGATGATTTCATAATCGTGTTTCGTCAAGCGTCCGAATCCTTTTTGGTACGGGAAACGACCGTATGAGACGAGCTCTGCGACCGTTAGACCACTTGCACTTTCCGGAGTTTGTGGCAGGATAGCCATCTTCCGAGCAAGCAGCTTCGTGCTTTCCTTCGCGATATCAAGACCATCGAGCAACGCACGTCCCGATTGATGGGGAATGATCCGTGTCATCGCTTTCAGCAAAGTTGATTTGCCGCATCCGTTCGCCCCAATGATCGTTGTGATTTGACGATCGGGAATTTGGACGGACAAATCTTTGACGATGGGACGATCACCGTAGCCGATATTGATTTCTTCTGTTGCTAGACGTACCATACGCGACGACTCCTTCGTTGTTCTCTCCGTTTCAATGATAATGATTATCACTATCGTCTCATTAACCATACCAGTCCTATAAAAACGCTGTCAACATTTTTTCTTGTGTTCAAGAGATGTTCACGTTATCATGAGGGAGTGAGAATGATAATCAATCGTAATCAAAGACGAGGAGTGAGTGAGATGAGGGAACAGGAGTTGTTCGACGTAACGATCATCGGCGGAGGACCGGCAGGGTTATATTCGACGTTCTATAGTGGTCTTCGGGGCATGAAGACGAAATTGATCGAGTATCAAGCAGAACTCGGAGGAAAATTGCACGTCTATCCGGAAAAGATGATCTGGGACGTCGGCGGACAGCCACCGATCACTGGTGAAAAACTCATGGCTCAACTCGTCGAACAAGGACTGACATTTCAACCGACCGTTCAATTGAATGAAAAGATCATCTCGATCGCAAAAGACGTCTTCGGCAACTTCGTCTTAGAAGCAGAATCGGGTCGGATCCATTATTCGAAGACGGTCATCGTCGCGGTAGGCGGCGGCATCCTCAATCCACAAAAATTAAAAGTCGAAGGTGCGGAACGCTTTGAAGTGTCGAACTTGAACTATACGGTCAAATCGATTGAACGCTTTAAAGGAAAGACCGTCATCGTCTCAGGTGGTGGAAACTCGGCGATCGACTGGGCGAACGAGCTCGAACCGGTCGCAAAAAAAGTCTACGTCACGTATCGCCGGGATTGTTTCTCGGGGCACGAGGCGCAAGTCGACCAGCTCGTCAAAAGTTCTGCTGTCTGTCTCCTTAATACGACGATTCACAAGCTGATCGCAAGTCCTGATCATCAACGGATCGCATCGGTCGAATTGATCGACTGTCAAACAGAGGAAATCGTTGAGATTCCAATTGATGAAGTCATCATCAATCACGGCTACGAGCAGGACGCGGCACTGCTTGACGCCTGTGATCTCGATATCGCACGGGTCGATGACTTCTATATCGCGGGGAACGCGGCGAGCGAGTCGAGTGTACCGGGACTATATGCTGCCGGAGATATTCTTTCACACGACGGGAAGGTCCATTTGATCTCAGGTGCCTTTCAAGATGCGGCGAATGCCGTCAACCGGGCAAAACGCTTCATTGAGCCGGAAGCGCCAAAAGTGGCGATGGTCTCGTCACATAACGAAGTCTTTAAAAAACGCAATCGTGCGTTGATTGAGGAACGCGTCAATCAACAATCTTGAATAATGTTTAAACGTCCAAAATGCTTGGAAACAAGCGGATTTTGGACGTTTTTTTGTATGAATTTCATTTTTGTGCTATAACAGAACGATTTGACAACGTACTGTATTTAGGACAAAATTCTACTTATGTTCCACTACATGTAGGATACAAGTAAGACGGATGTAATAAGGAGGAAGGGTATGACAACTACGAAACGTAAGCCAATTGGCCTTGCCTGGCAAATTTTAATCGGCTTGATTCTCGGGATCACAGTCGGTGGTGTATTTTATGGGAATCCCCATGTCGCGGAGTGGCTTAAGCCAATCGGTGACATCTTTATCCGGATGATGAAAATGATCGTCGTTCCGATCGTCTTTACGACGATCGTTCTCGGTGTCTCATCAGTCGGTAGTCCGAAAAGTCTCGGACGTCTCGGCGTCAAGACACTCGGTTACTTCACGATCGTAACGATGATCGCGATTTTCACGGGGCTGTTCGCAGCCAATCTCGTTGAACCGGGTGCTGGTATTAACATGTCGACACTTGATAAAACGGACATCTCGACGTATGTCGAAACGGAAGAGACGACACAAGATGCAGGACTCGTCGACAAAATCGTCAACATCGTCCCGACGAACATCTTGGACGCGATGGTCCGCGGTGATATGCTTGCCATCATTTTCTTCTCGGTCTTATTCGGACTCGGTGTCGGTTTTGCAGGAGAGAAGGGCCAACCGGTCGTTCGTTTCTTTGAAGGCGTCGCAGCAGCGATGTTCAATCTCGTTAACATCGTCATGAAGTTCGCGCCGATCGGTGTCTTCGCCTTGATCGGTGTCACGGTCTCGACGTTCGGGATTGAATCGCTCGGTTCATTGTTTAAACTGATTGCGACGTTATACGTCACAGCGCTTCTCTTCATGGTGATCGTCTTCGGTGCGATCATGAAATGGGTCGGGATTCGCGTTTCTGATTTCACGCGTATCTTCAAAGACGAGTTATTGCTGACGTATTCGACGGCATCGTCTGAAACGGTACTGCCACGGATCATGGAAAAACTCGAGAAGATGGGTGTTCCGAAATCAATTGTTAGCTTCGTCGTACCGACGGGTTATTCGTTTAACCTTGATGGATCTGCGCTGTATCAAGCGCTCGCAGCCTTGTTCATCGCACAAATGTACGGGATTGATCTCTCGATCGGAACACAGTTGACGCTTGTCTTCGTCTTAATGCTGACATCAAAAGGGATGGCTGCCGTTCCTGGCGTCTCATTCGTCGTGTTGCTCGCAACACTCGGTACGGTCGGTATCCCGGCAGAAGGACTTGCCTTCATCGCGGGGATTGACCGAATCATGGATATGATGCGCTCGGTCGTCAACGTCACAGGAAACACGCTCGCTTCACTCGTCATCGCGAAGTGGGAAGGTGTCCTGGACGAAGACCAACTCGAGACGTTCATGTCGACAGAAAATAAGAAAGACGACATCCGCAGTGCGTGATTGTCGTAAGTATGGGGAAGGACTGAATCGTCAGTCCTTCTTTTTTTCGTCCAAGAAAATAGATTAAAGTTGATTGTTTTTAAAGAAAATACCTTATTTTCGATTATAGTTAAAATTTAGTTGAATATTATTAATTTTAAAGTTAATATTATTGATATAATCATAAGGGAGAGGCGATGAGATGGAATCAGTAGGAATCGTCATTGGTATTGTCGCAGTCTGTATCGTACAATTTTATTTAGCGAGGCGCGGAAGACTCTTTAGTCTTATCATTCCAGTGATCATCATTGGTCTCGGAATTTACGTCTATTTCGGAACAGGTCCACACTCATCGGATCGAGAATCGGTGATTCGGATAGGAACGTTTGCCTGTTTATCACTCATAATTTCAATGGGTGAGGTGGGTGTCGACTCGCGCCGTAAGCAACTGAAGCGTGAAAAAGATCGAATGGAGATTCAAGATTTGTAAGAGAAGTGAGGGAACACGATGGAACGACAAGACGTGCCCGCTTGGGTACTGGCACTCGAACAGGAGCATCTCGAGTTCATCCGAAAGTTCGTCTTGAGCTCCGGTTCGTTGAAGGATATGGCAGCTGCCTATCAAGTATCCTATCCGACTGTCCGGGCGAAGTTGAACCAGTTGATTGAGCGGATTGATTCGGTGCAACAGGAAGATGTCGAATTCATCAATATGATCAAGAACCTGGTCTTAGATGAACGGTTGAGTCTTGATGTGGCGAAAACGATCATCGATTCTTACCGCAAGGGTCAAGCGAAAGAATAAGCCAAAAAACGAGATTCCCGCCGGACGGAAATCTCGTTTTTTTTATTGTTTATCGTTCTTTTTATCCTGTTCCTTCTTGATCATCTTCTTTGCTGCTGAGCGGAAGCGGAAGATCAGGTAAAGACGATAGAAGTCGATTGCGGCGAACAAGGTCAGGAGGATCGTCCAGAAGTTGAAGACCGTTCCTGCCTCGACTGAGTTGTTGTAGGCAAGAAACATGAAAAGAACACCAAAGATGGCATAGAACAATGCCATGAAGTTCGAGCTTTGACGCATGAAAACACGACCTTTCGTAAATTAAGACATCGCGTAGATGGCAAGTACGACGATTCCGTTGTTAAAGACATGGATGGCGATCGGAGCAATGATCCGGCGCGTCTTGACGAAGACGAGCGAGAAGACAAAACTCATCGCGACATAGATCAAAAATTTGTTGTCTAGGTGGATCAGTCCGAACAAGGCACCCGTCAAGATGAAGCTGAAGAAGAAACCGAGCTTCGAGGAGAGATTGCCGAACATGATATGCCGGAACAAGAACTCTTCCATGATTGGTCCGAGCAGGACGACCATGACTTGCAGGAGTGGGATGACTTGAATCGCTTGAATAATTTGATCCGTATTTTGCGATTTCGCGACATTCTCGATCCCGCCTGCCATCCAGGCATCGATCAAGTTGACACCGATCAAGAGCGCATACAAGAGCACGATCCCGATTCCGATCCATTTCAACGTATCCATCGGATCGGTTTGACGTCCCTCTGCCTTCCACTTCTGCCAATCGGGACGCAGGCAGTAGTAGGAGACGATGACGGCGACCGTGAAGCCGATCGCAAGCCACCAACCGGCGACGTCAGCAATGACGTTCTTCGGAAGGAAATACTGGAACGAACCCGGAACCAATTGGACGATCAGATAGATGATGATCGGGATGACGTGACGCTTTTGCCACTTCTCCGCCATCACGAAAGGCAGACTGATTGGATTTTTCATCGTACAGGACACAACTCCTTTGTAATGAAGGTACTGTCCCGATTGTAACAAACAAACGGTCTTGGCGCACGATTGACGATGATTCAAAGGTGTCGATTTCGGGAAAACGGATAAAGGTTCAGGCTTGAATTCAGAAGAGAAAGCGTATAAGATAAAAATATGTTAGCACTCAACTAAAGTGAGTGCTAAAAAAACAGTCATTTTCAAGGAGGATGTTTCGCATGTTAAAACCACTTGGTGATCGCATCGTGATCGAAGTCGTTAAAAAAGAAGAAACAACACTCGGAGGAATCGTTCTTCCTGGGTCAGCGAAAGAAAAACCACAAGAGGGTAAAGTCGTCGCTGTCGGTACAGGCCGTGTGACAGAGCAAGGCGTACGTGTACCACTTGAAGTGAGTGTCGGAGATCACGTCATCTATGCACAATATGCCGGTTCAGAGGTCAAAGTCGACGGCAATGAATACTTAATTTTACGCGAAAGCGATATTTTGGCAGTAGCCGAGTAATTCAGTTAATCATCTAAAGGGGGATTTCAGTCATGGCAAAAGACATTTTATTCAGTGAAGAAGCACGTCGGGCAATGCTCCGAGGGGTCGACGCATTAGCGGATGCAGTCAAAGTCACGATCGGACCAAAAGGACGCAACGTCGTCCTCGAGCGAAAGTTCGGTTCACCACTCATCACGAATGATGGCGTGACGATCGCGAAAGAAATCGAACTCGAAGATCACTTCGAGAACATGGGTGCAAAACTCGTTGCAGAAGTTGCCTCAAAAACGAATGAGATCGCAGGGGATGGTACGACAACAGCGACAGTCCTCGCACAAGCGATGATTCGGGAAGGTCTCAAAAACGTCACAGCGGGCGCAAACCCGATGGTCATCCGTAAAGGAATCGAAAAAGCAGTCCGTCGCGCTGTCGAAGAGTTGCACACGATCGCAAAACCAATCGAAGGTAAAGAAGCAATCGCCCAAGTCGCAGCGATCTCAGCAGCGGATGAAGAAGTCGGTCAATTGATCGCAGAAGCGATGGAACGTGTCGGTCAAGACGGTGTCATCACGATCGAAGAATCACGCGGCTTCACGACAGAACTCGACGTCGTTGAAGGGATGCAGTTCGACCGTGGTTACGCGTCACCATACATGATCACAGATTCAGATAAGATGGAAGCGGTCCTTGAGAACCCGTACATCCTCGTCACGGACAAAAAAATCTCGAACATCCAAGAGATTCTTCCGGTCCTCGAGCAAGTTGTTCAGCAAAACAAACCACTCCTCATCATCGCAGAAGATGTCGAAGGTGAAGCACTCGCGACACTCGTCGTCAACAAACTACGTGGTACGTTCAACGCGGTAGCAGTCAAAGCACCAGGCTTTGGTGATCGCCGGAAAGCGATGCTTGAGGACATCTCGATCGTCACAGGCGCAGAGTTGATCACAGAAGACCTCGGTCTTGATCTGAAAGAAACACAAATCACGCAACTCGGTCGTGCGTCGAAGGTCGTCGTCTCAAAAGACAACACGACGATCGTCGAAGGACATGGACACGGAGATTCGATCGAAGCACGCGTCGGTACGATCCGTGCGCAAATCGAAGAGACGACAAGCGACTTCGATCGTGAGAAATTACAAGAGCGTCTGGCGAAACTCGCAGGTGGCGTAGCAGTCGTCAAAGTCGGAGCAGCAACCGAGACTGAGCTCAAAGAACGTAAGCTCCGGATCGAAGATGCACTCAACGCGACACGCGCAGCAGTCGAAGAAGGCATCGTAGCAGGTGGGGGAACAGCTCTCATTCACGTCACGAAAGCTGTCGAATCGATTCTGTCGGTCTCAACAGGCGACGAAGCAACAGGTGTCAACATCGTTCTTCGTGCACTTGAAGCACCACTTCGTCAAATTGCGGAAAACGCAGGTCAAGAAGGCTCAGTCATCGTCGAGCGTCTCAAGCATGAAGCACCAGGAATGGGCTACAATGCGGCAACGGACGAGTATGTCGACATGATTGAAACAGGAATCGTCGATCCAGCGAAAGTAACGCGTTCAGCACTTCAAAACGCAGCATCTGTTTCAGCGATGTTCTTAACAACGGAAGCCGTTATCGCCGATAAACCAGAACCAGCTGGATCTGCTCCTGCAATGCCTGATATGGGCGGCATGGGTGGAATGGGCGGAATGATGTAAAAAACTAACTAGCTCTAAAGCATTAACTTTCCGGTATTTAGAAAGTTAATGCTTTTTGTTTAGAAACTCTAAAAATAATCCCTATAGACAATATGAAGAAAATTTTGTAAAATATTTATAGGCCATTAGGTGGCGAACGGAAATCATATATTCGGGTGTATTTATTATGCTCGAGTTGGAAGGTCCCATCTCCTTAAAATGGGATCTCAAGTGAGGACTTATTTTTAATTATGATTTGCGTGGAAAGTCTTGTCTAATAGATAAGACTTTTTCTTATTTTATAAGGAGGTTTGTTTAATTTGTTATTAAACGAAATTGAAAATCATATTGAGAAATTAGCTGAAAGAAAAGCAAAAGAATTTCAAAAATATCATAATAACATGGATATAATACATAAAAGAGAAAATAGAAGAGTCTTAAACCCGAAACCTAAAGTAATAAAAACTCCCGAAGAATGGAGTGTAGGTAAAAGGTTTAACCCCTTTTATGTTCTGAAAAATAAAAAGAAAATTGCTAATTCAATATTTAAAAAATTAATTGATGGTACATATGTTCCTCATAATCCTTATGAGAAGAAAATTAAGAAAAAAAATAGTGAAAAAACAAGATCTGTATTTATTTATGAAATACCTGACGAAGCGGTATCGAATTATTTGTATAGTAGACTTTTAAGTAAAAATAAACATAGATTTAGTTCATTCTCATATGCGTATAGAAGCGATAGAAATGTTCATTACGCTATCCAAGATATTGCTTTGGACATAAAAATGAATCCTAGGTTATTTGTAGCAGAATTTGATTTTAGAGACTTTTTTGGTTCGATTAATCATGAATACTTAATCGATCAATTTAATAAAAATGGATTTTTAATCAGTGATTTTGAGAGTGGATTAATAAAAAAATTCTTGAGTTGTTTTACTAAAGGTATAGATCAAGGTACCTCTATATCATTATTTTTAGCTAACATGGCTTGTTGGTCTCTGGACAAGAAGCTTGAGATAGAGGGACTCAGATTTGCAAGATATGCAGATGATACAGTTATTTGGGCGGGGAGTTATCAAAAGATTTGTAGGGCCTATGAAATAATTCAGGAGTTTTCTGTAGAAACCGGTGTTGAAATAAATTTCGATAAATCTCATGGCATTAGTTTACTTACGAAAAAGGATATGCCTAATGAGTTTCCTAACTATAAAAATTATATTGATTTTTTGGGATATAGCCTTTCGGGAGATAACATAAGTATAAAAGAACAATCTGTTATTAAAATTAAAAAACATATTAGCTATTTACTATATACAAATTTGATACAACCAATAAATACATCACCTTTAAGATCAGTAGAAATTCCGAGTAATGATATGGATAAAGATTTTTTAACTGCGATTATGCAAGTACGGAGATATCTATATGGAAATTTAAATGAAAACATGTTAAGAAATTATCTGAATGGGTCATATAAACGTCTTAATTTTAAGGGGATTATGTCGTTTTATCCTTTGCTAGATGATGAAAAGCAGATGGAAGAGTTAGATAGATGGTTACTATCTACAATATTAAATATTTTAAGAAAAAGAAAAAATATCTTGTTGAAAATTGGATATGATAGATCTAATCAATTTCCCTTTAGTTTAAATGAGGATAACCTTCTCAGAATTTGTAAGCATAAAAAAATCTACAATAAAAAAGGATTATTTGAAATTCCTAGTTTTAAAAGAATATATAAAGCTGTTCAAGAATCTGTGATTACAAAAGGTATTGAAGAAACTATGCATCCTAAATCAAACAAATATAATTATTGAATTTATTTAATTTAGGATACAAAAAGATAATAAAAACATTTATTGGAATATTATCGTTGTTTACTTAAACTGTTTTGTTTGACTATCTTATCCGACAGCTTTAACTGCTCACTCACATCCTTCACTTGATTTCGACAGAACTTCAGCTCGACCTTTTTCTCAGTCGATACATCATAACAAGTGCCTTCGCCTGATGCTTTCGTCAAATCCGCTTCATAGTAATAGTCTTTATAGCGGAACGAACCATCACGGAAGCCCGTCAGATTCGGTTTGTCGTCGATGAGGGATTGCCCCATCATATAGGATGTCTTGAGATTCAACAGATCAATGATCGTTGGTGCGATATCAATTTGTCCGCCATTCTTTTTCATGACCCGACCGGTTTGTTGGTCGGGTTTTTTGATGAAGAGTGGAATGCGTCGTTCGAGTTCGAAAGCTGCTACTGGAGACGAGACATCTGCTTTTTTGCGCATCTCACTGCCTTCATTGACGAGTCCACTATCGTGATCGCCATAAAAGATGACGAGGGACTGGTCCCAAAGATCGCGTTGTTTCAACTCGTCGATCATCTTCCCGATACCGGTATCGACGTAATGGACAGTCTGGTAATACCGTTTCAACATTGGATCCTTATATCCAGACAGATCAAGCTTCTGATCTTCCTTATCGATCTCATACGGTGTATGACTCGTCAACGCGACTAAAAACGAGAAGAACGGTTCTTGCAGCGTCTCCATGTGATCAATCGATTCGAGGAAAAACTGCTGATCGTTCAACGCCATGCCGATCTTTTTTTCTTTTGAATAATCCTTTTGACTGAAGAAGTGCTTGAAACCGATGTTCTTGTAAACATCGTCACGATTCCAGAAACCTTTTTCGTAAGCGTGCATTGCTGCTGTATCGTACCCGTTTTTCTCAAGTAATGCAGGGAGCGGCTCGAATTCATTCGTCGGATATTGCGTATAGACAGAGCCTGATTTTAATGGATAAAGCGATGTGTTCGTGATGAACTCGGCGTCCGAAGTCCGTCCTTCATGTGTCTGGTGGTAAAACGACGAGAAGTAGAGCGATTCCTTTTTCAACTGATTCAGGTTCGGCGTTACTTCTTCGCCATTAATGGTCTGGTCGATGACTGAAGCCTGGAACGATTCGAGCTGTACCAAAATGATATTTGGTGTCTGCTTCGGACCGGTTGGATTCGTCTGTTCCTTTTGATTGATGCGCTGTTGCTCCTGAGCCGTCAATCCGTCGCTTGGTCGCCCGGTCACGCCTTTGAAAGCGTCCCACCCGTGATAACCCCAAAAGCCGAACAGGTAGTAGTCACGCATATCGGAGATTGTTGCCGTCGGTTGACGATCTTCTGTTAGCGTCCGGTACGTCAGCAGTGAAGCAGACAAAATAATGCCACTGACTGCAAGGAGTCCAGCTGTCCGGCGTCGTGTTTGCGCTGTCGTTACTTCCGGTCGTTTGCGGAAGACAAAGAGCAGTACCATGAAAATCAAACTATCAGCGAACAAGAGGAAGTCTTGCGGTACGATCAAGGCAGTGAAGCCGCTACTGACGTCACTCATCTGCGTCATCTGTGAAAGGAGCGAGACGGAGAGGAAGTCCTCGAAGTAACGGTAGTACCACATGTCGGAAGCAAGTAGAAAACTGTGTGCCAGCAATAGACCGAGCCAGACCCAGCGGCGTTTATTCCACGGAATCAGTAACGTCCAGCTCGACAGGATCAGCATGCCGGCCAGGTTCATGAGTGTTAAATGGAGCGAAAGATCGGTCTTTGTAAAATAACTAAATAGCATGAACTTGAGCATGCCAAGTAACAGATAAAGTGTGTAACGAATCGCCATGGTCAGTACTCCTTACGTGTGTCGTCAATCGGTCTTTACCCTGAATCGAAACGTATCGAACGCTTGAGTGTTTTCTTCAAAAAGCATTAGAAAAATCACTGTATATGGAATAAAATAGAAGTAATCACTTATTTTTGAAAGGATGTTCTACATAGATGAACTGGAAACATTGGATGGGAAGTGCCGCGCTGATTTACGGTACATGGATGACGCTCACTGTAAGTGCGGATGCTGCACCGTATGACGTCAAAACGAAAGATCAAGCAATCGTTGGATTTTATGATTTAGAGACAAAAGAGACGACACCTTATCCGAAAGACGTCTCACCGTATATGGTGATGCGGGCGACGTCAGCCGATAAAACGTTGTTCTTGTATGAAGATTATTATGGAGACGAAACCGAGCATCCTTATTATTTGATTGATGCGAAGACGGGAACTTCGGAACTGCTGACGCTTCCAGAAGACAAGGAGTACCTGCGTGTCTTGAATCGCGATATGGTGATAGGGTATACCTCGTTTGATAAGTTATCAGTCTTTATTCGCGAAGGGGATCAATTTGTTGAGCAAGATACGATGAAAGTGACTTCTCAAGATCGGTTGCAATGGATTGGTGCGAATCGTTTCTCGATCCAACGAGAGGACAGTGCTGATTGGTATGATGTGAATCCGGACGGTACATTCTCAAAAGTCCGTTCCGTTGACGTGAAGCGGTTCTCGCCTTTAATCAATGACTGGATCTTAGATGATGAACAGGACATGTTGCGTCACGTCGTCACCAATCAACAAATCACCTTACCGAAAGTCTCAAGAGGATACTACGTCCAGGGAGCTTACGAAACGAAAGACGGATTGTACGTTCAACTGGTCGATTCTAGTTCGTCAAACGAGTCATCGTTATTCTACTTAGATACAGCAAGTGGACAATTGAAGACACTCGTTGACCATTCAAAGCAATTAGCGAATGAACTGTTAGCGGATGGAAAAGCCATCTACCGGAGCAAGGATCAAGCGACGATGTTATCGTTTGCGTCTTATTTGCGCCAACCGATCGCAATCAATGACTTGACGAAGGATGATACGACGTTGCTCGAAGGAACGGTTCTAGCTCCTAGCGTTGAGCTGACGCGTATAGATGGAACGACAGGTATCGTTGAGCCCAGTAAATTATCGTTCACTGGGAATGTCGAACTGAAAAACGAGCTGTTCACGATCACGACGATTCCGAAACGTTTACCGTATAGTGAGTACCGGACGATATACACGACTGAAACCGGTAAGGTCTTGGAGGACCTGACACGTTATCAATACCAGCGTTATTTAACAGCTCAGGGTTCAGCGATTCCAACCATTAAGGAAGGTACAACATCCTATAGCTTTAACATCAATCAAAGCGATGTTCCGGTGACGGTCTATGGAAAAGAGGGTGTCCTCATCGGAAGAGCTGCCTCCGATGAGACAGGACGTGTCCAAATCAACGTGTCGACGAAAAATCTTGTCGGTCAGGTGATGCGTTGGACGTTCGGAAATACACGAGACTTCAATCAAGAAGCATCCGTGAACCGGACCGTCGCAGGTTATGAAGTACCACGCATTACCCAGTCGAAAAACGATAATTTTAAATTCATCACATACCGCTTAGAAAGTGCCAAAGAAGGCGGTATCTATAAAGTCTATGCAGGTAAACGACAAATTCAATCTGTTCCAGCAACGAAAAAGACAGAGATCACGATTCCGTATACGAATGATTTAGCGTCATATCGTGTTACACGAAGTGGTGAGTATCCTACGAAATCACTCTCTTTGAAAGATAGCGTGATGATTTACAGTAATCTATCCGCACCCCTAACGGATGAACACACGACGATTGAAGGAATTCTTGATGGAGATGCCGATTACGGAAAGCTGTATATTGATGGGAAATATACGGCATATATCGATCGGAAGAAAACGCAGAGTTTTGCGATTAAGACAAAACCGCTAAAGATGGGTCAAGTCGTGACGTTCGTTGCCCGTAAAGGAACACAACTTCAAGTCTCCGGGCAGAAAGTCGTGGCGGCAGCTAATCCAAAACTCAAGTCGTACACGACGTCACTCAGTCCGACGAGTACATCGTGGAAAGTCAAAGCGACGAAAGGAAAGACGATCGTCGTCACGATCAATAAGAAGCGATACACGAAACTCGCAACCGGTAAGACACAAACGATGACGTTCCCGAAACAAAAACGAGGCACCCGGGTCACGGTACATGCGGAGTCGATCAAGCTGCGTAAGAGTAAGACCTTTAGTTTAACGGTTAAATAATTGATCGGACAGGAATCCTTCACGGCAGACGTTGTCTTACGGGATTCCTGTTTTATTTTAAATTGGTCGTTAGTTCAAGCATTTGGTTAAAGAATTGGGCGGAATTTCCTCTTGAATTCAAACAATTGACGTTAATTTAAGCGAAAAGCGGGAATAGAAAGCGTGTACGTCCATCGTCTGTCACTGTCTTTAAAAAAAGGAGCGAAGTCATGTCAAACGTGAAACTAGCAGTCATCTATTACAGCTCAACCGGAACGAACCATCAACTTGCCTCATGGGCAAAAGAAGCGGGAGAAGCAGCAGGAGCAGAAGTCCGTCTTGCGAAAATCAAGGAGACAGCCCCAGCAGAAGCGATTGCTTCGAACCCGCTATGGCAAAAGCATGCGGATGCTACACGTGATATTGAAGAAGCGACACCGGATCTACTCGATTGGGCAGATGCGATCATCTTTAGTGTCCCGACACGTTACGGTCATGTACCGGGACAATTCCAACAGTTCCTCGACACGACAGGCGGACTTTGGGCACAAGGCAAACTCGTCAATAAAGTCGTCAGCGCGATGTCATCGGCACAGAATCCACATGGTGGACAAGAAGCGACTGTTCTCGCGGTCTATACGACGATGTTCCACTGGGGCGCGATTGTTGCAGCACCGGGGTATTCGGATCCTGTTTTGTTCGCAGCGGGCGGAAATCCATATGGTACATCGGTGACTGTCGACCAAGACGGTAACATGGTTGAATCGGTCGAACCGGCTGTACGCCATCAAGCAAAACGGACGGTTGAAGTGGCAAGCCGTCTCAACTCATAAAATTACCTAATGTTAAAAGCGCCGGAATGCTGATTCGCATTCTGGCGCTTTTTCGTATACATCATGTATGTTGTATCAACGGAAGTTCGACTGTGAACGTCGAGCCCTGACCTTCGATTGATTCGACGTGAATCTCCCCGTCGTGTCCACGGGCGATTTCACGACAAATTGAAAGTCCAAGTCCGGTACCACCGATTTTACGGGTATCCGAGTTGTCGACACGATAGAATTTTTGGAACAGGTTACTCATCGCAGAAAATGGAATCCCGATACCCTCATCTTGAATCGCGACCGTGACACGTGACGCGTGTCGCGTCAGTTGAATGTCAATCGTTCCACCAGCGGGTGAATATTTGATCGCATTGTTGATCAGGTTACTGAACAATTGGCGAATTTTTTTCGCATCCCCTTCGACGATCAGCGGTTCGACATTCCGTGAAATCTGAATCGCGTGGGACGAAGAGGATAGGCTATGCAACTGTTTCAAATCGCGGATCATCGCGACGATATCAAATGGTGCCATCTCGTATTCCTGACGATTCGCTTCCATCCGTTGCAAGTCGAGGAAATCATTGATTAACAGTGATAGGCGTTCTGTTTCCGAATGGACAGCTTCGAGATACTTCTTTTGTCGCTTCGGTGGCAGGTCCCGCTGAATCATCAGCTCGGTAAAGCCATAGATCGACGAGAGTGGTGTCCGTAGTTCATGCGAGATCGTCGAGACAAGTTCATTTTTGATCCGGTCGATCTCAACTTCGTTCGTCACATCACGTAAGACGAGTAGAATCCCGCGGAACTGTCCACCATAATGAATACTTTCGGAATACGTCTTGATGAAGCGTCGCTCGTGATCGATCGAGAAGGTGATTCCTTCACCGATTTCTCGTTTCACGAACGTCTTTTTCAAGTAACGTTCGAATTCCGGTAGTTGGTCGACGCGATGCTTGAGTTGAACGATAGACGGAGTGATGTTCATCAGCCCATTCTCATCGAGACTGTCATCAACCGGATGGTCGAACAGATCGAGTAATGGTCGGTTGATCAACTGGATGTCACCTTCTGGTTCGATATAGACGATCGATTCACGGATCGAGTTCAACAGTCGCGCTGTTTTTTCCCGTTCGCGTTCAATCTCGTCGAACGTCCGCATCCGTAGGAGTGACAACGCTAGCTGACGCGCGAAGGCAGCGAGTTCTTCCTGCTCGTAACGATCAAACCGATCCTGATTACGGGACAAGAAGATATAGGCGATGATCTCATTTTGACTCGGATCAAGAACCGGTGTGACAGCGCGCGCGACTTCATCTTCGAACTGCGTATGCGGTCGTTTATCTTGTCGCGACTCACGCAATAACGGCTCAATCGTTGGCATCCAATCCTCGACTGTGAGCGGTGTCTGTGGATAAAAGACGATATCGATGACTTTCGTACCATCTTTGAAAATCAAGGCACCTTGCGTCGCATTCGTGATTTCAACCATCTTTTGAATGACGGCAGGATAGGCACTGATGCTATCACGCGACGCTAGTGTCTCCGTCAATTGATTACGTAGCCGTAAATGGGACTCGTTCCGTTGCGTCAGTTTCAACGCATCTTCGAGAGTGACGTTCGTCGACATCAATTGGTGTTTGTTTTCAATCAAGGCTGTCGCCATCTGATGGAACGATTTACTCAATTCACCGATCTCGTCAGCACGGTTCAGCGGAATCAACGGTAACGTATGCTCACCACTTGCAAGGAGCTTGCTCTCCTTGCTAAGAAGATGGATCTGTCGCGTCGTCCGTTCGATGAACGGGCGGACGATCAGCAAGATGACGAGGAACAACACGATCAGGTTGACGAGCCAAATCCACTCAGCGTACTTCGTCTGCATGACAAGCTGTTCTTTTGCACCGAGTTCTTTCGCGCGGAGACTACTCCGGTAGTTCGTGAACGTACTCTCCATCGTGTTGACACTTTTACGCATCGTTTCACTGTTCGAGGCATTCATCTTGAACTTCCGATTCGGGTCCTGAGGTACTTGTGGCATCATCGCTTTTAGACTCGGCATCTGCAGGAAACGCTCGTCAATCGTGCCCGATTGCTTTGCTTGGACGTATTTAATCAAGCTCGGCATGACGAAATTGGTATAAGAATTATAGAGCGACCGGATATCAGACGCATAGATTTGATCCGCCTTGTAGAGACGATTCTTTTCAAACCAAGCCGTCTGTTGTTCGAGTGATGCCTTCTTTTCATCAATCACGTCGAGCACGGCGTCATCTCCGAAGACGATATAGCCCCGCATCTCGTATTGAAGGGACTGCCAATCGTCCCACAGTTTCGTCGCTCGATCTTCACGCATGCTGATCGCATCGAGCTCTTGTTTCGCATCCATGACTTGATGGTTCGTATAAAAATAAGCAGCCAGGGAAGAGATCAATAGTGTAATAAGAATGAGATAAAATGACGACATGATCTGTCGACTGATCTTTTGATTGAACCATTTTCGCATATGGATTATGGATGCTCCTTTGTACATGTGAGTCGAGGGTCGATTAGATGTATGACATTGGAATATTTGTTACCGTAATCGTACATTTTTTAGACGGATAAATATAGTCATAATACTTAAAATATCTTCAAAGTAAGAGATTCACGTTCACAAGAAAATAAAGAACGACAAAAAAGCAGGACGAGAGCCTAGTCTCATCCTGCTTCGATACCTATTAATGATGTTCAACGACAATCTTTCCAATCGTTTTTCCACTTTCGACGAGACGGTGTGCTTCTTTTAGATTGTCGGCGTTCATGCCGATCAATGTCTGCTTGACCGTCGTCTCGAGCGTATGCTCTTCGATCCATGCTGCGACTTGCGTCAGAATCTCATGTTGACGAATCATATCATCTGTCATAAACAGTGGACGGGTGAACATGAATTCCCAGACGAACGTCGCACTCTTTTGTTGGAGCGCACTTAAATCGAGTTTTTGATCAGTCTCGACGATGCTACAGATTTTCCCTTGCGGTGCGATCACATCGACCATCGTCTCGAAATGTTGGTCCGTCGCATTGAGACAGAAGATATAGTCAACGTATTTGTAGCCGAGGGCTTCCAGCTGAGGACGGAATGCGTCGTGGTGATTGATCGTATGATGTGCACCGTGTTCCTTCGCCCAATCAATCGTCTCGTCACGCGACGCCGTTCCGATGACGGTCAGCCCAGCGTGATTCGCGAGTTGTGTCGCGATTGAACCGACACCACCAGCAGCTCCGATGATGAGGATCGTCTTCTCGAGATTCGACTTAGCATCAAACGTCAATCCAAGACGATCGGTCAATGCTTCGTAAGCTGTCAGCGTCGTCAACGGGAGAGCAGCCGCTTCACTGAACGTCAACCGTTCCGGCTTTTTGGCGACGATTCGTTCATCGACGAGTTGGAAGTCGCTGTTTGACCCTGGGCGCTGAATCGCACCGGCGTAATAGACTTCATCACCGACTTGGAAGAGGGAGGCATCATCGCCAACTTCAACGACGACTCCGGCTGCATCATAGCCGATCACTTTCGGAGCGTCTTCATCTTTTCCGTGAGCGCGGACTTTCGTATCGACCGGATTAACGGAGACAGCTTTGATCTCAACTAGTAGATCGTGCCCCGTTGCTTCCGGGCGTGGTAGTTCTAAATCAATCAGACTTTCGTGTTCCGTCAGTGGTAAGTGTCGGTGAAAACCGACAGCGGACATATTCGACATCGACAATCATCCTTTCCAGATATGAATCGTTTCTCTCCATCTGTTCCACGCGCGTTCCGTCTTAAAACCAGTTGCGAAACTTTGAAAACGGATTCCCCTTCTGTCGTCAACGGAAGAACCTTGGATAGCTATGGTAGCATATGAGAGTAGCTATCCATTTTCGAGAAGGAGCGATTTTATATGTATGACGTCATCTCTCTACCGGCAGGACCGACTCAGGTTACCATTGAACGTTTCCTCGTCCATGCGCATCCGCACCCCCGTCCGTATCGACCCGCACGTTTGATTGCCTTACGTCAAAGTGGTGGTGTCATGCATCGACTGTATCGTACGGAGCGGGAAATCGTGCTCTTTCCGCACGAGGCGCTCGCCCCGCAAGTCGAGCGTCTCTCGTGCTCGCAACAGGAGCGTGTTCTAGCGTATATCGAGGAACGGCGCGCGAGCTTCGGTTTTGATGAAGGGGAGGAATACAAATTTTACTTACTCGAAGTGGCATACGAACTCCGTCATCTGCCACGAACGGATCGACCGATTCGCGCACATACGTACTATCAACTGGATGAACTGTTGTCGGGTCGACCGCTCGTCTTGCGAGCAAAACAGACGGAGGAGATGAAATGAAACGTATTCAACAGATTGGAATTCCAGTGAAGGATATTAAGCGTAGTACAGCATTTTATCGGGATGTTTTGCAATTATTGGTCTTATTTGAACTTGAGACGATGGTTTTCTTTCAGTGTGGCGATATTCGATTGATGTTGACTTTACCAGAGACAGAGGCATTCGATCATCCGAGTTCCGTCTTGTATTTTGAAGTCGATTCGCTGCCAGCAGAATATAAGCGGATGCAAAAGCAAGGTGTTGTTTTTCTCGGGGAACCCCACATGATTACGCGTTCCGAGACAGAAGAGACATGGATGGCGTTCTTTAAAGATTCGGAACAGAATACGATGGCGTTGACGGCACAAGTCGCCGTGATCATCTAAACGAAATAGCCTGCTTCTGATCACATGGTTCGTGAAAAGAAGCAGGCTATTTTTAAAGTGCTGGCGTTGGCGTCGGTGTGACACCGGTCTTCGCGTAAGTTTGATCGATTGCAGTCCGAATTTCCTTGACGGAGCTACCTTTTTGATAAGCGACGATCGACTGTGCCGCGATATCGAGACACGTACCACACGTAATGCCGTGCGTCGTCCAGGTCGTTGACGTAGCAGTTTGTTCCTCGATGAAGCAGTCATAGTTACTCGTATGACCCGCAGATTCACCACAACCGCAATAACATGGCATCTTCTTCAATAAATCAGGATGTTTAGCGACGGACCGATAGATTGTTTGAATCGATTGATCCTGCTCATCGAGAAAAGCAGGTAACGTGTCCGGTCCCGCGGTCTTCTCGAGTTGATCACCGGCACCATGACTGGCATGGTCAGCGTGATCTTCGTGATTCGTGTGTTCTGTTTTTGGAGTATCCGTCTGTTCAGCTGTCCCGCATGCAGCGAGCAACAGGCTGAGACTAAGTGGAAGTCCAAAACGATACAGTCGTCTTTGCATAGTCGGCCTCTCTTTCATTGTCTTACCTTCATTATAAGGAAAGTAAAACGATGAAAGCATGACGATTTATTGACGCTTATTTCGTGAGTGCTTGTGTGATCGTCTTGATGTTCGCTTGTATCATGCTATAGTACGTGTCGCCGTCTTTACCCGGTGCTCCGAGCGAGTCGGTGAAAAGCGTACCAGCGATCGGAACACCGGTCTCACGAGAGACAGTCTCCATACTCCGCCGGTCGACGCTTGTTTCGACGAATAGGACAGGGATGTCTTGCTCCTTGATCGTATCGACGATCCGGCGAACTTGTGCCGGCGTTCCTTGATTATCCGAGTTGATCTCCCAAATATAATCCGCTTTGACGTCATAGGCAGTTCCGAAGTATTTGAAGGCACCTTCACTCGTGACGAGGTGACGTTCTGCTTTCGGAATGTCGGCAAACTGCTTTTTCGCTTCCTGATCAAGCGTCTGCAGTTGTTTGATGTAAGCCTCGGCATTTTTCTCGTAGTCCGCTTTGTGCTTCGGATCTTCCTTGATCAATGCCTGCTTGACGTTTTCGACGTATTGAATGCCGTTGCTCACATCGAGCCACGCGTGCGGATCGGTTTCTGATTCCTTGCCTTTCGTCGTCAGGTACTTTGGTTCGACGCCTTGACTTAAACGATAGACTGGCGCGTCAGACGCATCTTTACTGGTCGTTGCCCGAAGTTTGTCGAACCAGGCACCGCCGGCTTCAAGATTCAGACCGTTATAGAAAACGACATCCGCATCCGCCATCGCTTGTACGTCTGCCGGAAGTGGATCATACTCATGCGGATTTGCCCCGATCTTGACCATGCTGTGAACATCGACGTGTTCACGACCAACTTCGCGGGCGAGATCAGCGAGGATTGAATACGTCGCAACGACCTTCAGCTTTCCGTTATCTTCTGCTGGTGTCGAACAAGCAGCAAGCAAGACCGTGCTGAGGAGGACGAACAGAAAAAATTTTAATTTCATACAGTAGACTCCTTTCGTTTCCGGTGACGCATTAGACCATGGCGTGGTGAAAAGACGAAGACGAGCGCGAACAGCGTCGTCGCGACAAGAACGATCGATGCCCCAGAGGATAAATTGTAGGTGAAGCTGAAATACAGTCCGACGATGGCGGACAGCGTACCGAAACCTGCTGCTAGGAACAGCATCCGCGAGAGACGATTCGTCAGTAAATACGCTGTCGCAGCTGGTGTGATCAGCATCGCAACGACGAGGATGATGCCGACCGTCTGAAGGGAAGCGACGGTGACGAGTGTCAGTAACGTCATCAGTCCGTAATGAATCCAGCGTGTCGATAGTCCATAGGCTTGCGCCATTGTCGGGTCAAAGGAACTGATCAGCAACTCTTTGTAGAACAAGAAGATTCCCCCGAGGACGATCAATCCGATAATGACGGTCATCCACATATCGCTCGGACGGACCGCGAGGACGTTGCCGAACAAAATGTGATAGAGATCGCTACTGCTGCGCAAGAACGAAATCAAGATGATCCCGAGGGCGAAGGCGGACGTGAATAGTATGCCGATCGCCGTGTCGTTCTTGATGCGACTGTTTTGGCTGACGAAGCCGATTCCCAGTGCCGTCACGAGACCTGTGACGATGGCACCGATCAAGAAGTTGATCCCGAGTAGATAAGAAATCGCGACACCAGGTAAAACGGCGTGCGAAATCGCATCACCCATTAACGACATCCCGCGTAAGATGATGAAACAGCCGATCACGCCGCAGATGATGCCGACCATGACGGCGGTGATCATCGCTTTTTGTAAGAACTCATACTGAAATAATGCCTCGATGAACGTCATCCTTGTCCCTCCTTACGTCGTTCGAATAGGGGTAAGCCATACGCTGGTTCGAGCCACTCCGGCGTCAAGATATCAGACGGAGGACCGACAGCGATTAGTTGTTTGTTCAACAGCATCAACGTGTCGAAGTAGTCCTCTGCTTTATGCAGATCATGGTGGACGACGACAATCGTCCGCCCTTCGGCTCGGAGTGTCCGTAAGAGTTCGATGATCATCTGCTCACTGGCGACATCGATACCGACGAACGGTTCGTCCAGCAACAGTAGTTCTGCTTCTTGGGCAAGGGCACGCGCCAGAAAGACCCGTTGTTGTTGTCCACCTGACAGTTCACCGATTTGCCGTTTGGCATGATCGGCCATATCGACGCGCTCAAGGCAATGTATCGCGAACTGCTTTTGTTCCTTTGATGGACGTCTGAACAGATCGAGCTTCGGATAACACCCCATCAGTACGACATCTTGGACACGCACAGGAAAATCCCAATCGATCGCGCTACGCTGAGGTACATAGGCGACACGAGACCGGACAGCTTCGAGTGGTTGATCGAGTACGCGTAACTGCTCGATCCGAGCGGGAATCAGACCGAGGATGGCTTTTAAGAAAGTGGATTTACCGGCACCATTCGGTCCGATGATACCAATCAGCGAAGCGACCGGAAGACGGACGGATACATCGGCGAGTGCATGTGTATCAAAATAGGAGACCGTGAGACGGTTAACATCAAGGGCGTACATGAATGCTCACTCCTTTGGTTTTGTGGTGTAGAGAAGGAAAGTTTCCTTATGGCAAAAAACAGCTTAAAATTTTTTGATCATTCATTACTAGAGAAAGATTCGGTCTACTAATAATGTTTCCTTAAGGCAAACTTTAAAGCCGTAAGAAACAGTTGTCAACTGTTTTTCGATATCGATCGCGAATCAACTCGTGCTAAGATGAAAAGGCAGAATCGTATGGGGGTGAGGAGATTGCGTCAGACAGCAGAACAACAATGGAAGTGGCTATTGCTCGATGCGCTTGCGAAGGAAAAGCGAGAGCAAGCACAGCAAGTCATCGAAGAAGTCTATCCGTATGACATCGCGCAAGTATATGAAGAATTAGGAGAAGACGATCAGGCACGACTCCTCGATTATCTCGATCACGAACGATTGGCAGATGTGCTTGAGGAGCTCGAAGGAGAGCAACGTCTTGCCGTCTTGCGTCGTTTAGACGTCGAGCGCGCCGGGCATGTCCTCGATTTAATGGAAAACGATGATGTCGCGGATTTACTGGAGGAACTGGGACCAGAAGAAACTGACCGTTTGCTTGGTAGCATGCGGACAGACGAGGCACTGATCGTCCGCAATCTCTTGACGTATCCACCGGAGACGGCAGGGCGTTTGATGACGAACCGGTTCATCTGGGTGGGAGAGGATTTCACGGTCGGTGAGACGGTCGAGAAGATGCGTGACTACATCGAATACTCGGAGACGATCAATTACGTGTACGTCGTCAATCAACTCAGTGAACTCGTCGGTGTCATCTCATACCGGGACGTCATCTTAGCTGAAAATACGGAACGAATCAGCGATGTCATGGAGACGAAGGTGATTCGGGTCGCAGCAGAGACCGATCAGGAAGAGGTCGCGCAATTGTTCGAACGCTACGATCTCGTTTCGCTACCGGTCGTCGAAGGCGATGTTCTCGTCGGATTGATTACGGTCGATGATGCACTAGATGTCTTACGGGAAGAAGCGAATGAAGACATCGAGAAACTCTCAGCATCCGGTAAATCAATTGATTTCGAGACGAAGCCGTGGATTGCTGCAACCCGGCGCTTGCCATGGCTCGTCTTGTTACTGTTCATCGGGCTCGTCTCCGGATCAATCATCAGTCAGTTCGAAGAGACGCTTTCAAAAGTTGTCGCGCTCGCCTTTTTCATGCCAATGATTGCTGGGATGACCGGAAATACCGGTACCCAATCGCTCGCGGTCGTCGTCCGTGGATTGATCACGCGTGAAGTCGATAAGCGGGTCGCGACGCGATTAATCCTACGAGAACTTTGGGTTGGTTTGATCATTGGTGTCATTTGTGGCGTCTTGATTGCTATCATTGCGTACGTCTGGCAAGGAAGTGCCGTCTTAGGTCTTGTCGTCGGCAGCTCACTCGTCATCACGCTGATTTTTGGAACACTGGCTGGAACGATCATTCCGCTCATCTTACATCGCTTAAAGATCGACCCGGCGATTGCGTCCGGACCGCTGATCACGACGTTAAACGATATCTTGTCGCTCCTCGTCTACTTCGGGATCGCGACCGCGTTCATCAGTCGCTTGATGTAAAAAAACCGAACCGATTCGCCTTCTCTTCAAGAGAAAGGGAATTGGTTCGGTTTTTTTCATGCATTCTCATGCGTCGTGCGAATCCAGACCGCCAGTGGACCGACGTCGTCAAAGCCTGCTTCGAGCGCCGTGATCAGGTGATCACCGTATTCGTATCCGACGAGCGGTTGACCGGGGAAGTGTGCGGAGCACAAGCGTGCGATATCATCCCATAAGCGTTCATCAAGATAGTCGGAACTAACGTACATCAATCCGGTCGTCGTTTGGTTCGAGTAGGCGATGCAACTTGCCTGTTGTGCTTCGCAATAGAAAAAGCGGACGTCCGGATGTTGCCATAACGATTCCGGTAACTCCGGTGTCGCTTGGATTGCTTGGAAGCGAGTAAACTGCGTGGCATCCGTGACGACAGACCAATCGACGGGAAGAGCGCGACGATCGAGTATGGCGGAACGGGTCATCCATTCCGCTGTGAACAGGTGACTGAGACCAGCGCTTGAGAAATCATAGCTCGCCGTACAGTCCTTGATGCTGTACACGTCGGTTGCATTAATTCGCTGATGAGGAAGGCGAACCATCAGTTCCGGATAATAACTTGGAACGCTTCCTTTAGCGAGCCAGGTCGATTCGGTTTCTGTCACCTGGCATCCGACTTGTTCACAAACAAGGCGACACCAATCGAAATTGTTTTGGATGGCAGATTGACGCATATTTGATTCCCCCTTAATCCTCTTCCGGTTGTTTAATCAAAACGTATGACAAGGTAGCAATTAACGTCAAGAACAACCCGCAGCCGATCGTGATATACGCCATCGTGAAGACCTTACCGAGCGTCGTCGTCGGGATGAATGTCGGATGCCCGACCGTACTCAGTGTCGTGATGCAAAAGTAAAGCGCATCGATGACCGAAAGGTTTTCTTCCGTACTGTAGAAGATCGTCCCAGAGACGAGTGTCAACAAACAAAGAATCAGTAGTCCGCGGAAGTAAGACAAGTGAAAGGCGCGGCGCAATCCCTTGAATAGGCGTGAAAAAATCGTCAGTACAGATATCATCGAATCTCTCCTTTAAGATCGGTGCGTCAAGTCCATCGTATCATGAATAAGATAATCATTCTTTCCGGCATGTTTGACACCATCTATCACCTGATCAACCTGTAAGTTCAAGCGAAGAGGCATTTTTCTTGAATGGAGGAAGAACATCCTATAAGTAAGTGAACGTGAATAAGCTAAGCAGTTGGTGTTGCGGATGTGATGGATTGCGTAAAAATATATCAATCGACATATAGAACATGATGAAGGTCGGAATCAGATAGACGATCGTAAAAAGAAATAAGGACGGCATACGTTCCGCCCTTCGAGATAATTTTTAGGTAGATAGTCTCAGTATAGTAGGCGAAGATTGCTTAGGCGGATTGAAATTTTTAAAAAAGGGGAATCATTCGAGATTTAATGTCAGTCGTCGTATTTTAGCGACACCTTGGAGTCCTGACGGATCATGATGCGTCTTATGGGCGACGAAATGTTCATCGGCTTCCGTCGTCCGGATTCGTAACGGACGTTCGTCACGGTGGACGACCTCGAAGATCACCTCAGCCAGAGCTTCTGCCGATTGGCGGTCGGTATGTCGCGTTCGGTACGTCTGCAAATAAGCGGTGATGATCGGTTTGAAGTCGTCTTCGTGTAAGCCACCCGTCCGTTCGAGTTGATCGAGAACATTTGCGGTAAAGTTCGTCTCGACGGCGGCCGGTTCAATCAGGGTGACGTCGATGTTGAAGTACGGTTTATAGTAGGTCGCAAGACTTTCGAACAGCCCTTCGATCGCAAACTTACTGGCACAATACAATTCATTCATCGGTTGACCGACGAGACCACTGACGCTTGAAGTAGCGATCAAGTGACTACCTTCCGGTGCTTGTTTGAGTAAGGGGAGGCAGGCTTCAATCGTTCGGATGACACCGAAGACGTTCGTTTCGAAGAGTTGCTTGATTTCATAACTTGTCGCTTGACCGAGTGCGCGCAGTAAACCGTGACCGGCGTTGCAGAGTACAACGTCCAGGTGATCGACCTCTTGTTCGATTTGCCGGATGGCTGCCTTCACGCTTGTTTCATCTGTGACATCGAGCGACAAGAAGGTGAGCGTCGGTAACGACACAGTCATCTCACCCGGACTCCGAACACCAGCGTAGACAGACCAGCCGGCTTCCGCAAACCGCTGCGCCGTCGCCAGACCGATACCGGAAGAAGCGCCCGTGATCAATATCGTTTGCATATCAATTCCTCCGTTCTGAAAGTAGTTGTCTTCTATTATTTACCCGAATTATCGTCGAATTATTTGCAATAAAATTGCATATAGTAATGAAAAAACTTAATATAAAGAAAAAAGGAGGTAGGAATCGATGGGGCAAATCGAACGGCTGCAACAGATGCGGGAATGGATCAAGACGAGTCCTGAAATTTCGCTGGATCAACTGATGCAGGAGTATCAGATTTCACGAGATACCGCACGTCGTGACGTCATCGTCCTCGAACAAGAAGGGGAGATCATTCGTGTTAAGAATGGATTAGTCCGTGCTGGTGGGACGCTTGCATATGAACAGCGGACAGAGAAACCAGAAAAACGGCGGATCGGACAGCGCGCAGCGCGTCACGTCCAAGCGAATGATCGCTTATTGCTCGACGCTGCAACGACGGTATCTGAGATGGCACGGGCACTTCCACCGTATTCACTACAGGTCATCACGAACTCACTCGATATCGCCGATCACGTCGGAGCGCGGAGGGATATTGAGCTGTACGTCACGGGAGGGCGTTTCGACCGGCATGCGCGAAGCTTGAGTGGGATCAAGACGGCAGACGACATCCTGAATTATCAAGTCGATTGTGTTTTTCTTGGAGCATGTGGGTTGACGGAAGAAGGACTTTTTGCGGAACAACTCGAAGAAGCGGTCGTAAAGAAAGCGATGATTCGAAGTGCGACCCGTGTCATCGTCCTCGCAGACCATACGAAGTTCAATAAACGCTTTTTGCATAAGGTCTGCGACTGGGGACAAATCGATATGCTCGTCACCGATCAAGTACCAGACGCAACGTGGCAAGAACGACTAGATCATTATCATGTCGATCTCGACGTGACAGAGGAGGAAACAACATGAACTCGATTCAAACGACGCTCGTCGGATTTGGTTTTTCAGCGGTGACGTTTCACGTTCCGTTCTTACAGGCATTACCGGCATTCGAAGTGACGCAAGTCGTCTCGAGTCGACCGGAGCAGGTGGCACAACATTTCAGTGAGGCGACAGTCGTCGCGACACTCGCTGAAGCTTTGCAAGATGAGAGTACGGAACTTGTCGTCATCACGACACCAACGGCACTGCATTTCGAAATGGCAAAACAAGCGATCGAAGCAAAAAAGCACGTCTTACTCGAAAAGCCGGCCGTCGTGACGATCGAAGAAGCACTGGCGCTGCAAACGTTAGCAAAACAACACGGGGTGCAGGTCGCCGTCTATCAAAACCGTCGCTTTGACGGGGACTTCCTGACACTTGAACAATTGATGGAAATGAATGAAATTGGGGACTGGCAAGTCATTGAGTCACGCTTTGATCGCTATCGCCCGGTTGTTCGAGAGCGTTGGCGGGAACAAACGGGTGATGGTGCCGGCATCCTGTTTGATCTCGGCTCACACTTACTCGATCAAGCACTTGCCTTGTTTGGAGAACCGGATGCTCTGACGGGCGATGTTTACCTGCAACGTGACGGTGCTGTTGTCGATGACGGTTTCCATGTCACGCTACATTACGGTACGCGGCGTGTCATTCTTCGCTCGGCATCCTTCATCCAAGGACCGACACCGCGTTTTGAGTTCCATGCGACACGCGGCAGTTACATCAAATACGGAATGGATCCACAAGAAGGACGGCTTGCGAAAGGTCATGCTGTCGATGGACAGCTCGGCGAAGATGAAGTGGACTCCTATGGATATCTCCAGATCGCCGATCAGCCAGTCGAGCGCCTCGCGACACTTCCAGGCAGTTATGCGACGTTTTACGAACAGTTGGCGGAAGGGCTTCGCGGTGGACGGGTACCTGTCGATTTACGCGACGCTGAAAAAACAATGCGCTTGATTGAAGCAGTGCGCATCAGCAGTGATGAAGGACGACGCCTCTTACGAAAGGAATGGGATGCATGGAAGAATTGAAAGTGCTGCTCGCGGAAGAGGAAGAACTCGTCCTGACGTCACTGACGAACACGGAAGCGATCGGGATGGGACATGAGTTGATCGGACGGGCGATGAAAGAGAACTTGTCGGTTGCCGTTGAAATCAAACGGAATGGGCAGCGTTTATATTACGCGGCGCTCGATGGTACGGCACCGGATCAAGAAGAGTGGATTCGCCGGAAATCGAACGTCGTCTTGCGACATGGCTATAGCTCGCTGTACATGCGTCGGTATAATGAGAGCAAACATCGCTCGTATCATACGATGTATGCTGTTTCTCCAGCCGATTATGTCGATGCTGGCGGATCATTCCCGATCCGGATCGAAGGAGTCGGTGTCGTTGGTACGATCACCGTTTCCGGTCTATCGCAGGAAGCAGACCATCGTCTTGCGACGGAAGCGTTGCGCTTACTTAAGAGACAACAGCTGGAACAGTGATATAGATTCATTCGATGTCCTTGCGATGTTCCATTCGCTTTCCTTGGGCGAGACACAAACTGGTCTCGGCTGCCACAGACAGCCGATCCGGGTCTTGTGTGTCTCTGATGAATCGTGCTTTTTTCTGTAAGAGTCGTGTGGAAGTCGGAAAGAACGAGAGGTCATATGAAACAATGAGTAAAAGATTCATACTTAAATCAAAACAGCATCTAAGTGGTGGTATTATCAAAATTGTCGTAGATACGGAAACAGGTGTAAATTACTTAATGACAAGTGGGATTGGCTTGAACGGAATGACACCGTTGTTAGACAAGGACGGTAAAGTCGTTATTGATAAGCCAATCGACTGAAAAAAGTGCAATTTTTTCTAGTATAAGTACCGCATCTACGAGGTCTCACTTATTCTGCTTTTCCTGAAGGAGTCTTCGTCTTGCACGTTCAACAACGAATCGTTCGACACGAAAAAACCGAAATGTTGAAGTAAATTCACTTCAGCATTCCGGTTTTTTCTGTTTCCTTGATGAATTCTGAGAAGTGGTAGGACTCCGTTGTTCACACGATTGCTACAGGAAAAAGCGCGTGAACAAATCGTGAGGACAATCGTCACGATGCAATCGAATCAGATGAAGCCGACACGTCTTTGCGTGTGTTCCCGCGATAGACGAAGTAAAGCGCAGCAAGCATCGCAAGCAAACCAAGCAGACGTTTTCCGTCGAGCGGGACGACGACGCCACCGAACGCACCGATGTGGTCGATGACCATACCTGCTGCGAGTTGACCGATGACGGTCGCGATACTAGCTGCCGTGACACCAATCTGCGGAACGGCAAGAATCGTCAGGAATAGATAACTGACGCCGAACAGGACAGCACTTAGTTGCCAACGAGGTGCTTCAAGCAAAAGCAAGACGTTTCCTTGTCCGAAGAAGAGGATGGCTAAAGCGAGAATCAGCATCCCCGTGAAGAAGATCAGAAACGTACTTTCGAGAGCCCCTGCCTTTTGACTGAAGGCACCGTTGATGGACGACTGTGCGCTCAGCATGACGCCACCGAGTAATGTAAAACCAAGTAATAAAATATTCACGAGCGAACCTCCTTAAAAGATAAGAAATAGGGCGACGAGCATCAGAGCAGAAGCCATTAGCTTGTCGCGATTGATCGGACGTTTCGGACTACCAAGCCAACCGTTATGTTCGATGACCATACTAGCGACCATTTGACCGAGAATGACACTGATCATGGCGAGACCGACCCCGACGAGTGGAATGCTGATGATCAGGATCGTCAAGTAGATGCTACCGAGTAGACCACCGAGCAAGGTCCATTTCGGTGCGCGGAATGTATAGCCGAGTGAACCCCTTCCGAAGAAGAGGACAATCAATCCGATGATGATCGTACCGGCGAAGAAATTATAAAAGCTACTTTCGAGTTTTCCGACGAAGTTCCCGAGCTCACCATAGATTGCTCCTTCGACACTTAAAGCGATACCCGCAAGTAACGCGAGTGCGTAATACACGATTTTCAACAGAATTCATCCTTTCACAAATCCAAATATCGAGAAATGTCGATATGTAAGGCGAGGAGAACGGATCAAAGTTCTCCTTTGAGGTACGCTGCAAGCTCCTGGATTTTTTCTTCATTTCGCCGGTAATACGTCCATTTGCCGTGACGTTCGGATTCGAGCAATCCGACTTTTTGCAACATCGTAAGATATTGGGAGACGGTCGATTGAGATAAGTTCGCCTTCTCTTGGATATCTCCGACGCAAATGCCTCCCTTGTCCGACAAATTCGTCGCGAGATGGGCCGTCGGCTTATTGAAATGAGTCTCGGGATCCTTGAGCCAGCGTAAGATATCAAGACGTACCTCGTTCGATAATGCCTTGAATAGATCCACTTGATTTGTCATACGCTTAAACTAATCGATGATTCTCGATATGTCAATTCAAGACACTTATGGTTGAACGAATGCATGCTTGAGAAGGCGATGTGTCACTTTAGTTGCTGTATACGGCTCAAAACCGAATCGTTCATAAAAGGTACTGGCATCGTCCGTATAGAGCCAGAGCTCGGAATACGTCAAAAGTGCTTCCGGGATGATTTTCTCAAGTAGTTGCGTACCAACACCGTGGTGTCGTATTTCTGGTAAGACATAGACATGACGAATCCGACCGACGTCATTCGTGCCGGTTTGTTTCATATACCCCCCGCACGCGATGACGTGTCCGGAAAGAGATAAAGCGACGAACAATGCCTCACCATCCTCTTGGAACGTTTCATTTCGCCGTTCGCGTAGCATCCGTTCGATGAAGGGATAGCCTTCCTGTGTACTCTTTGATAAGATTGGTAACCAGTTGAAGGCATCAAAATCGTTGACCCGTTCGATTGTCATCTCCATCTGTCATTCCTCCTTCTTCTCCCTTGGATATTCCTTTTTCGGGAGCGGGAAAAACACGAATCGAGAATCAATTCGAGCTTTTTTTAAATAGAGACTGGATTTTTAAAAGCCGTTTTGCGTATAATGAGAAGTAATGGATTGAACGCAAATGAAAGGAAGTGGCCGTCACAATGAGCCTCAGCCGTTTAAGTAAAGAAGAGATTACTGATCTTTCGCTGATCGAATTCGTCAATGAAATGTTGCAAGAAGCTGGCGAACAGCCAATCACGTTCGATGACATCACGTCAGAAATCGAAAAGTACCATACGTTTACAGATGAAGAAGACAAGTTCGAGAAACTTGCTCAACTCTATACAGACATGAACATCGACGGAAACTTCGTTAACGTCGGAGCGAACCGTTGGTCACTCCGCGCTTGGTATCCGTTTGATAAGTCGGATGAGGATCTCGTCATCGAAGCGCGTCAACGTGGAGAACTCGATGAGTTTGAAGAAGAGTTCAACTATGATGCAGAAGAAGATGAGTTCGAGACGATCGAAGACGATCTCGATACATTCGCGAAGACAGCGGACTATGATTCAGCTGACGACAGCGAAGACGATGATACGTTCAAAAAAGTCGCAGCCATCGATGATCTCGATGACGATCTCGACGAAGAAGACTTAGAAGACTTCGAAGAAGAAGAGGAAGTCTAAGCACGATCAACTACAACTGTACAGCTGCTATTTCCCTATAGAAATGGCAGTTTTTTCGTTGACGGCTGACGAACGAGCGCGAAATTTTTTCTCTGAAAAATTAGGCTTGACGAAGTTTTCCGAATGACGTAAGTTAGTCATGGGCTTCTTTAAGCAACGTGCTTATTTCAGCAAAAGTGTCTCCTAATTATGGGGGCACTTTTGCTTTTTTGTTTTTACCACCTCTGTTTTGTTGAGATGTGAATTAGAGAAGGGAGCAATATTTAACATGACAAAGTATATTTTCGTAACAGGTGGCGTCGTATCGTCACTCGGTAAAGGGATCACCGCTGCATCGCTCGCTCGTCTCTTGAAAAACCGTGGCCTCAACGTCACGATCCAAAAATTCGACCCATACATCAACATCGATCCGGGTACGATGAGCCCGTACCAACACGGGGAAGTATTCGTCACGGATGATGGCGCAGAGACGGACCTTGACCTTGGTCATTACGAGCGTTTCATCGACATCAACTTGAGCCAGAACGCGAACGTCACGTCTGGACGTATCTACTCGACGATCCTCAAGAAGGAACGCCGTGGCGACTACAACGGTGGAACGGTTCAAGTCATTCCGCACATCACGAACGAAATCAAAGACCGTGTCTTCCGTGCTGGAAAAGAAACGGGCGCAGACGTCGTCATCACGGAGATTGGTGGAACAGTAGGGGATATTGAGTCGCTTCCGTTCATCGAAGCCATTCGCCAAGTGAAAAACGATATCGGAAAAGAAAACGTCATGTACGTCCACTGTACGCTTGTTCCGTATCTTGCAGCAGCAGGTGAGCTCAAGACGAAACCGACACAACACAGTGTCAAAGAACTCCGTAGCTATGGTATCCAGCCAGACATCATCGTCTTACGTGCAGAGCACCCAGTCCCACAAGAGATGAAAGATAAAATCGCTCTCTTCTGTGACACACGTCCGGAAGCAGTCATCGAAGCACAAGATGCATCGACGCTCTACGAAGTACCGCTCAACTTGCAACGTCAAGGCATGGACCAACTCGTCTGTGACTACTTCAAGTTCGACACACCAGTTGCTGACATGACGGCTTGGAAACAACTCGTCCACACAGTGACGCACCTCGAGAAGACGACGAAGATTGCACTCGTCGGGAAATACGTCGAATTGCGTGATGCGTACATCTCAGTTGCAGAAGCACTGAAACACGCTGGATTCGCCTTCAACAGTGATATCGAAATCGACTGGATCAACGCAGAAGACGTGACGCGCGAAAACGTCAACGAATTGCTCGGTTCAGCAGACGGAATCCTCGTTCCGGGTGGATTTGGAGAACGCGGAATCGAAGGGAAAATCGAAGCGACACGTTTTGCACGTGAAAACAACGTACCGTTCTTCGGTATCTGTCTCGGTATGCAACTCGCGACAGTTGAATTCGCACGTAACGTCCTCAATCTTGAAGGCGCACACTCAGCGGAAATCGACCCAGCGACACCATACCCGATCATTGACTTGTTGCCGGAACAAAAAGACATCGAGGATCTCGGTGGTACACTCCGTCTCGGACTTTACCCATGTAAACTCGAAGATGGAACGAAAGCACGTGCCGCGTATTCAAGCGAGCTCGTCTACGAACGTCACCGTCACCGTTATGAGTTCGGTAACGAATTCCGTGAGCAGTTCGAAGCAAACGGCATGGTCTTCTCAGGTACGAGCCCAGACGGTCGTCTCGTTGAGATCATCGAGATTCCAGAACACAAATGGTTCGTCGCGTGTCAGTTCCATCCAGAATTGATCTCACGTCCAGAACGTCCACAAGCACTCTTCCATGACTTCATCCAAGCTTCACTTGGTGAATGAAAGGAAAGATAATCAAAGACGCGGTAACCTTCAGCATCATTGAAGGTCACCGCGTCTTTTTTTGATTGATTAAATTAAGAACTACATATTATAGAAGAAAAACGTCAATCCCACTCTTCTGTCATCTCTTGTAGTTGCGTCAAGATATGTGTCAAGAGGAACGCGCAAAGGGCAAGACTCGGCAGTCCGTGACGTGAACCGTCCTCTGCCGGAAGCAATCCTTTATTAAACTTCAATGCGAGCGGTGCAATCGAACGCTCGAGCGTTTCTGTCACGTCACTGAGTGTGACGATCGCATAAGGCGTATGCCATGCGTCATAGCGGGCAAGAGAAGCGAGAAGGTCGGAGCGTTCCGTATCTGGCGTAAAGATTAAGACGCGATCGACAGCGTGCAGTGTCTTTCGATCCTTGATTTTCGTAACCCGTTTCATCTGATCCGGACCTTCTGAGAGCATTGGATAGAGTCCTTCACATTCACCGTAAGCGTCGACATAGACCGTACCTTCCCCGACGAGCGCCTGTGCGAGCAGACGGACGACATCGAATAGTTCGTCTTCCTGTTTTGCGAGTGTTTGCAATTTTCCGTTGAATTGTGTAGCTAAGATTTTCATCAATTTTCTTCATCCTTTCTATGTTTCTCTCAAGGACAGTATAAAGTAAGTTTTGCTTTAGTGTAGAATGGAAATAACTAGAGGGGGAGTGGCAGAGATGAAAGGCAGATTGTTGATCGTCGAGGATGAGCCGGGAATCCGGAATTTGCTTGCACAGTTGTTCCGGGCAGAAGGGTATGAAACGGACGTCGCCGTCGATGGAGAGGAAGCGATCGTCTACTTACAAGGAGCGGCATATGATTTGCTGTTGATGGATGTCAACATGCCGGGGCGGACCGGGATCGAGGTTTTACGTCATCAGGACCGGATCGGACGACGTGTCCGGACGATTTTAATGACGGCACTCGGTGAAAAAGAAGCGATGGAAGAAGCGAAACGATTAGGGGTCGTCGCCTTCTTCGGGAAGCCATTTGACATCTTCGAATTAAAAAAAGAAGTGACTGTGCAAATTTCTCACGATGTAAGCGGTTAATCCTTCACGTCGCCGTCACAAACCAAAAAACCAAGCGAAATGCTGTACGTTCCGATGAATCAGTATGTTATAATCAGTCTGAAATTGCACGAGTTCGTGTAAGCAGCGATCAAAACAGAGGAGGATGTCATTATGCCATTAGTATCTATGACAGACATGTTAAACAAAGCTCTCGAAGGTAAGTATGCAGTAGGTCAATTCAACATCAACAACCTCGAGTGGACACAAGCGATTCTCGGTGCGGCTCAAGAAGAGCAGTCACCAGTCATCCTTGGAGTATCTGAAGGTGCAGCACGCCACATGGGCGGATTCTACACTGTCGTGAAAATGGTTGAAGGTCTCGTACACGACATGAAAATAACAGTTCCAGTCGCAATCCACCTCGACCACGGTTCGAGCGTTGAAAAATGTAAAGAAGCGATCGACGCTGGATTTACATCTGTCATGATCGATGATTCGCACAGCCCGATCGACACAAACATCGAAACAACAAAAGCAGTCGTTGAATACGCTCACGCTAAAGGCGTTTCAGTAGAAGCGGAAGTTGGTACAGTTGGTGGACAAGAAGACGACGTCATCGGTGATGTCATGTACGCGAAACTTGACGAGTGTGTACGCATCGTCAAAGAAACAGGAATCGACACGCTTGCGCCTGCACTCGGTTCTGTTCACGGACCATACAAAGGTGAACCAAACCTCGGATTCAAAGAGATGGAAGAAATCCGTGACGCTACAAACCTCCCACTCGTTCTTCACGGTGGAACTGGAATTCCGACACACGATATCGAAAAAGCGATCTCACTCGGAACTTCAAAAATCAACGTTAACACAGAGAACCAAATCTCATTCGCGAAAGTCGTTCGTGAAGTGTTAGCTGAGAAACCAGAAGCATATGACCCACGCGTATTCATCGCACCAGGTCGTGAAGCAATCAAACAAACTGTCATCGGTAAGATGCGTGAGTTCGGTTCAAGCAACAAAGCTTAATCGACTCCTCTTTAAAGTGCGGTAGACTTCGGTCTACCGTGCTTTTTTCATATCATATGAACGTGTATTCGATGGAAAATAGTAGGACTTCTCGTGAAAAAAACCTATAATAGAGTCGTAAGCGATTTCAAGGGATGAAAGGGGAACGAGAAAGATGAGATTTTTCATTGACACAGCAAACGTAGAGGACATCAAGAAAGCACATAAAATGGGGATTTTAGATGGTGTCACGACGAATCCATCGCTCGTCGCTAAGGAGGGCGTCGATTTCCATACAAGACTTCGTGAAATCTGTGAAATCGTCGGAGATGTCTCTGTCAGCGCTGAAGTCATCGCGCTTGATGCAGAAGGAATGATTCGCGAAGGGAAGGAACTTGCCCAGATTGCACCGAACATTACGGTTAAGGTTCCGATGACTCCGGCCGGACTCGAAGCGGTCGCAGCACTTTCAAAAGAGAAGATCACGACGAACGTCACATTGATCTTCAATCCGAACCAAGCATTACTCGCAGCCCGTGCTGGTGCGACATACGTATCACCATTCCTCGGTCGTCTAGATGACATCGGTCAAGATGGAATGGGGCTCGTCGAGACGATTGCTCAAATTTTCGTCGTACATGATATTCCGACACAAATCATTGCGGCATCGGTCCGGAATCCGGTTCACGTGACGAACGCTGCTCTTGCGGGCGCAGACATCGCGACGATTCCATTCTCGGTCATCGAGTCACTCACACACCACCCACTCACGACGCAAGGAATTGAAAAGTTCCTCGCGGACTGGGAAAAAACGCAGCAATAATCGTAGCGAAGAGAAAGGTTGATGGAACGTGGACATTTTGCATATCGTAGGGCAACAACGCCTAGAAGGAACCGTATCAATCAGTGGTTCGAAGCAAAGCGCCATTCCGTGTCTTGCTGCAGCTCTACTGACGGATCAGATGGTCGTTCTAGAAGGCGTGCCGGAAATTGGCGACGTCGCGACAATGATCGAGATTTTGGAGACGCTCGGCGCGGTCGTGACACGTCAAGGCGATATGGTGACGATTGATCCAAGTCGGGTTGAATCGATGCCGTTAACTGGTGCGGAGACGCGCAAGTTACGCGGATCGATCTACCTTATGAGCGTTCTGGCGGCCAGATTCAAACAAGGAGTCGTCGGTCTGCCTGGGGGTTATGCCATCGGACCACGACCGATTGATTTACACATCAAAGCACTGGAGCGTCTCGGTGTTTCCGTACGTAACGAGCAGGGCGTCCATTACATGCGCGTCGACCGTCTCGTCGGAAACCGAATCTATCTCGATCTTCCGTCATTCGGAGCGACGATCAGTGCTTTACTCGTCGCTGTCTTCGCTGAAGGAACGTCTGTCATCGAAAACGCTGCCTATGATCCAGAAGTCATCGACGTCAGTACGATGCTGACGAACATGGGAGCAAATGTCAAAGGGGCAGGAACGGATGAGATTCGAATCAAAGGTGTCTCACGCCTGAGTGGTTGCCGGCATACCTTGATTCCAGACCGGATGGAAGCAGGAACGTTTTTGACGATGGGCGCGGCACTTGGGCGCGTCACCGTCGATAACGTCATTCCGCTCCATCTCGAGAGCGTTATCCAAAAACTCGAGCGGTATGGTGCGTTGATCGAAGTAACAGATGATTCCGTCACGGCGACATTTCATGAGGCGAAGCCGGTCGATATTCGTGTCTTCCACTACGGTGGATTCCCAAGCGATCTACAACCTGTCATCTCGGCAGCGTTGTTGCAAGCGAAAGGAGCGAGTATCGTTGTCGATAAGTTGTACCCGCAACGTTTCCGACATGTACAGGAGTTGCGGCGCTTAAACGCCCGAATCACGCATGAAGACGCTTCGATCATCATTCGTGGTGGCGAATCCTTACTCGGTACGGAAATCGAGGCACCAGATCCACGCGGTGGCGCAGCACTTGTCTTGGCGGGACTTCTCGCTTCAGGGGAGACGACATTGCACCACGCGGAAGTGCTTGACCAGAGTTACGAACGATTTGATCAGAAGTTGAAGGAACTAGGCGCCCTCGTATGGCGTGAAACGATTTGACCGATTTGTAACAAGGGAGAGGGGACATACACATGGAGAGAAGTCTATCAATGGAACTTGTACGCGTCACGGAGGCGGCAGCACTTGCCTCTGCACGCTGGATGGGAAAAGGATTGAAGAATGAAGCGGATGATGCGGCAACAAGCGCGATGCGTGATGTCTTCGATACGATTCCGATGAAAGGAACCGTCGTCATCGGGGAAGGCGAGATGGATGAAGCACCGATGCTTTACATTGGAGAAAAGCTAGGAAATGGGTATGGACCACGACTTGACGTCGCTGTCGATCCGCTCGAAGGAACGAATATCGTCGCAAAAGGAACATGGGGCGCACTTGCTGTCCTCGCTGTTGCGGATGCGGGAGATTTACTCCATGCACCGGACATGTACATGGATAAGATTGCAGTTGGTCCGGAAGCAGCAGGACACATCAGTCTGGATGCGACGATTGAAGAAAACATCGCAGCAGTCGCAAAAGCGAAGAACAAGGAAATCGAAGACGTCGTCGTCTCGATCCTTGATCGCGAACGTCATGAAGAAATCATTCAACGGATTCGGGCAACAGGGGCACGGATTCGCTTGATTGGTGACGGTGACGTTGCTGGTGCGATCAATACGGCGTTCCCGCATACAGGGATTGATATCTTGCTTGGTTCAGGTGGCGCACCGGAAGGCGTTCTTGCTGCCGTTGCCTTAAAGTGTCTCGGTGGAGAGCTCCAAGGGCGCTTGTTACCAGCAGACGATGCCGAGATTGAACGTTGTAAGAAGATGGGCATCGAAGATCCATCGAAGATTCTCATGATGGACGATCTCGTCGCAGGAGACGACTGTATCTTTGCTGCGACAGGGGTCACGGACAGTGAGTTGATGAAAGGTGTCCAGTTCACGGCACAAGGCGGTCAGACACACTCTGTCGTCATGCGTGCGAAATCCGGAACGGTTCGTTTCGTTGAAGGCATTCACTCGTTTAAGAAAAAACCGAAGCTTGTCATTAAGTAAAAGAGAAGGACTCATACGTGAGGACTTGATCGATAAAAAAGAGTTGGTGTTTCGGATAATTTCCGAAACACCAACTCTTTTTGCTATGTTTCTAGGAATCAAGACGTTCATCCTCAACTCCTAGAGGAAAAGGAAACGTGCTAACGTTTTCCGCTTCGTTAATTCGTATGGGAAGATTGCAGCACCTCCGAATCGCTCGACATGAAACTTCGTTTTGAAGAGCATTGCCGCACGTTTGACGAGCAGGACGTGATCTCCTGATCGTGCATGAAGATAAGCGAATTCACGACTAAGACCTCTTGAAGCACCTATGATGAAGACATGTATCCTATTTCCTTCTTATGAATTGAATAAGATGAAAAAAAGCGATCGAGCCAATGCTCAACCGCTTTGAGATGATGAATTATAGGTAAGATCCTGCGCCGACAAGGCGTGAACCCCAGTACCCTGATTTGAAGCTTGAGTATTTAACGCCACCTGTTTCTGAGTTAACCATGCTTGACTTGCTTGTTGCGATCCCGACGTGTTGAATGCCGCTACCGTGTGAGAAGAAGACAAGATCTCCTGGTTGTACGCTTGAAACGCGGACTTTCTTAGAAGAAGAATATTGTGAAGAAGACGTACGTGGCAATGTTTTACCAGCCGCTTTCTTGTAAACGTAGCTTGTGAAACCAGAGCAGTCGAATCCACGAGTCGTTGTTCCGCCCCATACGTATGGTGTACCTTTATGTTTTGCTGCTTCGTTCAGGATTTTCGTCCGTTTAGAAGATGTGCTTGTTGATTTTTTAGCGCTTGAAGATGATTTGTATGTCTTTGTGTATTGTGAGAAGACATAACGTGTTTTACCGCCGTATGAGATTTTTGTCCAGCTGCCTGATTTGCCTTTGTATGTAAAGACTTGACCAGCGTTGACTTTCCCGACGATGCTTGCTTTCGTAGAAGGAGCTGTCCGAACACGAAGACCGTTGTCCGTGATCTTGACTTTCGTGACTGTTGCTGCTTCAACTTTACCTGTACCCACTGATGTAAAACCTGAAACCACTAAGGCTGCTGTCGCGATCGATGCTAGAAAACGTTTCATGTTAAGAATTCCTCCGTTTTAATGTAGTGTTGCGTCCGTAAGTTATATGATGAAATCATTAAGTGTGTAATTAAGCAGTGAACCTTACAACTGTGTAAGAATTTTGTCTGCAGGAATATCTTAGCATGTGCGCCCTTAAAAACGTTTTTTCAGTTAGAAGACAAAATAGATGCTTTTGTAACATAACTGAAATAATATCCTTGAATATTACAAAGTAAGAAACGCAAAGGATTGTTGACGACGAATTTTAAAAAATATGATACCTTTAGTTCACGAAAGAAATTACATACCTCCTGATGTATGTATGGAAGTATGCTGAATGCAGTTGAATTTATAAAGAATAGGTGAAAAACATGCCAACAACTGATAAAAAAGATAAACCTGAACGTTCCTATACTTTGGCTCAATTGAGCCAGCTGACATTAAAAGAATTGTATGAAATCGCAAAGACGAAGAATGTCCCGCAATATCGAGAAGCCCGTAAGCGTGAGTTGATGTTCAAGATTCTAAAAGCACAGGCGGAATCAACAGGTCTTTATTTCCTCGAAGGGGTACTTGAAGTCATCCCTGGTAATCCACAAATGCAAAACGATGGTGGCTTCGGCTTCCTTCGCCCTATCAATTATTCCCAATCCTCTGAAGATATCTATATCGCCGCTTCTCAAATCCGACGCTTCAATCTACGTAATGGTGATGTCGTCACAGGTAAAGTACGCCCACCGAAGGAAAACGAACGTTTCCAAGGGTTACTTAGTGTGGAAGCCGTCAACGGCGAAGCACCGGATACAGCGCGTAACCGTTTGTTCTTCCCGGCGCTGACACCGATCTATCCGGATCGTTTAATGCGTCTTGAGACAGAGCCGCGTCATTTATCGGTTCGTGTCATGGATATGATTGCACCAGTTGGGTTTGGACAACGCGGTTTGATCGTCGCACCACCAAAAGCAGGAAAGACGTCACTCCTCAAAGAAATCGCGAACTCGATTCAAGAGAATCATCCGGATGTCGAGCTGATCATTCTATTGATCGATGAGCGACCAGAGGAAGTAACTGACATCGAGCGTTCGGTTCCAGGAGCAGATGTCGTCAGTTCAACGTTCGACGAAACACCGGACAACCATGTCCGGATTTCTGAACTTGTCCTTGAACGGGCGATGCGACTTGTCGAACATAAAAAAGATGTCGTCATCTTGATGGATTCGATCACGCGTTTGACTCGTGCGTATAACTTAACAGTGCCGCAAAGCGGACGGACGCTTTCAGGGGGGATTGACCCAGCAGCGTTCCACAAACCAAAACGGTTCTTTGGTGCGGCGCGAAACATCGAACATGGTGGCAGTTTGACGATTCTTGCGACGGCACTCGTCGAGACGGGATCCCGCATGGATGACGTCATCTATGAGGAATTCAAAGGAACAGGAAACATGGAGCTACATCTCGATCGTAAGCTGTCGGAACGCCGAATCTTCCCGGCAATCGACATTCGCAAATCAGGTACGCGGAAGGAAGAACTCTTGCTTCCGAAAGAGCAACTCGATGCGCTCTGGACGATTCGTCGGACGATGAACGAGTCGAACGAGTTCGTCGATACGTTCCTGCGTAAGATTCGCGACACGAAAAATAATGAAGAATTTTTTGCTGAACTTGAGAAAGAAAAGAAGAAGACGGTCCGACGTGCACCTGCTAAACCGCGTACCGTCAAGAAGGAAACGACGACGGAAAAATAACTATTGCGACGCGTAAAAAAATCGTTTAGTATAGGAAGGTAACTTACTCTGGCTCAGCAAATGGACCAGGGCGGAAGGAGAGAAATCAACCATGAAACAAGGAATTCACCCTAACTACAACAAAGTAGTATTTATGGATTCAACGACTGAGTACAAATTCTTAAGCGGTTCTACTCGTTCTTCGAACGAAACGATCACTTGGGAAGATGGTAACGAGTACCCACTCATCCGTGTGGATGTGTCTTCAGACTCGCACCCATTCTATACAGGTCGTCAAAAGTTCAACGCGGCAGATGGTCGTGTCGATCGCTTCAACAAAAAATACGGCCGCAAGTAATTACTTGCCGGTTCTTAAAAAGCAGCCTGCCTCCATTACGGAAGCAGGCTGTTTTTGTATAGGCTGAATTGCGAACGGTACGTAAGGTACGTCTTTAAGACGAACGAGAAAGCAATCCCGCCGACAATCCCGATCAAGTACGGCATGGCTTCTGGATGTGCCAAGATGTAGTCGACGACTTTGTGGAACGAGATATGACGACCAACAAAGTAGCCGGCGCCCAAGAACACACTGACCCAAATCAAAGCACCTGTATACGCGTAACTCGCAAAAATGCGAAACGGCATTTTTGAAACACCTGCAAAAAAGGCAGAGAGTTGGCGAAGACCAGGTATGTAGTAACCGATGATCAAGACCGATTTGCCGTAACGACGAAATCCGGCTTCAGCGGAGAGAATGTGTTTTTCTGAGATGCGCATCTTTGGTCCGACGCGATGCAACAGGGGCATGCCGAGTTTTAAGCCCAGCACGTAGCTAATCGTCATTCCGATGCAACTGCCAGCGTAAGCGGCAAGAATCGTACCGAACAGCGGTAGATTGCCTTGATGCATCCAAAAACCGGACAGGACGAGCAAGGTCTCATCAGGAACCGGCAATCCCACGATACCACCTGCGAGAAGGACGGAAAGACCAAGGGCGCCATATTGGTGCAGAATGTCATGTAAGAGATGAGGAATCGGGGACACCTTCTTTCGCGAGAATCTTCTTCTTTAGTGTACAGGAAATGGATGAAGGTTGGAATGAAAGGACAAAAATTCTAGGTAAAGAAAAAATGAATTTTGATTTCCGGAAGTCAACCCTTTTTCTCAATACCGTTTCGAGCTATACTCGTTAAAGTGACTATTTTTAGAGGACGGTGTCGGACGATGATGCATGTAATAAATCAGTACGGCTGGATCGAAGTAATTTGTGGTAGTATGTTTTCCGGGAAATCGGAAGAGTTGATTCGTCGTGTCAGACGGGCACAGTACGGCAAACTGCCCGTTCAAGTATTCAAGCCGGCAATCGACGACCGGTACCATGAAGAGCATGTCGTCTCTCACATCGGAAATTCCATCGTGGCGATTCCAATGGCGACGAGTCGTGATCTCTATGCAGCAGTAGCGGAAGAAACACAAATTGTCGGAATTGATGAAGTTCAATTCTTTGATGATGAGATCGTTCAAGTCATCGAAGCACTTGCGCAAGACGGAAAACGCGTCATTTGTGCAGGACTCGATCAGGATTTCCGGGCAGAGCCATTTGGCAAGATGCCGGAATTACTGGCGCGCGCAGAATTTGTGACGAAACTTCAGGCGATCTGTCTCTCATGTGGCGATCCGGCTTCCCGGACACAACGTTTGATTGATGGAAAACCAGCGAACTATGATGATCCGATCATTTTAGTCGGCGCTTCAGAATCGTATGAGCCACGGTGCCGCCACTGCCATGAAGTGCCAGGAAAGCCGAAGCCGCTCCAAACGATGCAACACCAAAAAGGATAAACAAAAAAGACGAACCGATGATGGTCGTCCTTTGATGTAACAGCTGTTCGCTTCTAAGTGAAGACGAATAGCTGTTTTTTTTATCCCGTTTCCTGTGAGAAACGACTCGAGCGTTCGATGAAACGAATCGTCTCACGCACGATCAAATCCTGATCATGATCGAGGGTCGCGACGTGGTACGAGTTGAGGAGACAGTAGATTCGTTTATCATTCGTCCCGATGTGCTGGTGCAGATAATCCGAGCTCGACGGCGGAACGACGTGATCGGTCGCCGAGTAGAGAATCAATGTCGGCAGGAGAATGGATCCGAGGCGTCCTTTTGTCTCATCCATTAGACGGACGAGTTCGAACGCACAACGGATCGGAACGAGGTCATAAATGATTTCGAAGGCTGCTCGCTTAATGTCCGGTGCCCCTTCCGGTAAGTACTGTGGACCGTCCTCGAACGAAAGTGCTTCATAGGATGGAACGGAGAGAGCGGCATTGATCGTAATGATGCCTGAAAATGGAATCCCGTCAGCGGCGAGCGATAGTGCGAGCGTCGCGCCCATTGATTGACCGATGACGAAGACTTGATCGCATGTTTCTTGTAAACGTGCATAGCCGTCTTGCAGGCTTTGCTTCCAACATCGAGCAGTCGATTGTTCAAACTCGCGGACGTTCGTTCCATGTCCACGTAAGCGCGGGGCATAGACGGTAAAACCTTCGGCAGCAAATGCCTCACCGACGTCCCGGACACTCTGCGGAGTGGCGTTAAAACCATGACAGATTAGAATGCCGATCGGTCCACCTTGAAGATAAAATGCTTCAGCACCAGTCAATACAGGATAGTTCATCATTACTATTTTTCCTCCATTCATGAAAAAAACTCGTCGACGTCACTGCTTGGACGCCCACGAGTTTTTCACCGTATCATCCAAAGCCGCGCTTTGCTGGTCGGAGCACCTTACAGATTGCAGGTTGCCGTGAAGTCATAGAGCCAGGTCTCTCGTTCACTCTTGATAAATATCATATTGGAATTGTCGGATTAATCATTGAAACGATGGTAGCACGACCGAAAATGACTTGTCAAATCGTTCTTGACGAATCATGATCCGTTCAGTAAGCTAACTCATAACTTGTTCATCCATCGATATGCGCCAAATGGATTATTTTTGAAAAGTTGGTTGACTTTTAAAGGTTCGACCCGTAATGTAAAAATTAGTTTTACGACATAAGCAACAACACAACAACACACATACGAATTTCATACCGCAATACTTATCCAGAGAGGTGGAGGGACTGGCCCTACGAAACCTCGGCAACAGACTCATTATGAGCACTGTGCCAATTCCATCAGACAGATGTCTGAGAGATGAGTGGAGTGGATTCTGCCACTGTGCGGATCCAGGTCTCTTCTTGTTTCTCAAGAAGGGGCCTTTTTTGTTGAACGAAGGGGGAAAACGGAATGATTGCATTTCATCAAGTCAAAAAAACGTACGTCACGAAAGATCAGACGATTGCAGCGCTCGACGGTGTCGACCTGACGATCGAAAAAGGTGAAATCTTTGGGGTCATCGGTTTTAGCGGTGCCGGAAAAAGTTCACTGCTCCGCTGCGTCAATCTGTTAGAACGACCGACGTCAGGAACGGTGACGGTCGATGGGGAAGATTTAACGCAACTGTCTCCGAAAAAGTTACGCCAAGCAAAACAACGGATCGGGATGATCTTTCAGCACTTCAATCTGTTGAATGCGAACACGGTCTTTACGAATGTCGCGAAACCACTCGTTCTCGCAGGCGTCAAGAAAGACGAAATTCGCCGCCGGGTGACGGAGTTACTCGAATTCGTCGATCTCGCGGACAAAGCAGATCATTATCCGGATCAATTGTCGGGTGGGCAGAAACAGCGCGTTGGTATCGCCCGGGCACTCGCGACGCAACCTTCCGTCCTTTTATGTGACGAAGCGACGTCAGCACTTGATCCCCAAACGACACATCATATTCTTCAGTTATTAAAACGGATCAATGCCGAGTACGGGATAACGATTCTCTTGATCACCCACGAGATGGGCGTCATCCGGGAGATTTGCGACCGGGTCGCCGTCATTGAAGCTGGAAAGTTGATCGAGTCAGGAACGGTCTTTGATGTCTTTTCAAACCCGCAGACTGAGACAGCGAAAAATTTCGTTCGCTCCGTCATGCATGACGAGATTCCAGCGTCGATTCGTCAGTTGATCGAGTCCCGGAATGCGAATCCAATCTATAAGATTCACTTCCTTGGACATCACACCGGACAACCACTCTTATCGCAAGTCGCAAAACGCTTCGACGTCGATGTCAATATCCTGCACGGTAGCATCACGGAGTTGCAGGATACGCCGTTCGGCACATTACTCGTTGAACTGATCGGTGAGACGACAGAAGTGAAACGAACGTTACAGTACATCGATCAGGCGCAGGTAACCGTTGAGGAGGTGCTCGCTGATGCTAGTTAACTACAGTGATATCTGGACAGCATTCTTGCAGACGATGACGATGGTATCCGTTTCGCTCTTGTTCTCGACCTTGATCGGCTTACCACTCGGTATCCTGCTTGTCGTCACGCGAAAAGGAGCGTTACTTGAAAATGTTCCGTTGTTCACGTTCTTCAACAGTATCGTCAATATTTTCCGCTCGATTCCGTTCATCATCTTACTTGTTGCGATCATCCCGTTGACACGGTTGATCGTCCAGACGTCGATCGGAACAGAAGCCGCCATCGTTCCACTCGTCTTTTATGCCGCCCCGTATATGGCACGGCTGATCGAGAGTTCCTTACTTGAAGTCGACAAAGGTGTCCTTGAGGCAGCAGAAGCGATGGGGGCGACGCCATTCCAAACGATTTTCCGCTTCCTTCTGCCGGAAGCACTCGGTTCACTCATCCTTAACTTAACGATTGCAACAGTCGGCTTGATCGGGG